>CAJUFL010000063.1 GCA_910585605.1 uncultured Lachnospiraceae bacterium | reverse complement strand
TCATTACTATTTGTGCCGCCAACTGAAAGGCGGCGGAATGGAGATTTATATGTATATTAATTCTGGTTATTACAATAACTCACACCAAGATTTCAAAGATAAATCAAAACCCCTTATTGTAGGCAGTTGTGGCAACTATAGAGTTTCTTTACATCCTAAAATGCCTACTTATCGTCCAAGAGGCAGGGTTGATTACCAAATAATATATATTGCTTCGGGAAAAGCGTATTTTCACTTTGATAATGCAGAAAATGAGACTGTTGTATCTGCTGGAAACATGGTTCTCTATAGACCAAAGGATTTTCAAAAGTACGAGTACTATGGTGAAGATAAAACAGAAGTATTTTGGATTCATTTTACCGGAAGTGATGTAAAGATGATTTTAAGAAAATATGGCATAAAAGACGATATGAGAACATTCTTTGTCGGCTCTTCAATAGAGTATGAAAGAATTTTCAAAAAGATTATATCTGAACTACAACGCTGTCAGACTGACTACGAAGAATTAATCGCTATGCTTCTCCGTCAACTTCTTATTGCCATTAACAGACATTTATCAAAAGAACGAATTCTGAAAAATGAGTACCTAGATAATGAGATGGAATTGGCTACACAATACTTTAACGATAATTACAATACTGAAATAAACATTGAAGAATATGCGCTTTCACGAGGTATGAGTATAAGCTGGTTCATTAGAATCTTTAAAGAATATACCGGCACAACACCTATGCAGTATATTGTATCAACTAGAGTGACCAATGCTCAAACTCTTTTAGAAACAACCACTTATTCTGTAACTGAAATTGGAAGAATTGTTGGATATGATAACCCGCTGTACTTCAGTCGTATATTTCATAAACAAAAAGGAATCTCCCCTAGCAATTACAGAAAACAACTTGATAACGAATAATAAACAAGCGACGGGAAACCAATCCCGGCGCTTGGTTTATTGCTTATACTTCCACCGTAGTTCCACTCTTGAATTCAACTGTAAATGTTCCACTCTCATGCACCGTTATCTGTTCAATAAGCCTTCTGACCAGACCATCATCAAACTCCTCAAACTCGGTGGTCTGCTCATGAAGGAAGTCAATGAGTTGCTCCATTAAGGCTCTGTGTATAAACCGCAGGCTCAATCACTCCCTTTGCAAATAATCCCTTGATGGTCTGCTTCTTTTCTACCAGAGCATCGAGCTGTTCCTGAATGTCATGTATTTTTAGAAGTGCCTCGGTCTGATTGCTCTGCTGCAATGCTTCATAAAAAGGTCTTAATACCTTGTTTCTGCAATAAGTTAGTCGGTTCATCATTGTCGCAAATGCAACTTCAACCGCCTCAAGGTCTACATATTTCATGGAGCATTTTTCCTTATCATCAATGTGCTGTGTGCAGGCAAGAACCACTTTGTGGGTGTAGGTCTTTCTCTTAAAAGTTCCCCCGCACTCTCCACAAATGACCTTCCCGGACAAAGGATATCTGTTTTGGTATTTGCCATTATCAAGTTCAATGCCCTTTTCCTGCCTTCTCCTATCAATCACATCATTGGCCGCCTCATAATCATCTCTGCTGATAATTGCCTCGTGATGGTCTTCCACATAGTACTGATCCATCTCTCCAAGATTTCTGCGTCTCACAAAAGAAGAATCCGTGTAGGTCTTGGATCAGTGGCTTATTACTTCGAGCCGATGGTTATGAATGCCCATTCTACAAAAAGGATTAGGCGGTGGTTATTACGAAAAATGACTTTGAAACCTTCGGAGAATACACCGCTATATATTTAAAAAACGGTCTTTTTACAGTTATATCTACAAAATCATTAGAATTGGTCATGCCCTACACATGGTGTATGGAAGGAACCGGATATGTGATGAGCCGTACTGGTGGCAAGGCTGTAAAAATGCATCGTATTATCACAGGAGCCCAAAAGGGAGACTATGTCGACCACATCGATAGAAATCCATTAAACAACACACTTACTAATCTCCGATTATGTAAAAAGCAACAAAACGAGTTTAATACAAAAATTCGTTCCGATAGCACCACAGGGTATAAGGGAGTCAGCTTTTCAAAAAGCAAAAATAAATATCGTAGTTATATTAATAAAGACGGTCATTATTATCATCTGGGTTACTTTAATACCAAAGAGGAGGCAGCCTTGACTTACAATCAAAAAGCAATATCACTCTTTGGAGAATATGCTAGATTAAATGAAATCTAAAAATATGGCACCGCAGGAATGCACTCTTTCCCACGGTGCCATATCTATATTATTCTTCAGTTTTCCACTTCTTGGCATGTTCCTCTAATGCTTTGTAATCCAGGCATCTTTGAGCCAATCTTGATTCAGGATATAAATACTTTTTCTCATATATATCCTTTGCTGCTTCTGACAAATTCATTGTATTTATCATTTTCATTTCAGAATCGAGCAAATCAATATACTTACTTTTCTCTTCTTCTGATTTAAAAGTTCTATATGTTTCAATATCTTTCTTTACAAAAGGAGTTACCTCATTTTTCGGAATAGGAAACATATAATTTAAATTAACAACTGCTATTAATCTAGACAATTCTTGCGGATCATATATTTTGAAAAAGTCTGGTTGCTTCTTCATCTTTACATGTCTAGGTTGTGCATGTGAAACTTGTGTTATGTAATAAAAATCATCATCCTCAAAAAGTATTCCAAAAAATGGCTTATATTTGTCAGAACCATAATCTGTTCTTGGTATTCTTCCCTCAAATGCTCTTAAATAATCTAGGTACTTCTCATTTACATTTATCCAATCCATAGTATCTCCAAACAATAAAAGGAACAAGCACAGCCTGTTCCTTTTATTAATACGATTTTGATAGGCTTCGTAACCTCTATTAATACGATTTTGATAGGCTTCGTAACCTCTATTAATACGATTTTGGTGGGCTTCGTAACCCCAACAGAAAGTTTATACTTTCTTACTTATATTATAACCACTTCGGCGCAAAATACAAGATTGACTTTTATATAAATATATGCTAAAATGTTTGACTTGTTATTAGTATTATCGCATTTTTATAATAATTATATTACCACTTTTTTATAAAAATTACAAAAATATGGCACCGTAGGAATGCGCTCTTTCCCACGGTGCCATATCTGTTTTTATGTTACTTGAACATCTCTACGATGGCATTAAGCAATGCATATGCTTCTTCCTTGTAGATGTCATTAAACTGGTTCTTGTATCCTGTAATGGAATTGACATCAAAATTAGCAAGTCCGTCTTTCAAGATGCTTTCTGCCTCCTGGCGGACTCTGTTAGCAGGTCCATGAGTAAGTCTCATCTTTCCATAGAACTCCTCACCCTTAACTCCCGTATGAAGTAAAAGTACAGCATATCCAATCTTAGGTGACTTCTCAATAACTGACGATACCAACTCAACAAATGTAGCAACTGTCTCATTAGTATCTTCCTGCTCCATTAACAAATCCTCTGCTGATGGTGCGCTTGCAAGTGCCATACCATACTCATCCTCAAGCATATCCATTGATACGAAATTTGAAATACTATAATGTCCAAGAGCCTCATTCTGTACAAGATTAAATGCTGACTTTGCTCTCTTTGCCCACTCCTGTGGAACTGCTTTATAGATAACCTTGAAGTACTGTCCGGCTGTTTCAATTGTTCTGATGCACTCTGGATTAACCACCTTTTCTGCCTCAAGCTCTGTGTACTCAAAAGGAACCATTACCTCGTTAGGTTTGATTGCCTCGCCATTAAAGTTACGTGTGAATGTTGTAGAATTATTTACTCTCATTGTCTCTTCTCCATTTCTGACCTGTGCAGGTCGAAACGCAGAAGGACTGTGAGTTCCCTAGCCGAAAGATGAGCGCACTTGACCAGGGATACCTCTATCACCTAATGCACTCGACCTTACGGCCTGTGTAATAAATTGGTAATAGATGTACCCAGCCTTCGGACGTCACTCCAGCCGTATACATATTTTTATTTGAGCCTTGAAGACTCAGATGGAAACACAGTAACCTGTGCCACCATCTCGGTGTTCAAGAAACTTTGATGATTTTGAGCAAAACAAAAAGGCCTGACAAAGAATAGAGTTTTACCTCTAAACTTCGTCAGGCCTTGGTCGCTATAATTTCTTATGCGCCGATTCGCTCAGTACGAACTTTCTTTTGGTGGAAGCTGACCGCTACCACAGCTTTGCAGATTGGACATTTTATTTTAATAATGCCTTCAACTGCTGCCGGGTCTGCATCAAACAACCTTTTATTTTTACAACATGGACAAGCCACATGCACTTCCTGCATTCATTTTTCGCCTCCTGATAAGAAGGCCAGCTAAAAGGGATGTCAAACTGACCGTTGATTATAGTCTTTCAATATTCCTTTGCACTGTGTTCCGTGACTTGGTACCTAATGTAGCGATGTAATAAATACACCAAACATTTGTTCGATTGTCAATCTGTTTCGTTATCTTCCGAAAGAGATCCTGACGAAGTATTTCTTTATCGTCATTCTAAATCTTCCAAAAAATAACTGATACTCTGCACTTACCCTATTACTTTTTTTCTGTTTTCCGCATACACATATTGTTATGCTTGCTTATATTTGATATTATATCTATAAGTTATACTTACAGTTACTATTATCAAAGTAATTCTATTTATGGTTACTTTTTCAATTATATTTGATATGTTCGGAGGGTATGTTAATGCCAGAAAATACTGAAAATTTTTTTGAAAATAATTTATTTCGCTTTGAGAATGCTCATTGTGATTGTGCTACAGATACCATAAATGTTGCTCCAGGTGTTCCGCCTGAAACAACCATCAAAGTACAGTCTATACCGGGAGAAAAAATACAATTTGCCTTTTCATCTGGTGTTGGTTTGGTACGTCTTGGGGATAAAGGTGCTTTAGTAGAAAAGAATCTTTTAGGTTCATTAATATCCATTAAGCCCGGAGATACCAAATCTCTGTTTGAGTACTTTGACCACAATGGATTCCTTTTTAATGTTAGCAATGCTTGCTTCTTCTAACCCTTTACGCTTTCCCATAACAGAAAAACTCTGGCAAGGACTCCCTCCAACAAACAAATCGACATTACCACAAAATTCTGTCCCATCAAGAAGCTTTGCGTCTTGAAAGAAACGCTCATCTGGAATTTGAAAATTTGCCTTATATGTTTGTTCTACATAATTTACTCCTGTTTGATTGTAGAGCTGTGTGATGTATGCATTACGCTCACTGTTGTTCATTCCTTTTGTTATTTCTTCTATTTCTTCATACTTTGCCTTTAACTTTCTTTCTCCATTATCACAGGCAAACTGAATTTCATAAGGAA
This sequence comes from uncultured Lachnospiraceae bacterium, assembly GCA_910585605.1. Taxonomy (GTDB): domain Bacteria; phylum Bacillota; class Clostridia; order Lachnospirales; family Lachnospiraceae; genus CAG-590. The sequence goes on along the minus strand of CAJUFL010000063.1, from coordinate 15,215 downwards.
TATTTAGCCTCTCAAGTGCGTGTTCGACCGCACCAATACCACTAAACACCGTTCCTAATTTCAACATTTTTATCTCCTTTTTGCTACAGTAATTTTCGCCCGCTAAAACTCGCTAATATCAATGCCCTTCTCGAACATACGCTGATATCGTTCATAAGAAATCACTACAGCTATAGGCTTTCCATTTTTCTGTATAAATGCGGCTTTATCTTCTTCTACCAAATTTCTAATTAATTTTGATGATTGTCCTCGATTAAACTCACCAATATTTAGGTGTTCCATTAGACTTTTATTTTTACTATCGCTCACTCTTCATTTCCTCCTGCGCATAGCATTCCAAAAATATTATACCAAAAATAAATTGTAATTACAATCTAATTTGCACCTTTATTTCAATGTATATTTTTAGTTGTAAAAGTAATTACTTTTTTAATGCAAATATACATTTCTGCACATCTATCATTATACTCACAAGGTGTACCAAAATACGGACTCATACCCTTAACCATAGTGTTTCCACAACCCACCCCTTTAACAATAGTGTATTCACAACCTACCCCTATATCAAAAGTGTAGCCACAATCCTACCATTTTCAGCCTTTCGACAGGTTTCCACCGACAAGAAAAAGAAAGACCAAAAGCAGCACCTAAAAATACTACCTTTGGTCTTAAAACCCTTTATTTCAAGCCTTTTGACGGCTATCCCTATTTTACCCTTGACATCAACACGACCGTCTCGACGGTAAAATCTTTGGGCAACAAAATCTCATTGCCTACTTGACCATTATAATACAAAGGAAACTTAAATAAAATACTTTTTATCATCCGTTCGGACCTATTTCTGTCCTGATGTACATTTATTTCTTCAATGAAGTCCTGATAAAACTCTTTTCTTTCCTCATCTGTCATACTGCTATATAGTACATCAAAGTTTAGTAGTGCTTTATAGACTTCTTTTGAAGATAAATGCTTTTGTTTTATTTGACTGATTCTTCTGCTTATAACCCGTATATTCTCTTCTATATTATTGATCTTATCATAAAGATTCGACCAGCGGATACTCATGTCTTCATATTTTCTATCATAATGTTTATCCTCCACACTCAGGTTGTCCATTCTCTCCTGCAGCTTATCTTTAGCACCGACTACCTGCTTTAGTTGGTTTTTCAGTTGCGTTCGCTCCACCTCAAGCCCCGAAACATCTACATTATCATCCAAGTGTTTCATTATCTCCCTGTGACACCCTTCGCTGGACACAAAACTTTTTATTACATCAAAGACTTCTTTATCAAACAGTTCTTCCCTATATGATGTTTTAAAATCACAATACCGTCCATCTTCTAAGCGTTTTCTATTATGACATCGGTAGTAGTAATCATATGTGTATTCACCTGTCTTTTTATTTTTCCGCTTTGCTGTTGTCCCAGTAATTGTACCTCCACATACCGGGCATTTAATCAATCCAGAAAGAAGATGTTCATGATCTAAGCTATGCTTTTTCTTTAATCTTGTAGCTACTCTTCTGTTTTTTGCCTGTGCACCTTCCCACAAATCCTCATCTATTATTGCCTCATGAAGACCTTCCGTCAGCATATAATCATTTGTCCTTACCCTTCGGTATTCATCTCTTGTCCCCTTGACTTTCTCTGTCTTGTTCCGACCATAAGATATTTTACCTATATATACCGGATTATCAACCACAGTGCGGATAAAATTAGAAGTAAAATAATCTAAATCTCTCGGACGATGTTTTTTCTTCTTATATCCATGATTGTTTAAGTAATCTGCAATCTCTACCAAACCCATATCATCATCAACATACATTTTATATATCTGTTTGACAACAGTTGATGTCTCAGGATCTATGACTATTGTATCATTCTCGCTGTCCAGCTTATATCCATATGGAGCGATTCCACCATTCCATTTACCTTCCCTGGCCTTCTGCCGTCTTCCCTCCATAGTCTGAATTAGAATATTCTCACGCTCTATCTCTGCAACAGCGGATAATACTGTAATCGTCAACTTACCGGAGTCTTTCGATGAATCTATGCCATCCTCCACGCAGATTAAATTGACACCATAATCCTGAATAAATTGTAAGGAGTTCAGCACATCTGCCGCATTGCGTCCAAATCGTGATAATTTGAATACAAGCACATAATCAATATTATCTGTGTTGTATGAAATATCATCCAGCATCTTTTGAAATTCCGGTCTGCCTGATACACTTTTTCCGGATTTACCTGCATCACAATACTCGTGTACAATCTCCATGTTCTGATACTCAGCAAACTTTGTAATTCTATCCCGCTGTGCATCCAAACTATAACCATCTACTTGCATATTGGTAGACACTCTTATATATATGTAACATCTGGCTTTTCTCACCACTACACTCTCCTCTCTGCACTATAAACCGAAAATCCATCATGATATTTCCTTAAAATGCTTTAGTGCTGCCACAATGCACTTCTCTTTATCTTTAGGGCATGTTGGCACTCTTTGACTCTCTTTTTTAGAAATATTATAGTTCTGTCGCTCAATCAAACCAAACTTTCTTTTTATTTGTGCTATATAAAGACTGTGAATCTTTAATCCATACTTTTCCATCACATATTCCTTTATCATAGCATATGAAGCATGGCTTTCTGCCTTGGTCATCCCAATTTTAGCACAATCTAGCTTGTAAACAAATCTGCCGTTTTTACCCACTTCCTTTTTCCCTTTATTGTTATATACAATAGGAAACTTGAATGTAATACTCTTTATAATCCTTCTGTCTTCCCTTTTATCAGGAAATACATCAATCCTCTCGATAAGATTTTGATAAAACTCCTTTTTTTCATGACAATCCATTTTATCGAAGAGATTTTGAAAATTGGCTAGTATCTTTCTTATATGCTCTTCCGCCATTGCACCTTTCTCCAATCTGGAGATCTTATCGGTTATAGTATCCATCAGATTTTCCAGTTCCGTCAGATCATCATATATGCTGTCAATCTCATTTTCAAACTCTTCATATTTACTAATATAGTCATCATCAAGCACATCAAGATTATCCAATTTAATTCCAATCCGGGACTTTTCACTCTCTTTGCAATATATCTGCTTTCTAATATCTTTTAACTCTTCCTGATAACGCTTCAATTCATCATTGTCAAATTCCTTTTCCAGCATTTTGTTGAAGGATGATAATGTCCCAATCCTGCCTATCAGTTCATACACGGCTGCATCAACCTTTTCTTGATTATAGCTTCTACTAAATGGACAAATCTTATATCTGTGCTTACCTTTATTGGGACATACATATCCATGAACAGGCTTGTACATACCTCCATGGTTTTTATTCACGGATCTACTTACCACATGAACCATCCCATCACCGCATACAGGGCACTTCACCACCCCCGTAAGCAATGATACTCTGTCCTTGTCCCAAACCTTTTCACACTTAATGCATTGCTTCCTTTTTTCATGCACACAGTCCCATAATTCAGCAGATACGATAGGCTCATGAATCCCGTCTATATAACAGATTTCTTTATTAACTTTTGCTCGTTTATTATGTATATACTTTCCACAGTAGATTGGATTGTCTAGCATAGCTGCAATAAACCTGTCATTAAAATGCGTCATTTTACCCCTATATTCCCGCTGATATCCATGTCTATCAAGATAATCACATACTCCTCTGAGACTTGCATCCTCTTTGGAATACAAATTGTATATCAAAGAAACAATCTCTGCTTCACTTTTTTCCACTACTAATTCTTTATTGATCGTGCGATACCCATAAGGTACTGGTCCGCCACGCCAACCGCCATTCATGATTTTTTGCTGTTTGCCTGCCATAAACTGGCATCTTATATTCTCCTTTTCAATCTCGGCAACGGCAGACATAATAGTCAACATCATCTTACCGCTTTGCGTCGAGCTATCAATAGACTCGTTTACAGAAATTAAGTCAATATCGTAATCTATCAGCAATTGCATATATTTAAGAACATCTGCACTGTTCCGTCCAAATCTTGAAAGCTTAAACACCAATACAAAAGCAATATTATCTTTTTGTTCTACGATATCCGCAATCATATTTTGAAAGGCATGTCTGCCGACAATACTGCCACCAGATACACCCGCATCACAATACTCACCCTTGATCTCAAAATTTCTATAATCCGCATATTTTCTAAGAGACTCCAACTGTGCATCCAAACTGTATCCTTCTACTTGAGCAGACGTGGAAACTCTCGTGTATATATAACAATTTTTCTTTTCCATACTGCCTCCTCAGTTTGTTGCCCGTTATTTTATCGTTTCACAATATTATATTAACACAATGTATTTTATATTGCAAGAGAAAATGCGTCGATAAATTAAATATCAACGCATTTTTTACTAATCTTCATCCATTTCTCTGTTCTCATCCAGATTCTGAAGAACCGCCTCGCCATATTTATCTACCATCTTTGCCATAAATCGTGCAAACTTATTCAGATTACGACGTGACTGTTCATCGAGGCATTCCTCATATTCCGACAAGGATTGTTCCTCCATAAGCACTCCCCCTAATCTGAACGCAACCCCAAAAACTCTATGACTGCGCCTTCTATCTTGGCATGCATATGTACATCAACAACCTCACCGATTTTCCTATTGACGAATCTGCGATCCATCGGCCTCATCTGCTCGATAAGTGCTATTCCCGACGAATCATAGCCCTTGCATTCGTTTTTATCAACAAAAACATGATAATCTCTGTCTACACCTTTTAACCTCTTTGTAAGAGGTATCAGTATCATAATAGGAGAACTCTCATTATATGCATCAAGACTAAACACAACCGCCGGTCTATAGCCACGGATCACGCAACCATTATAATCCTGACCAAATTCAGCCATAACAATATCCCACCGACTATATGATGGATAATTCATGGCAACATTGCTGTCTCCAACATCATTTCCCTGTACACTTTTATATTCTGCACCTAATTTATTATTTATCTTCATAATCCATTTCTCCTCCACATCAAATTTCTTTATTGATCGAATTCCATATGGCATTTGCTATTTCACACAGAATAGAATCATTCTTTATGTGACCAATCCTTTTAATAATCCTGAACCTTTGCAATATCTGCATCTGCATTGGCTGGGCATATTCTTCATACCTAAGTCCCCTGCAATCGACTGGTCTAATCAGAATATCCTCTGCCTGAAATGCTTTTGACGGTTTTCTATATAAAGGAATCACATTAACCAGATTCTCTTCCTTCAAGGCTGCATCATTACTTACCACAACTGACGGTCTGATTCCACTGGTCCTGCATCCAGCATTGAACTTTCCGTAGTTTACAAGTATTACATCCCCTTGACGAAGTTCTAAGCTTTTTTTATAAAGTTTCTTCTCTTTAACTTTCATCAGCTTCTCTCCTTATATAATTAAAATGCAAAGAAGCGTAAGCATGATATGGCTCTGTGTTGCCCACAATTCGTTCGACATATTTACCATAAACGAAAGTGAATGCTGCATGTCGACCTGAGATACCTATTATTTCTGGACAGTAGCCACATCATGCCCTGCTTCTCATTTAGTGGCTACTCAAAAAATGTTTTTAGAATGGCTATTGCCTTACGAATCTTGTCCAATCCTTTTCCCTTAAACAGCATACGCACTTCTGCGGCATACCCATCTTCTTCTGTTGAAAACAGAAGGTAATCCAACGAAACTTCAAGCACCTGAGCAATCTTGTACAAATTTTTCGTTGTACAAAGCTGCTGTCCGTTCTCAATCCGGGAATAGTTATCCTTTGACATATCGAGAATAATCGCCATCTCCTTTGATTGAAGATTCTTGCTAATTCTCGCTTCACGGATTCGTTCTCCCATTGTCAGCATCATATTTGTGTCGATTTCTTTAATCTCTTTTAGCATTTCTTATCATCCTTTCATGATTTGAAAGGATCAGGGTGATCAGCCCCATTTACCGGCAAATGTGCTCTCGCACAATCCTTGTTAATAGTTTCTTTGAGAAAATGGTTATTTTCTCATGCAACTTTTCTAATAATATTAGAAAAACTGAATCAGGAAACAACTTGATTCTCCATAACTAATGATATCGCATCCTTGCTCATAATCGTCATCGTGCCAAGTAGACTTTTCCGAAAAAATCGACTTTGTAGGACGACTTTTATTCTTATCCATGGATGAATGAATACCATTTAGTGATTTTGGTTGATTTTATCTGTGCAAGAATATTATTAAAATCACAATATTAATCTCTATCACTTTATAAAGTCCAAAAATTATGCTATAATTAGCAAAGCACACCCTTGCACTATAAACATAATAATTCAAATAAATAAATCCGTTTCGGAGGTGTGTCGGAAAACTTTCGGAGGTAACCATATATGAGCCAAAATCCAAACTTTATAGATTTCACTTTGTTTTTTAATCTTATAAAGGAAAGCACAAGCCTAAATAATGAAAATTTATTTTTACTTTTGTTAGATTACTTATATGAAGATACGGAACACGAAATTAAATCCCCTAAAGATGAAGTTTCAGATATATTGCGAAAGAAAAAGGCTTTTAATGAAAAAATCCGCAATCATGCTACACTTGAGCAATTATTACCTATAAGAGATGCGCTAAGTTATTCTCTTATCCCAGCAATTAACAATCCCAAAGAGCTATCATCAAAGCTGCTGTTTCTTATAAGCAAAGAGCAGTTGTTTTTTGAGCGTCATGATTATGAAGAATTATGTGCCCATCGCGATGATCTTGCATTTGTAATCTCTTATATGTTAATCAAAACTGTCTCTACTTCAGATAAAAGCAAACAGTACAAGCACGATAAAGATTATAATCCTTTCAAAGATTACCATACTGTCCTTGCCACCAGCAACATATCTAATGATATAGTTGCAGAAGATTTAAGAAAAACCAGTTTGTTTCTATATAATAAATATACCAATTTTGATATTAACCCGCATCTACTGTCAAACGGGTTTACATATACACTTTCTCAAGATATTTTTTTGTTAACCAATAGTTTTTCAATAGTTGCAACCTCCTCAAACAAATCTATTCCTTTAGAGAGCTTTATGTCTTCAAATGAAAATCTACTTATAATTGGTGAAGGAGGAATCGGAAAAACCACAATATTATTTTCTCACCTACATAAGTATCACAAAACCCATAGTTATACATCAATTCCGCTTTATGTTCGCCTCTCTGACTGTTCAACCAATGTAGACCATGAACACATTATTCTTAATAATATTATGTATAACATTGGATTTGCTCTTAATGGACATCCAGTTGAGAGTTACAAAGATCTTATAGACGAATTTTCCATTGAGAATACTGATGACACTCCTTCTTACACACTATTGCTAGATGGTTTTAATGAAATTACTGCAATGGATATGGGAGAAATCAGATTTTCGATTGCAAATGAGATAAACACTCTCCTTCATCTATCAAATCTTCGAATTATATTGACAAGCCGGGAAAGTGATCTATACGGAATCAATGTTTCTGATTTTACTCTCGTTAGAGCTGATGGAATAAAAAAATCAGATGTGATTTCTTATTTAAAAGAAAATTTCTCAGGAAACAGACTTGTCGAAATATGCGAGAATGACACTCTTCTCCAATATTTACAGATTCCATTGTTTTTAAAAATGTTCACATATACAGAGAGTTTTGATGGATATCTTCCTCAGACACGTGGCGAAATACTTTTTCACTACTATAATGGCACCAACGCACTTTACACTGAGAAAACAAATACCTCCATTAAAACAAATACTAAAACGAGTGTTATTATTAATTTTCTTTTAGATTTTCTTTTACCAGAAGTTGGTTTTTATATGTCCGAAAATGAAATTTTTAATATTTCTTTAGATGAATTGGAAGTTATAATAGACAAATTGCGAGTTGAAATTGTTAAATATATTCCCTTGAAGTCAATAACCCTATCACAATACTCAAAACATCCATACAGTTTAAAAAAGGTTGTTAGCCTTTTTTCATCAATTGACACTGATGATATCATGCTATTACTTAGTGATTGCTTAAGCATTCTTTCAATTGATGCAGATAAAAGAATATATTTTTGCCATCAGTATATCAGGGATTATTTTGCTGCTTTATATTGCATTAAGGAAATTCATTATTTAACACTAGCTGCACAACAGTCCCCTAACAAGTTAAATTCGATAGATTTCACTTGGGGAAATACTAATTGGACTAACAATAGAATCGAATTAATTTGTGAAATAATTAACGCTTCCAGTGAATATCATTCAACTGATATAATATATGAAACACTTAAACTTTTTAAAGTATGCAATAATAATGCCATTGTATCAACCCATTTTGCATTATCAAATCTTATCAATACCCTCTCCCATACCCAAAAAGGTGATCTATCCATGTATGATTTTTCATACTTGAATTTAAGCGAATGCAGACTCTCTACTAAAAATTTTCATAATCCATATTTTCGGAGAAGTAGCACCTTTGCAAATTCCATAATAAGTCAAAGCACCTTCGCATCTGAAGAACATACTGAGGCTGTTAAGAAATGGACTCTTTCAGATGATGAACGTTACATAGCAAGCATTTCTGTTAATCAAGTGATAAAGATTTGGAATATAGCAAATCAAAAATGTATATTTACAGCAAAAGCAACCGGTGGTTCATTTTATGAGAAAATAAAGGATTTTTATTTTTATCCAAGCCGTAACTTCATGCTTTTTACAAATATTGATGAAAATCATTCCATTTCTTGTGCATGGACTTTTAATACTGTCACATCATGTGATAGTTACTATTTTACCGAAAACCCTGAAATAGAAAGATTTATTTATTTTGGTTATGATAAATCTTGTGATAAATTGATTGGAATTTCTGATAAATCTGTTTTATATCGCTACACTTTTGAAGAACCATTGGCAACTGAAAAAATTCCTGTAAATACAGATTTTACTCAAAGACTTAAAACTCAATATTTATCAGCCGATTTACAAGACAGATATTACAATTTAGCCACTAAAGAAGTTCTTTTGCTTGCCAATAACAAAATTTTATATATTGAATCAGATGTATTTCCACCCTATATTCACACTATTTCCAATAAAGTATACAAAGGTCCGGAATATGCATTACAACAAGTTGAAGATATGACCGATCTCTCTAATATTGAGAATATTAAGCAATCGGGTGAACGGCATATTAATTTTTTCATATATGATCTGGTTACACTGGAATTATCACCACTCCAATTAGATTGTACCCCAGATGAAATTACTACACTGGTTTTGAATGTATCACTGGGAGATGATATCATTCATACTCATGTTGCAATATCAAAAGATCTGAAAAAAATCGTTATCCATAACCAAAATGATTTATTTATATACTATATTACTAATAACGATATGCTTTTTAAAACAATATGCCAAATTCCACATTATATTAACTACTCAATAAAATTATGCTCCAAAGAGGATATTCTAACATTGTTTGACGATTCAAATGTTTATCTTTTTGACTTGCAAGAAGAAAAAATAATTCAGGAATTTATTATAGGCTCCAATTCATTTTGTGAAAAGATAACTTGCACGCCTAACTATAGATTATTTCAATTTACAGACAGTAATATCTCGTTTAGAGTGACTAATTTATATTCCGGTCAAGAAAACCTTCTATGCCTAAATGATAACTGTTGTATTACAAATACTTTTATGGATGATGCGCAACAAATATTATTTACATTATATAGTAACGGCACTCTAATTGCTTTAAATTCATATAATATGAAGCATATATTTTGCTACAATTTATGTCCAGAAAGGCACATTATAACGAGTGCATATTCAGAAGATCAGCATTTACTATGTCTTGCAACAAGTCCTCATCATAGTTATCTTTTATCTGAGGAAATGCAATTACATTTTTTTGATATAATAGAGGGATACACTTATACTCTACCAAATACTTTTTCTTCTATTAGGCTTCTTTATTTTATTTGTGAAGACCAATATATCGTTATTTTCACTAAAACAGAAATATATATTGTGTCTGTTTTAGATAAGAAGATAACTGACACGTTACCTCTTTTTTCAGTAGATTATAATTTCCCGGTTGAAATATTTGTTAAAGATAAACTGTTTTATGCTGTATTTTCTGAGAGCCATAACATCAGGGACAAAGCATTCCTTGGCACTATAATTGAAATGACTGTTAATGATATGAGAAAAGCTGAAGTTATTTCCAAATACTATATTCCTTCCATAGAGTTAAAAGATATAGATACACCAATATATGTAAAGCAACCAAAGCTATCCAGTCTATGTTTAATCAAAGCATGTGATATCAGCAATACAACCATAGAATATGTCCAAGAATCTGACTCTGATTTTAATTTTTTCAAAAAGGATTTAAATGATTGGAGCTTAGTATATTTATCTGTGCCAGATGTCCAAAATGATTCTGAGTACCTAAGATTACGTCCCATAGATTTTCAAATAATCTGTAACGCAAATTATGAACATGGAATAGTATCACAAAACAATCAATTATACTATTATGATTTTATCAATAATATCAGCAAAAAGATAAACATAGGACATAATGTTCCACTGTATTTTAACCCTTGCCTTCAACGTATATATTTGTCTGATCCTGTCTCTGACAAATTATATATGTATGACATAACTACCGATAAATCACCATTTAGCAGTCCTTATCTTCATCCTAATATTCTAACAAATGACTGTTTATTTTATAACGTAAAAGGGTATACCGGAGCCATACCACGCTATTTGGTACATAAATTAGACAGCGAAGAACCACTGTAAAACAAATTGATTAACATTACAAACTATTGTTCATCCTGAATCCGTGAGCCTTACCACAAATTATTTTGTGTAACCCCATATAATTTCGGCATTTATATGTTATTTTACAGTCCACAGCACTAGATCAAGAACGGTGACATCATACTGACATACATTGGAATGCAGTGCATGGGCAAACCCTCTTTTGATGCTGTCCACGAGACGGAGGATTGCTTAGACACATGAGACTACCATTCTTGCTACTCAAAAAACGCCCTCAAAATATCTGCTGCTTTACGAATCTCCTTCATTCCCTTACCTCTGCACATCTCCACGATCTCCCCAACTTCGCTGCACTCATTCTCACCAAAATACAGATAATCAAGAGAAACGCCCAAAATCTGTGAAATTTCAAAAAGATATTCTGTTTTGCATGGTGTCAGACCACTCTCAATCCGGTACATCTGATTTTTCCCAATCGCAAGAAATGTTGCCAGATCAATCTGCTTCATGCCCAATTTTTCACGAGCCTCACGAATCCGTGTCCCCATCGCTCTCCATTCTTCCTCTGTAAACTGTCTTACATCTTTCTGTGCTACTACATCTTTTTTCATAATCTTTGTCCTTTCCGGGCCTGGAACAGCCAGAAAAGAACAGGATTTTCATCTACACAAACACACAAAAAGAGCACCCTACACGCTGAGAAACGCCAGTATCCTTGTACTGAACTGTTCTCCTGCGTCTCTGGTGCTCAATATCCGTCTCCACTAATCAGAATATCCGGATACCGCCCTTACAGGTAGTGCCCTAATTCAATTTTCATAGTTATTATATCCTGACGATGTTATCCACCGCCTGTTTACGAAGGATACCCTCCGTATATTTCATAAGCGTAAGAACCCTCTTGCACCTGCATGGAGGCAATGTAACTCTTTCTAAAATACGCCTATCATCATCGTGTACCAGATCATAACCTAGCAAGAACTGGTTACAGCGTTTACAACGAATCGTTATATCTGCCTTATGTTCTCCGCTTCTCCCGACCTGATATATTTTCTCTTGGTCAACTTTTCTCAAACTTCCATCGTAAATATCTCTCTTTCTAATCACAGTATTATTCAATTATTTCACCTCTGCAATACAAATCTCTTTAATGTTTGTACCCGCTTAGGAAAGGGAAAGTCACCTCGCAAGTCCTTTTTCCTCGTGTCTGAGTTCCGTCGCACTCCCGGCAAAGTGCCAGACACAGTTACTACTATACTAACAATAAATCAGCCTACAATAATATCCGTGTATAAATCACACACCGCTGGCGCGAATATACGTTCGACTGTATGATGATTATAAATCATTATTTTGAATATTTCAAGTGAAATATTTTGCACATTTTATCCATATCGAATATTTTTCAATAAAACATCCTTGATTTCCCATACTTTACATAGTATAATGTGGCATATAAAAGCACATAAATTTTCAGAATATTCAATATGGATATTTCTGAACCATTAGAAAGGGGATACCCATGAGAAACTTAAACGAATATATACAGAAATTACGAACAGAACGCAATATGTCACAGGTTGAGGTTTCCAACGCTTTTAAGGATAAGGGCTACAATGTAACGAACCAGATGGTCTACAACTGGGAATCTGGCAGGATACGGATATCCGGCGAGCTGCTTCTGATACTATGTGACATACTGGAAATTTCTGATATCAGAGCAGCATTTGATAGGAACAATGTACCATCTTTACTTTCGGATCTAAACGAATCCGGACAAAAGAGGGTTTCTGAATATGCTGATATCCTTCGTGCAAGTGGTCTGTATAAAAAAGAACCTGCAGAGATCATACTGCTTCCGGTCAAACGAGCTATGAAACTATTCCATCTCCCTGTTTCTGCAGGTAACGGTGCATATCTTGACAGTGATGCCTATGATGAGATCGAGGTCGGAAACGAAGTGCCTGAAAATGCAGACTTTGGTGTTACCATATCCGGCGACAGTATGGAACCTCAATTCGTCAATGGTCAGACCGTATGGGTACATGCACAGAATGAACTTGAGGATGGAGAAATCGGCATCTTTTACCATGATGGAGAAGGTTTTATAAAGAAACTGGAATACCACGACGGTAAAACATTCCTTATTTCCTTAAATCATAGAAAATACCAGCCCAGAGAAATAAAAGAAGAGGACGTATTTCTTGTATACGGAAAAGTGGTAGGATAACTTAAAGCTTCAAACTCTCTATCATACTCAACTATCAATCCGCTACGATATCATAGTTCTGAATAATATGCCTGATTTTTTACTTCTTAACACTTAGCACTAGTACGAAGTATCTCAGCATATTCAGAAATAATTTATACTTACATATGTGTATATCCCTTTGCTGGTCAGAATATACACATACGAAACTCTAATGTAGAAAGTTGCAAAGCCGTTTTGTAGGTAATTACAAAATTGTGGGTTAGGGATGATTGCCCTTCAAACCATCTCTAAATCGTGATTCTACAAGGGTTCTAGGGTGCAGCCCCAAGATTGTATATTTTGCAACTACCCTACGCTAGAGGGATTGATAATCATTGCCTATAGTGTATACCACCCATCTGTCATTACGTCTTATTTGGATTTATAACCTTTGCATCCAAATCCAATCAGTATTTTGAAGTGTTACATTCCCGTAATACAAAATGAGATATAGCAAACGCATTCAAACAGTGAGCTAAGAATTTACAAAAATCTATAGCACTTTCAGTTACTTCGGTTATCTCATAAAATAAACGTTTGGGAGAATAGTGGATTATTCACCAGTTACAATTTTTGAGATATTATCCAGTTCTTCGATAAAATCATCTACATTCTGAATGTCTGGCTCAAAAGCATATAAAAATGACACACTTTCGTCAGGACAGCCTTCACAGTAATCAGAACTTAATTGCAATTCGGGTTCTTTTCCAAATCTTGCTGTAAATTCTTTCTCGACTTGTTCAATAAGAGTATGGTATATCTCCTGACCATCTTCATCCTCTGTCGCAGGGTTGAACAATTCCGCCGACATTACTATCTTTCTATTCTTTTTATCTATTTCTGCAGTAACATTTGCAAATACATTATCAAGTTCTATAACAAAACTATCTTCTTCTACCTCGAATCCTTTTTTCTTCAATTCATATTCAATTTCTGCCGAAAAAACCATATCTGGATCTTTCAGACTTTCTGAAAGATAAGCAAACTCATCTTCAAAATAAGTTTGATAATACTCTCTTAATATTTTTTTCTTTTTTACTTTCGTAGGTGCATCATTTAAGCGTTTCTTAGGATACTTGCTTTCATCATAAAAGTATTTCTTAATGAGATAATAATGCTTTTGACTCTCAGCACTCGGAATTACCGTTTTTATTCCCATTTCACTTATAAAATCTTCCATCATATCTATTTTTTCATAGACAGGTCTATTTTTTAGTTGTTTATTTAATTGGCTATCCATTATTATATAGTTTGCAATGGTAGATATATACTTCTTATGTTTTTTTGGCAAATTAATCTCAATATCAACCGTCTTGCCATCTTCCAAGAATAATGTGTAGCTATACTCTCGATTTATAAGAAAATGTTCCATATTTTTATCGCCACTAGTAATATTCTCGTTTTTAAATATCTCCTCGTTTACACTCCCTGATGTGCTTGAACAAGCATCCACCATGGAATAATATCTACGAGCCGCATGCAATCCACTCTCTTTTGTTATTTTACCATTTTCTCTAATAACCTTGCTAAAACCTATTTCACTTGGAATATCCTGAATTATTTTTTTTGCATACTCACGAACACCTTTTTGCCAATCCTCTAGAAGAAGTTTACTAGCTATTATTTCAGATCCCTTTCTCTTTGTGCTTAACGTGAAAACAGTTGCTATAATATTAATACTACTAATAATTCTATACCTTGCATTTTTTACAGTTTCAGGCTTTAGTACTTCTAAAAAATACTTCATTACCAGCATTTTAGGAATCATATCATCATTACGGAGGATTGAATTTAAAATAGTATGTGCATTCAATATCCTAGTTTCATCAACAAGCTTTCCTGATTCTTCATAAAAATACTTTTTGAACTGGTCATCTCCACCAGTTTCCGTACTTATAACAACATTGATGAAATCTAAATATTCATCAAGTTCTTCCAGAAGTTTAGAATAAAATTTGTCATTTTTGAACATATTCCATATGTATGTACCAGAAGCAAATTTTTTTCCTACAACTTCAACGTCTTCCTTTATTTTATAATCATTTGATAATTTACTCAAACTTCCCACATCAAAAAGTTGCCTCTATGCCCGAAAAATCAAGAAAA
>CAJUFL010000062.1 GCA_910585605.1 uncultured Lachnospiraceae bacterium | reverse complement strand
ATAAATTTCAACTTTTTTCATTTTTGCTATTGACATTTATTAGCTGGACTAAATCGTAATACTATCAATCAAATCAGATACTTTCTGTTCACATGCGTCATATTCTTTCTTGGCATTCTTTTCATAATCAATTACGCTTTGAATATTATCGCAGATTAACCCTAAATCCGTAATATCATCCTGAAATGCCTGATTGAATGCCTCATTTGCTTCGCCTGTCCACATTGCATTTAATGCATTTACGTCTGCCTGCATCGCCTGAATCTTCTTTTTAATGTCATTTAATGACTGAGAAATCGAATCCGTATCCCTTTTCAGTGTTGACGTATTGATCTTAATCTTAGTAATTGCCATCCTAACTTGTACCTCCATCCTCTTCAGATAATATTAATATGAAACTTTCTTAATATTGCTTGTGTCTTTTCAATATCAATCCGTTTAAAAACCGGACTGCTTCCGGACGTATTAGAAATATTTTTTATGATTGCTTTTTCCGTATTATCGTATTCTCTTACAACCTCTGACAGTACTTTCCTCAATTTCTTCATTGATTGGTATTCGCTATTCAAGTCATCAGAAATTTTTTTCAAAGTACGCTTATCATTCCCCTCTTTTTCCATACTCCGATATTCATAGACAATTCTTTCAAAAGCATCTAACTGCCTTTTATACGTCATCTCCGCAGCCTGCAATTCGTCTATGACCATTTTCACTTTGTTTATTGAAATATCCATCATAACCACCTTGCCTGTCTGCTTTTCTTTCAATGTATGCACTATAACATATCTTTCCTGTTATTTTTCATTTTTGCGACGAATAACCAGTTTTTGCGACGAACGACCAGTTTTATCTAAAAAGAACCCCTCCTGACTACACCATATATAATCTGCAACCATTTACAATTCCGTTTTCTTCTAATGTAGAATCCCCATTTAGTACAATGCCTTGTTCCATAGAACATAAAAAGAATTTTTCTGATTTATCATTCAATTCTGTCTTATATTTCTTACACATCATTTCACTGATTTCCTGAACAACATTCGTTACCTTTGCCGTCTCATCAATTCTAAAATCAAGAGTCTCATCCAACGAAGGAATATAAACATCAACTAATATCATAAAATGCCTCCTCTGCCACGGTTACTACCATATCTAAAAATGTCTCCTTTTTAAAAGAATTCATCTGCTCTTTCCCTTCTTTAAAACATACCTGCCTTTTTTCTTCCTGCCCCTGTTTTATAAGCATACGGCAGTCTACTTTACCATTTTTCAGATTCATTCTTTCTATCATGATAATGATATTCCCCAGGGAATCTATCGTCTCACTTTGCAATATATAAGGATATTCCATTATGACATCCGTTAAACGCTCTTCATCCAAGACCTGCTTATATTGCTTTTCCTTTTCTTTGATGTCTTCTTCCAGAAAATCACACAGTTCCTCTTTAGGAATCTCATATAACCGAATTACATTCATATCCGTTTCTCTTCGTTCAACAGCTATCAGTTTTTTTCCTATATAAATGATCTTGGATTGCATTCTCCCCAAAAAACTGCGTATCAAAAGCATTGTATGTGCCTGCGAAATAGCAGTCATCATTTCTTCCAAATCCTCATTTAAATAAAAACCGCCCTGTGATGCATTATATATAAACTGCTGTTCATAAAGATGGTTTAGTGCCTCAAAAACCGCCGCTTCTTCTATCTGTAACGACTCCTCCTCCAAATCAAATATTCCATGAATGTTTTTACCTGCTGCAATTACATTCAATTCTACTGGGGTTAAAATGTAGACCGAATTAATATCCTTTTCCATTCTTAACCACCTCCTTGATCACCGGTTTATAACTTCGTGACAACGGAATCTCTATATTATTTTTTAAAACGATAAAATTCCTGGAATACCATATTTCATCCACATATGACAGGTTTACAATATAGCCTCTATGGCAGCGCTTAAAATTCTCCGGCAGCTGTTCTTCCAATGTATCCATTGTCCCGCATACTCCATATTCCCTGCTGGAAAGCCTTACATAAATTCTCTTGTTTCTCGCTTCAAAATACAGAATCTGGGAATACGGAATATGTCTCTGCTCCCTGCTGTCCTCAAAGGAAAAAAATTTTTCTTTATCTCCCTTATTCCGTTCCAATAAAGAAAATATACTTTTTAACCTTTTTTGAATCTCGTTGTATTGCAGCGGCTTTAACAGCAATGAAACAGCCCGGATATCCGGAATCAGATAAAGAATCGGGGAAACTGTATTATCCGAAATAATAATAATCTCTGCTCTGCCAAAACGCTTTCTCAAATCTTTTGCAGTCTGTAATCCACTATGTTCCGTAATATCAACAAAAGCAATATCTATAGTACCTATCTGCTGCTTTTCCATATCCTCTGGTGACTTAGCAACTATAGTCTCTATCCGGTCATCGTAAAAGTATGCAACCATATCCCTTGAGATTTCCTGTAATAATTCAATTTCGTCCTGCTTACAACTATAAATAAGCATCGAAATCATTGCTCTTACCTCCTAGCAAGTGGAACGATAATCTTTTGTATTTCACCGTTTAATCTGCTTGAAATTAATCCAATACCCGGCTTTAACAGCATAGACTGTTCTTTATACGGTATCGCATCAAAATTATAAATACGATTTTCAGCAGTATTTCCACCAAAATGAATTCCTGTTTTGTAGCTTACAAAAATTTCATAAATCTTTTGATAATCCACTGTCGAAATATTTTCCAGACCAATAATGCCAATAAAATAAATATTCAACAATCTTCCCTTTTCAAGAATATTTTCTAAAAATCCCCGCATATCCAGCTCTGCATTATAAATCAGATTGATGAACCATTCCAAATCTGAAATAAAGAAATAAATAGGCAGCTCCTCGCACATACGTTTAAAAATCTCTGATTCTTCTGCATCTTCATCCTGCATTTCCTTTCTTATCTGGCTTCGGTTCTTAAATTCCGGTATCACTTTAGAAAAACATTCAAAAATTCCTTTTTCATCCGTCACATATTGTATTTCTTCTTTTTCTTCAAAAATTCTCATAGGTTTTGCTTCGCTGTCAAATATGTAAACATCTCCGGCTCTTTTTACCGCTGATTGAATCATAATCTTCATATAATTCTTTTTACCTGATCTTGCAAGACCGGTAATCATATAACAATAGGTATCACTTAAATCAATGCTATAGACGGATGCATTTTCTGCATCATATGCAACAGGCAGATACTGCTTGTCCTCCAATACCCGTTCATAATCTTCCAATTCACTAAACTCAGACCAAACCGGCTTTTCCGGTATCTCCGGTATTGGACGGGCTTTTTTCT
This sequence comes from uncultured Lachnospiraceae bacterium, assembly GCA_910585605.1. Taxonomy (GTDB): domain Bacteria; phylum Bacillota; class Clostridia; order Lachnospirales; family Lachnospiraceae; genus CAG-590. Next base: position 17,975 of record CAJUFL010000062.1, on the reverse strand, counting down.
TTGTCCAGTTATTACGCATATCTTCACAAAGCAGTCCGATTTTCTTAATCCTCTGATAATCATCCTCTGCTTCACATGCCAATGCTGTCTGATACTCCAGAATCCGGTTTCCATAATATGCAAGTCCACGACCTTTGATATTTGCCTCCGGTACTACATCAAATGCCACTGTATGCATGATATCGCCATATGCATATTTATCTGCCATTTCTGTAGTAATAAACGTTTTAATATTCTCTGCTGCCCGGGACGGAATATCCGCAGGCCCGATTCCAGAACCGGTAAGTAACAGATAAATACCATGGCTTACACCTTCCTTTGATAAAGTGACAAGAAAATCAACATATTCTTCTTCTGTTTTTTCATTAAATGCTGATACATTATCTATAATGATAAGAAGCATCGGAAGTATAACACCATTTACCTGCACATACTGACTGTAATTACCACCTCTGAATAGCTTCTTTCTTTCCTCTAAAATAGACTGTATCATATTAAAGAATTTAGAGATTTTCTCATAATCTCCTTCATACATTACACCACCCACATGCGGTGCTTTTTCAAACGCAGTCATCATTTTACTGCTGAAATCAATTGCATATATATTGATATATGCCGGCGAATATTTATTAATCAGTGCATAAGTTATTGTTTGTACAGATGTACTGCGGCCACTGACCACCATACCGCAGACTGCATGATGCCCACCCTCTGTAAAGTTTATTGTAACTGGCATTTGTGCCTGGTTTTGCGGATCATCATATAATCCCAGAACTACTTCAATATTCCATTCACTTTCTGCTTCCGGCCACCTGCCATTCTGATACTGGGAGACCGTAAACTCTTCAAATTCATCCAAATACATCTGGGTAGGAAGCACCGGCATCCATAATTGCAGTTCATGCGTATATCCGTTTTCCTTTGCTATCTTTCCAAGATATTCTTTTACAGCATCCAGCTGCGTTTTATCCTTTGCCTGCGGCAGCTTGATATTATTGTGCTCCGCACGGGAAATCATGGAAGAAATCACATTTTCTGTTCCCATGCAAGAGTGATATAAATGAATATAATCTTCAAGACGTGCCGTATTATAAGCACTGATGGGATAATCAATCATATCTGCCTCTAACATCTGATAAATATTGTCTATTACTGCCTGCTGCTTTGACTTTACCTTCATACATTCTTCAAGAAGAATCTGCTCTTTTTCCAACGCAGCCAATAAATATCCCTCTATAATCGAAAGCCATTCTGCCTGTGCTTTTTCTTTCTGGGATATTTTTGCAAAATTGCCTGTCATATCCGTCCTGCCATTCAGCGTAATTAATTTTGCAATATCTGTCTTGCTGTCTGTATTATCTTCGCTATATACCGCCCCGCTAAATCCTGACTGGAACAGCTCAAACACTTCATCATTACCAACCTGAAGATAACAACGCCCTGCCTGTGTGATATACGCTGCATCCGGTTTATGAAGCATATCGTTACTGTCCTGTCTGTCCTGTACACGCAGGCACAATCTGAACTTTGAATTACTCCAGATATTATCATCCACCGTTCCGCTTGGTTTTTGTGTAGCCAAAATTAAATGTACACCCAGGCTTCGTCCTACCTGTGCCACACTGACCAGTTCTTTCATGAAATCCGGCTCTTCCCTTTTTAATTCCGCAAACTCATCAATAATGATAAACAAATGCGATACAGGGATGCTTACTTCATTATTTTTATACAATTTTGTATATAGATTAATATTGTTAACACCACTTTCCGTAAAAATTCTCTGCCTTCTCCTGTTTTCACTTTTAATGGATACCATCGCCCGGTGAACCTGATTCCCTGACAAGTTGGAAATCTGTCCTATCAAATGTGGAAGACCGTTAAACAGATTTGCCATGCCTCCACCCTTATAATCAATAATGAAAAATCCGATATCATCCGGACTATAATTAACCGCCAGCGACAACATATATGTCTGGAGCGTTTCACTCTTACCAGACCCTGTGGTACCTGCTACTAAGCCATGGGGACCATGATATTTTTCATGAACATCCAGATAACTGGGGGCACCTCCGGCTTTAGCTCCGGTCATTCCTTTTATATTGTCATATGTACGGTTTTTTCTCCAACGGTCTAAAACATTCAGCTCCTGCAGCTTGTGCACTCCGTACATCTCAAAAAAAGTAATGGCAGAAGGAATATCCCCACCGGATTCCGTCTCCTTTACATATATATTGGAAAGTCTTTTTGCAAACTGGTTTACTTTAGAATCAGAAACCTTATCAAATTCTACTTTTAATCTCTCTTCCTGACTGTCCTTAACATCGTAAACACCTTGAAAATTCTTGTCATTTTGAATAATGTATTCGCATTCATTTGGCAGTCCGGTATATGAATCCGCAACAATAACAGTGGTCAAACCATAATTCATACTGGTATCAAAAACATATTTTGAAATCAGCTCTCCCTCTATCATCTCAGGATTTAATAAAAACATGATAAAATATGGCTTTTGTATCATATCCATATTTTTGACGCTTCCCATTTCTTCTCTCTGCCGGAAGACCTTTGCCATACTATAAAATACATCTCCTGCCTGCTGTTTATCTGCCGCAATATATCTTAACTTTTTATCCTCTGACCATACATGGGGAAACCATTTGATATAATCCCATTTATTCAGATTTGCAGCGGCCTTGCCATCATAAATAAACACCATTTTAACATCTGTATAACAGTTATTAGCCGCAATCTGCGTAGCCAGCAATTTAATATTTTCTATTGCCCCTGTTAAATTTTCCCCTCCGATCATGCCTGCCAGACGATGCTTATGCAGGTCAATCCCTACTGGAACACCAAATAAAGTGCTATAGTTTTCTTTAATAAATTTAGGCTTTTGGGAAAGTCCGTCTTCATATAATTTAAACTTTTCTTTTGGAATATCAATTGCTGCCTGAAACGGAATATTCCCTGTACCAAGACGATAAAACATAAAATCCGGATGGCGGAAATTACGATTCCAAAGTACGGCACTGTTTTCATCATAACCCGCACAAGTCTCCGCACTCTGGTACATGATATTTAATGAACGGATATTATTCTCATATTTTTCTTTAATCATTTCTGTCCGTTTTGTGAGATAATTACCGTAAGCTTCAAAGCGATGGAGTTTTTGTTCATTCTCCTCCTTTTTTTGGAAATAGATGCTAAGAAGTGCCCAGACAATTCCGATCACTGCTGAAGACCCCGACATCACCAGACCGGAATACATATAAATGCTGGAATTGCCGCCACTTGCTTTTGATGCATAAACCATTAACAAGCTTCCCATCAGCATCGGAAGCATCATTGTAAAAGACGGACCGATTGTCATGATTAAGGGCTGCTTTTTTGAATTATTTAATTCTGGAGGCTGCTCGATTTCTACCCTTTCCGTATCAATCTTTTCAATATTTCTCGGAGAACGCCTGAGCAGGATCATATTCTCTTTTTTATGCCCCCCTGCCTTGTCCTGCAAGTCACCCTTTGATTCTCCATAATCGATCTGTTTCAGTTTTTTATCATTAATCTCCATCTGATGATTTGCCTGGTCAATTGCAAGACAATCTCCAAGCACCATCATATGCAATCCCATAAAACTGATCAAATCTCCAAAATTAAGACAGATTTCCTGCTGTACAAGAACAGAGTTTACATAGATACCATTTACACTTTTATTTTCAAGCATCCAGTTTCCCGAACCACTTCTGTATATTCTTGCATGAAATCTGGATACCATCCCCTCATAATCATAGCGAATATCCATATCCTCATTCTTACCGATGGTAATCTCTTTGACATTACCCACTGCATATTTTGTAAATACTGAAATTGAATATTTTACCGCTTTTACAATGATGGTTATATTTTCTGATTCCTCTGTATAAATATGAAAAATATCCTGATCCTTTATGGGTTTTCCTACAAATTTTTCATTATCTTTTAATACCGTGTACCGGGGATTTTCTACAAATGCCCATCTGCCATCAATATTTTCCAAATGAATTTCTAAATCCTCAGTAATATGAAATATATTTTTATACAAGATAAATGAATAGTCTGTATTTACCAAATTAGGTAACCTTATCTCTTTAAAGGACGTACTTGTAAAGACTGATAGAACGGTAACCATGCGCCCCCACTCCTTTTTTATATAAAATGTATGTTCAATGTTGTTTCTCCCAGTTCAATCGTATCATTGTCCAAAAGCTTAACAGCATCTTTTCCCAACTGCATAACATTACGTTTACGCCGGACATGTACCGGATGGGTATCCTCCATCGTCTGAATGTATAAGCATTGTTCATGGCAGAATATTCTGCACTGCTCTTTTGCAATTTTTAAATCATTTAACACCAATGCATTATCTCCGCTTCTGCCAATCGTTATCATATCTGATATAAAAATTACATATTTTCTTGTTGACAACTTCCCCTTCTCGATAATCTGAACAGCAATATTTTCATTTGTTCCCCTATTATTCTCTACCTCTTCATGAAAGCTGATTTCATAGGGAATATTGTTCTGGAAAGCTTTATCACTATTCCCCTGATAAAGCCTGTTTCTTAATATCTGATCCAGTTTCTCTTCTCTGGCTTTTTCTTTTTGCAGCGTATTCATTTCCACTACTCGCTTTTTTTCTTTCTTCAATCTAATAAAATAGACAAATAAAAATCCCAGAACAGCTGCTTCATAACAACAGACTGCCAGATTAGAAAATACAATTTCCATGATTTTATCCATTCTTTATCCCCTTAATTGCAATCAATTTTGCAGTGCAAAATTGATTGCCTGCCTATCTGTTATTTATGACCAATTGATTCCACTATCTTTTTGTAACCAACTGCAAAATAATAAATGGTTTTTCACGTCTCCTGCTTTGTTTTTTTCCTCTTCATTATTATAAGAACCGTTCCCCCTGTAATGCAGACTAAGATAAATAGTGCTAACAGTAGGAGCCACGGCGTATGGAAGAATCGTACTAACAAATTTCGGGTTACGATAATTCGAAAATCATCAAACACCTTATCATATGTTCCACCTGCGTCCCTGCTTAATGTATTTCCGGCCATATCTATGGCTTTTACCTGTATTTTCTGCGTAGTAAAGGATTGTCCTACAACTATCGGAATGAAACCGTCTTCCATTTCTGCAATTTCCTTTGCACTATAAGTTCCATATTCCTGATCATTTAAGTATACTGTTACCTTGTTTATTGCCAGATTATCCTGAACATCAATTAACACTGTATGCTCTTCATCGTTATAAACAGTTCCGCTTGTTGCACCCGATATCACTGCACTTGGCGCAGTCTGATCCACTGCAAACTGCACCTGAAGGTTACTGTTAATATGCTTGTTGCTTACATTACTTGTATGGTTACCCGCTTTATCCGTAGAATCAATTTGTATCGTATATCTGCCTTCTTTTTCAAAATTCTCTGCATTTATCTCATATCTGTACTGATACCATTGATTCTCTCCGTTTATCTCTGATGCTTCAAAATAGGTGCCGTTCATTTTTTCCTCTGCTGAACACTGACCAGCCTCCTGAATACTGATAGTAGACGCATCCACGCCTCCAGCAGTATACGAAATATTCTGCTCCACTACCTCATCCACATTTGTTTCTATGATCACAACAGGCTTTCCTTCTTTGATATATGCACATTCACCATTTGTCAGCCATTCCCCGGTTTCTGTTCCTAATGTGTATACAGAACCATAACGGTTAACGGAAAACTCAATACTGCTCTCCTTTTCATTCCCTGCCCGATCCGCCATTTTTGCCGTCAATATATAGATATCATCCCGTTCTTCTGTCTTCGGAAAATCCATCACAAACTGCTGTCCATTTGTAATATCAGAAACCGCATATCCGATATCCCCCAAATCTACTTCACCGCTGTTTGCACCTCTCACAGTAATGGATACCTGCTCTTTATCATAATTTGTATCCGTACAGGTAACAATCGGCATCACCTCATCCTTATTAGCAGATTTATCCTCTACATTAGAGATTATAAGTTCCGGTTCTGTGATATCGATCGTAAATGTGTTACCGTTAAAGGGAACTGCCTGATTCCCTGCCTCATCCGTATAAGTAACATCCAAACCATATATCCCGTCCGTGCTGTACGGAACCGTTGCCGTGTGAATATCACCATTACTGCTAAACGCAGACACCCCCTGCACACCACTGTCGCTACTTCCGGCAGTATGTGTCTGAATATTAACTTTGCCTGCATTAAAATTATGTTCCTTAATGGTGATTGTGGCAGTGATTGCCTCGTTATAGTAAGCATTTTGCTCCGGATTTCTTCCGTTATAGCTTACAGAAATCACCGGTACCGTAGTATCTAATGTAAACTTATCGGAAAAATTCTTTTTTGCTTTATTGCCTGCCATATCAACACAACTCACTAAAAATTCATAATCATCATCCTCAGAAAATGTTACCTTACAGGTATGGGTTGCATCATCCGATTTGCCAACATTGGAGCTGTGACTCCATTTTCCTATAGATGCCTTATTTCCATGTACACTTTTAACAGATATTTTTACATCCTTTGTATCCAGATTACGTTCCTTAATGGTAATAGTTGCAGTTCGTTTGTGGTTGTAATATTTGTTACCCTGTTCGTCATTGTATGTAACGGAAATTTCGGGTTTCTCTGTATCAATGCTGAACTTTTTCAAAACTTCTTCCTTGTTACCTGCATTGTCTACTGCCGTTACATACAATTTGACATTGTTTTTATTGAATTTATCTGCTTTTATAATACCTTCCTTAATGTTACAATTTTTCTTAGTAAAATCTTTATGATCTCTGGAATCTAATATTACTTTGGAATCCGCATTTTTATCATCTGCTTCAATACGATAAGACACATACTGCAAACCAGCACTTTCCGTACCTCCATCTGCAATTTTATCCTCTATAAATGCTGAAAATGGGATATCATCATGATAAAAATTATTTTTGTTCGCTTCTTTATTGACACTGATCTTAACTTCCGGTGCCTTATTATCTGTAATCATTCCCTCTGAACAAAAATAACAAATGTTACCTGCCTGATCCATAATCTTCCCATATACAATATCCTTTTTGTTTACTGTAATTTTCGGGTTTTTATCCCCATCCCTGAAATATTCTGTCCAGCTTTCATCATCCATACTATCCAGCTGTTCTTCTGTCATTACTGCATCTGTAATGTAATAATACATTGAAAATGGAGAAATCCTGTCATTTCCTTCCAGAGTGACCTTTATCTCTTCCTGGCTGAAATTGTTAAAGATAGTATTCTTTAAGTTCTCCCATTTACCAGCCAATTCTTCAAAAATCAGTTCAATTTTCCCTGTTTCTTTACTCTTATCTGTTTTTATATTGTGATAGCTGCCCGCTGCCAAAACAACTCCCTTATCCGGTTTTTCATTATCAACCGTAAATTGATAAGTCTCTTCCTTTTTCAAGCCCACTCTATCTTCTGCCTCTATCCTAACTGTATAATTAGCACTTTGCGTAAATTCATATTCAGCAGTCTGTTCTTTTCCTTTTAAATACTGTTCAAGTTCATTCTTTATTGACGTTACATCTATTGTTTCTATTTTTTTTCCATCTCTTTCTTCTGCTGTTATTGTAACCTTAACATTCTCCAAATGAGGTTCTTTTATCACAAACTTCGCTTTTACTGTCTGATTTGTATAGAACTTCCCCTCTTTGATATCATTTTCACCTGTCTTAAATATAGCTTCTATCTCCGGTGGCACATTATCTACAAATAGTCCGTTAGAAATATATACATCCTCTCTTCCATCTGTATTCTTTAACTTCAGATAAAGTACATAATCTCCATCATTATCCGGACAGTCAATTGTATACTTATTATTTTCTTCTAAAGGAATACAAACATAATCCTCTAACTTTGGTATAGGGATATCATCCACTTTAATAATCTTATTTTTAGAATCAAATTTGCAAAAAGAATAATGAATAGATTCCCATGCAAACCCTATATTATTAACTTCAAATCCTATTTTTGACATATAATTTCCAGGTAGTATTTCCTTTTTACTTTGATCTCGCTCAAGATCTTCTTCATTGAAATTTATCTCTGCCGGATTAGAATCAACAAAAAGAGTGATAACAGGGTATTCTCTCCCTACACTATCATTTATAATATTAGGCTCAGGAAATATTTCATTTTCATCGATAGGGTTTTCCGGTATAAGACAAATAATTGCTGCTACTGAAGAATATTTCCATCCTGGATCCCCTCTTGTAAACATCATTTTATAGTAAGTTCTCTCTTTAATTCCGGAAATTATCAGTTTGGGCGCTCCTGCCTTTCCATTATCTTGTGCAATATCCTGTTTTTTTAAATCCTCATTATTTTTTATATTTTGCATCTTTATAAATGTAACAGTATCATACGCATCATCATCTTTGTACTCCGAACTGATAATTTCTGCCGTAATATCGTTCTCATTACACCATTCCTTATTATTACGAATTACATCTTCTGTCGACGGAGCATACTTCTTCTGTTTAAGCGTAATTTTTCCAGCTATATCCTTATCCTGTATAATTTCGGAAGTATATTCCCATTGAAGCATTCGATATTTTGTTTTTTGATTCATTTGTAAGCCTAGAAAACTGTATTTTGCATTTTTACCTTCTATAACTATTTCATCCTCATTCTCAGTATGATTTAAATTTTCAAAATCACAATAATCTTTCATTTCTTCATTAAAAATAACCTTTCCAAATAAGGTATTTAAATCTGTATCTACCCATCCATTGTTTCCTTCTCCCATGTTTTCATTTGTTTTTTTCAAATCAATAATATTAGATCTATATTGCAGAACAATCTTGGGATTTGTCACCTTTATAATGGCCTTATTAATAATTAATTTTTCACTACCAAGGTTTACTGCCTTTCCTTCCAGTTTTTCTTTTATCGCAGAAATATCATATTTCTCTTCATTTTTAGAAATATTGACTGTGACATCTTTTATTATTGAATATTTACCCACATCAGCGGACTCTACATTACAAGTAATTTCTATTTTATCATCATCAGAAATATCGTAGGAATTTTTATTATCTAACACTATTGCCGGATCATTTTTAATAGATAACTCTATCTTAAATTGGGGGGTATCATCATATATCTTTTCTGTAACAGGCATCTTACCCAAGTCAATATCCAGCTTAAGCCTTGATACTGTTACCTTTATAAAATTGCTGCTCCTAATATCATTATAGCCACAGGTAAGCTTATAAGTCCCATCTTCTGCATTCCTCAAATCAATTTTCCCAATCTTATCGCCTGTTTCCTTTATTATTGGCAGCTTTTTATTCGAATCTCCCTCTTTTACACATCTCCAATCCCAATCCCAATAACTACCACGCTCAGGATAGCAATCCGTTTCATCAATTTTTACATCATTGAGTAATATGTCTCCTCCACAATAACCCATCTTTTCTGATGTTGTTGTAATTTTGGGGACCACCATTTCTCCCGCTTCTATTGTAATGTCCGGTTCATAAGAATTAGGTGTTATCAAAACCCCTTTTACATCTGTAAATCCCTTTACAGAAACCGATACTTCATACTCTGATCCGGGTTCCATATCTGTTTGATCTATTGTTTGATCCTCATCTGATTGAGCATCTTTCTTACTAATTACAAAATTGGGGTTTACTAGTTCAATCTGGTCATTTTCTGTTAAATCATAAAATGCTTTTAATTTATAATTGCTAAATGTAGTAATAGAAGAAGAAAAAACCGTGCTTTTATATTTTCCATACTCATAATTTATATTAAAAGAATCCCCAGTACATTTAATACTTATTGCATTTTTCAACCCTGCTTTTTTATCTTCACTTAATATGTATTTCCATTCCTCTTTTTTGTACAACTCATTATAATTTGTACAGACTAATGATATTATGCTGTCTTTTTTTAATTGCGTAATTTCTGTACAATCCTTGCCCTCTATGGTAAATGACGGCTCTATTAATTCAACAGGTATCGTAATTTTTTGAGAATTCTCATCTATATATCGAGGTGCCGTAAAAGTCCCTTCTTTTGAGTCTTCCTCCATTCCCTGATCAGATATAATATATTGATATTTCTGTTCTGGTATTAAGAGATAATTTCCGGATTCTTCAGGCATTACTGTATTACTTCCATCTTTTACCGTAACCTTCAATCCACTTAACGGCTCTGTATCACTGCCAGACCCAGCTACAAACTCCAGCTCACAATCCACTAGAGATTTTGTGATTGACGATACATCTGTACTTTTGCTGATATCCTTTTGTCCTGCTTCAGGTATTTTCATCTCTTCTGCTTCTGTAACAGCTGCCATAACACCTGAATTACTAAAAACCATGCATATTATCATAAAAAACGCTATAAAACGCCTGTATTTTTTAGACCACCTCTTATTCATGATCCCCTTCTCCTTATCCTGTATTATTTTTTTACTCTCATAGTACTTTTATATCCTGTTTTCTTCTTTAAAAGCTTTTTATATGCCTTATATTTTTTTGCCGGAACATTAAATACCGCCCGTTTATATATTCCTTTAAATGCATTTTTCCCGATCGTCTTGACAGATGTACCTTTAAATGTAACTTTATTCAATTTCTTACATCCATAAAATGCATTTGCCTTAATTTCCTTTATATTTTTCCCGATGGTCACTTTTTCAAGCTTTTTATGGTTTTTAAATGCATTTTTTCCGATAACGGTTACCTTATAAGTTACCCCTTTACAGGAAACAGTAGCTGGTATTGTAACCTTTTTTATCGTCTTGCTTCCCGTCTTAAACGCTTTACAATATTCTACCGTTTTTGCAGAAGACGAAACCACCTTATATGTCACATTTTTTGACTTAAATGTCTCATTTTTGCTTAACTCCTTCTGTTTCCATCCTGCATATAAAATAGTGTCTGCTGACAAACCCTGTTCGAAATTATACGGTATCGTACACTTTTCATCCATAAACCATCCAGTAAAAACATATCCCTCCTTCATCGGTGCTAACGGTTCTTCAGCAGGATTACCTTCAACGATAATCTGATCCTGTATTATGTCCCCGCTATTTGTCTGATATGATACTTTGATATACGGTCTCCACTTGGCGTATAAAATAGTATCTGACGAAATCTTTTTATTAAATTCATATGGTACAGTACATGCTTTATCCATATACCAGCCTGAAAAAGCAAATCCCGTTTTCTTTGGCTCAGCTGGTTCTTTGGCATAATTACTTCCTAATAATATCTGACTCTCTATTTCTCCCGCCCCATTGGTATCAAAACTGATTTTAATACAGTCTGAAGTTTTAAAAGATACATTACATGCCGGTGCTACACTTGTATTCAAATCATTATAATGCCATCCGGACATACTCATTCCCCCTCTGAGCCCCCCGCATGTCATCCAATAACCTGATGCTTCACCTCTTGTCCTCAACCAAAAATGATCTACCACCCGATCCCTATAAGGAGTTTTTAACGCTGTTGCATAATCTGTTCCCCACAAAGCAGCAGAATGGCAAACCCCTAAGTCCTCAAAACCCTTTCTGTCATCTATGGTATCACAAAATCCATACTCCCCATTTGAAATTTCAGAATAGCTTAAGAAAAATAATTTATCCTCTGTATCATTTCCCCCTATCAGCAGGCTGCCATCACTTGCCGTATAGTACGGATTTGCATCTTGAACCACATCTGTAGTCAATATTCTGCTCTGTTCCTCTTCACTAAATGCGAAGCACATAAACCCTTTGCTTTTGTACTCTTTAGGTAATTGGGGGTCCATTTTTCCGTCATAATTTAACCACCTGCGCAAAGGACTGTTTTCCCACTCTGCGCTCATAAAAAATTGAACGTCTAAAATGCTGTCCACAAAAAGAAATAATTTTTCTCCATCATTGCTTAGAATCTTCCACTTAATCGGTTCATACTGATAATAACGGTAGCCATTATAGCTGGTCTCATCCCATACTTCCTTACTCCTTCCAAAAATGGTTCCTGATGATGTCATAGTCTCCCATGACATCCTTCTATATTTTTTCCCATTAATAGAGGTATCATTATTTACATCATATTTTGCATTTTGTAATTGGTTTATAAGAGCAGTGTCGCTAACTTCTCTTTGAGGGTATGATCCAAAATACACATAGCAATATTTCGTTTTATGTGGAGTACCTTCTTCATTCCTTTCATATTTCATAGAATGCGTTGGAACATCCCTCACTGGATTTGCCAAATCCTCACTACTTACTGCAAACACCTGTCCTTTTAGCATAGCTATCATGATTATTACAAAAATCATACCATTTAGTTTTTTCTTGATTATTTTTCTTAACTCCATCACCAAATCCTCCTTCATTATTCTTATAATCTCTGTTTACATTTCCGCTCTCACTTGCTTCTCCGTGATTATTTCATCTGAAAACATCACTATTTTTGTCTCAACAATATCAAAAAGCTCCTCTTTCTTACGTTTATCTTCCATATCAGGATTTTTCTGTATTCTCTGTGATTCTGTAACCATCTTTAAAGGCACCGTTTCCTTCGTCTCCTGTTCCAGTTTTGCAGTAACCTGAATCGGCTGTACTTCCATCTCCTGCAAAGCAGTATCCGATCCTTTCTTCTGTTCCTCCACTGTTTCTATCTTTTGCCCTGATACATCTTCATTTTGCTTTTTATACAAAGAAACCGAATGTGCTTTGTACTTTTTCCTCTTTGCATTATCCTCCTTCTGATTTATCCTATATAATTCCTTTACACTTTGTTTTACTGCCCAACCTGTCTTAATACTGATTATTCTCCGGATATCAAATACAAAGAAAAATACAAATAGCAAAACAAACAAAATAATTGTTATCACTAAAAATATTATGAACAATGTATGATAAACCTCTAAAGTCATACTACCTCTCCCCTATCGCTTGTAACCAATTTTTCTTTACAAAATTGACTGTCTGCCTATCTGTTTCTATAACCAATTGCAAACCAAAATCATGCCTGTATAAACATTATTGCTCCACTTCTTCAAAGGCAATTTGTATCATTTTCTCTGCCTGATTTAAATTATCCTGGAGTCTGTTATGTAATTCCTCTTCGTATGGGTTCTCTTTATCATACATTATAGCTTCCCTAACCAATGTCAGCTGCCGTTCCATATCTTCTTTCAGTACACCAGCATCTTTGTAATCCTGTGTATGCAAAACCAGCTGGTTTGCCATAAAATTATACATGACCAAAGCCGTCACATTATTATCTTCTGCCGCTAAGTCCGGTGTTATAACAGCCGACAAATCTTCCCACAACTTTGCATAACTGCCTTCATAATCCCCTTCTCTATTAACTGTATCCAGACTGCGGTAATACCGGATAATCTCATACAAATGTCGGGCACGAAATGCTTTTTTTTCTCCAAGAATCTTATCAATATCCTCTTCCTGAATTCCTTCTATCGTATTTCCAATGGCAATATTTAACCATTTTGATGCATTTTGTATATCCTCTGAGTTTTCAAAATAATAAAAATACATGATACCCAACTCATAAGCGATCTGTATATAACTTTCTGTATTTTCCGCTAAGTCTTCCATATAAGCAGGCATAACTTTACGAATTTGCTGACTTTCGGATTCCGAAAATACACCATCCGCCTGCATTGTTTCAAGTAATGCTTTATATGCCTCTCCTTTTATGGGAGACAGTTCAATGGCCTTTTCATAAAATTGATATTTTTCATCTATATCCAATGCCATGGATGCTGTGTTTAAATACTCTTCATAGGTACTGGAGGCTTTTTTGTTCATTCCTATATAGCATCCTACCGTAGCCAATGCCATAAATATCATGAGAACTGCCGTTGATAAAAAGGTATACCATTTTATTTCCTGAACTTTTTTGTACTCCTCCTCCTCTTCTTCATAATGCTCCAGAGCATATAATAATTCTGCACATGTTTGGTAACGGTCATTCGGATTTTTCTGAGTGCATTTCAAAATAATTTTCTCTAATCCCGATGAAAAAGACGGGTTCCAACGACGGATAGGATACATCTCATATGGTGGGTCACTTGGATTATGCCCTGTTACTAAATGATAAATTGTTGCCCCTAAACAATATATATCCGTTCTTGCGTCTGTCTGCCCCTGACCTCCAAACTGTTCCGGTGCTGCATAACCACGGGTCCCCAGGCAGCTTGTATCTTCTATATTTTGTTCTTTAAATTCTCTTGCAATTCCGAAATCTATCAGCATAACAGAACCATCTGATTTTAGCATTACATTAGACGGTTTCATATCGCGATATATAATAGGAGGCTTTCTTGTATGAAGATATTCCAAAACATCACAGAGCTGCTTTGCCCATTCTATAACATCTTCACATGGCAGACTGCCTTTTTCCTTCAGTGCATCGCTTAATGGATTTCCTTCAATATAATCCATAACAATCAAAAAAATGTCTTTTTGATCGATCACATCAATGATACTTGGTAAATTAGGATGGTTAAGCTTTTTTAACAGTTTGGTCTCTACAATCTGACTTTGTTTAATCACTTCAAAATCTGTCTGTCCATCTTTTCTGACTTCTTTAATTGCCCATGGTTTATTTGCCCGTTCATTTACTGCCAAATAAACAGTGCTCATTCCACCCTTCCCAATCTTATTTAATATTTTATATTTTCCATCAACAACAGTGCCGATTTCTAGCATGCATCCTCCCGTATTGCCTGAACAAGTACAGCCGTAATGTTATCCTCTTCCTGCCGGCTTTTTACAAGTTCTACAAGCCATTTTAATTTTTCTTCTATTATCTTTTCATCTGTTAATATATCTGGTTGGAGATTTTCCCATATTTCCTGATTGGAAATCACATGTCGAAATCCATCTGAACACAAAAGAAATGTTGACGACGCCTCATATTCCCCCGTATAAAAATCTGGCATCACAGAATTCCCCACTCCAATACACTGTAATAACACATTACGTTGATCGCTATGTAAAGCCTCCTCCTCTGTCATTCTCCCCATATCGATCTCTTGTTGAACAAATGACTGATCTCTTGTCATCTGTCTGATTTGATCCCCTAAATGATAAACCCTGGAATCTCCTATATTACAAATATAATATGCATCATCCACTAACAATAATGCCGCCAGTGTAGTCCCTAAATAAATGCCGTGCTCTTCCCCATAATCACAAATCATACTATTCAGTTCTGATACAGTTTGTAACCAGCTGTTTTTAATTGCTTGAAAATTGAAATCATGATATAACAAATCCGGAAAAGTCTGTTCAAACCACTTTGACATTTCCGATATTACAGTTGAACTTGCCAATTCCCCTTTTTCCAGTCCTCCCATTCCATCACACACAACAGCAAAAAATACCTCACCCATTTTTGTTTTTGCCTTGCGGATCAATGCTGCATCCTGATTTACATTTTTACTAATCCCAATATCTGAATATATACCGGATAAATATCTCATACTTTTCCCCATTCTGTTATACTACCTACTTCACTGCTATATAATCTCAAATATAAACTCCTCATCTGCTGCTTTAATATAATCTCCGCTTTTTATTACTTTCTCCTGATTTGCTGGTATCTGTTCATTATTTAGATATGTATAATTCGTAGAGCCTAAATCCATCAGATAATAATTCATTCCCTTTTTAATAATTTTCATATGACACCTGCTAATGGTGTTACTGCCACTAACAAAATAATTCACCCTCGTCTCGTCTTTTCCAACTGTAAATTCTACTGTATCAATAAGCCTCTTTTCTCCTGTTTTCTTTCTAATAAGATATGCTTGAATTTGCGGTGGTGCTGCATTTAATACTGTAGTAGCATTATTATTGGTATTCTCATGAATCCCTGCCATATTTAATAAGGTGGTTTCTCTGTTTATGTCTTCCTGTGTAGCAGTTGTCTGCTGTCTTGCAGGGTATCCCATTTGATTAAAATTAGGAATCTCATTATCAGAAAGAGACATAAATTTATTATTTTCCTTTTTTTGTTTATTTGTCTTGCATAAAATTATGATCATGATTACTATAGCTGCAACAACTACAGCAATCCCAACTATAATACCAATGATTAAAACCCAGTTGGTTTTTTTCACCATCTCCAGATTATCCATACTCTGTTGTAAAATCTTTTTTGCATCATCTATTTCTGCCTGTGTTGCCTGTTCATCATATTGAACCTGCTGTGCTTGTTGTAAACACGACATTAAGATTAAATAACTGTCACTTTTATAAAGAGACTGATCCAGTTTTAAAGCCTTATCTATACACTCACTTAAAGCCGACTTATCTATCAGTATTTCTGCTGTCACTTCTTCCGTTACTTCTTCTGTTGCTGCCACACTATTATCACTGTAGGTAATCCCCTCAAGATAAGGAAATTTAATTTCATTGATTGAAATAGCCCTAAAACATTCTTTTTTTCCATCTTCTTTATCATATGTTAAAATGCCAATTACTTCACCAGTATTACCATTAATTAAGGCACCCCCCGAATTACCGCTGGAAATAATTCCACTTACTTTTATATTCTGAGGTTCAACCTCCGATACAACTCCCGCAACCAGATTTACATCCGTACTCTTAAACAACTTTGCTCCTTCTTTACTAAATGGTTTTGTAGAAGGATATCCAACTGCCATGACATTTTCTGCAACTACAATTACGTCACTATTTCCTAAAACTGCCGGTGAACAATCCGTTTCTTCCTCTAACGATAGAATAGCAAAATTTTTTTCTTCACTTTCCTGTGCGATTCCCGCATATATTAAAACATCATCTTTTTTGACAATTGCAATCTGCATGTCTTCTTCTCCGGAAAAATCAGCAGATCCCCCATTCTTTACTATATAATCCTTCGCCTTTTTCAAATTTTTTTCATTCATATGCACCAAATGATAATTGGTTAAAACAGTATTACTGTTAATTACAACCCCGCTTCCACTTTGTAAAACTAATCTCTTACCATCTGATGCGGTATAAGTCATAATTACCTGAACGACACTATTCTTATTATTATTCAAATACTCTCCGTTAGCATTTGCTGTACTTTTAACTGTTATTAATAATATTAATGCAATCATACATATTACATATCTACTAATCTTATTCTCCATTTTTTACCTTCCTAATTTAATTTTCTCTAATGTTAGACTTAATATTTACTCTTAAAGTTCAATTATAATATTTTTACTAATATATTAAGCTATCTTATTATATGTCTTTTTTAATAACTTTTCAACACTTTATTTTCTTAATCTGTTATAGATAATAATTTCATTTTCAATTAATTATTAACTTAATTGATTTTTACATTTTTGTAGATTAAAAATGCAATTAAATCTTATTATGAAAACTTTCATTATAACAATTTAACCATTATGCATAAAATCAATGGAAATTATTGTGAAAAAGTTATACCAATTTATTAAAATACAATATTTTAAAATTAGTTTAACAATGCGCTAGAAAAAAACATTTTGTCTTTTTAGATTTAATATTTTGTTTATAGAAATAATTATATTAAATAATAAAAATTATATATTTTTAAATATCTTGATCTGTGTCTATACAACATTGATATTCATATTTCTTAATTCAATGGAATTTATTTAGAAGAATTCTTGAATTTTTAGAAAAAAATACACCCTCTGACTAATCAAAAAGTGTAATCCTTTTTATTAAGAGGCGCCAACCAGATTTGAACTGGTGATAAAGGTGTTGCAGACCTCTGCCTTACCACTTGGCTATGGCGCCATAAAATTATTATTAATCATTTTTACTATATATATGCAGATAAATCATATTTTAGTATTAAACTCCCCGAGTAGGGCTCGAACCTACAACACCACGGTTAACAGCCGTGTG
>CAJUFL010000061.1 GCA_910585605.1 uncultured Lachnospiraceae bacterium | reverse complement strand
TAATAATGATACTAGTAAAATCAGGGGAGTGTGGATAAAACTGCGGAAACTCAAGTAAGTTAAGCGTTGACCTAAGAAAAGCCTTGTGATATACTGTATAATTATTAGTGAAAGATAAAATATAAATGTGAGGTAATAAGATATGAAACATATTAAGACTTTGACAGACAAGACATTGAAGAATACAATGGAAAAGGGCGGATGCGGCGAGTGCCAGACATCCTGTCAGTCTGCCTGCAAGACATCTTGTACTGTTGGCAACCAGACTTGTGAGAACAAATAATCGAGTTCCGGTAAGAGAAAGGAATAAAGAGGACTGCTTTAGGGGCTGTCCTCTTTCGTTGCGTTTTTGAGATGACGTTTTAACGCAGCTTAGAGGGAGTAAAAGTGATACATCAATATAAAAATAATGGGTATAACATCGTATTAGATGTCTGCAGTGGTTCGGTTCATGTAGTGGATGATCTGGTCTATGATGTGATTGCCCTTTACGAAAAACTGAATCGTGAAGAGATTGTAAAAAGACTTTCCGAGTATTCGGAAGAAGAGATTTTAGAGGCATGTGATGAGATAGAAGCTTTGAAGGAATCAGGTCAGCTTTTTACAGAAGATACTTACAAAGATGCCATTATTGATTTTAAAAAGCGCAAGACTGTTGTGAAAGCCTTGTGTCTGCATATCGCTCATGATTGCAACCTTGCCTGTAAGTACTGTTTTGCAGGGGAAGGGGAATATCATGGTGACCGTTCCTTAATGAGTTATGAGGTAGGTAAAAAGGCATTGGATTTTCTGATTGCGAATTCTGGGAACCGTGTTAATCTGGAAGTAGATTTTTTCGGTGGAGAACCTCTGATGAATTTTCAGGTAGTCAAGGATCTGGTGGCTTATGGAAGAAGCAGGGAACAGGAATTTAATAAGAAATTTCGGTTTACCCTTACGACTAATGGGATTCTTCTGGATGATGAAGTCATGGAATTTGCTAATAAAGAGATGGCGAATGTGGTCTTAAGTATAGACGGAAGAAAGGAAATCCATGATTTTATGAGACCTTCCAGAAATGGCAAGGGAAGCTATGATCTGATCATAGATAAATTTAAAAAAATGGCTGAAATGCGGAATCAGACCAATTATTATGTCCGTGGAACTTTTACACATTATAATCTTGATTTTTCTAAAGATGTTCTGCATTTGGCAGATTTAGGATTTAAGCAGATTTCCGCAGAGCCGGTGGTGGCCCCCGATGATCAGCCGTATGCTATCAGGGAAGAGGATTTGCCCAGACTGTTTGCGGAATATGATGCATTGGCAAAAGAGATGGTGGAGATGGAAAAGGTCGGAAAAGGATTCAACTTTTTCCATTTTATGATAGATTTGACCGGTGGTCCATGTCTTTACAAGAGACTTTCCGGTTGTGGTTCCGGAACTGAATATCTGGCAGTTACGCCCTGGGGGGATTTGTATCCCTGTCATCAGTTTGTAGGAATAGAAGAATTCAGACTGGGAAATGTGGAAGACGGAATTGAGAAGAAGGAACTGGTAGATGAATTTAAGCTTTGCAACGTGTATGCAAAGGATAAATGTAAGGACTGTTTTGCAAGATTCTACTGTAGCGGAGGATGTGCGGCGAACTCCTATAATTTTCATGGCAATCTGCTGGATGCTTATGATGTGGGCTGTGAATTGGAGAGAAAGCGGGTAGAATGTGCAATTATGATAAAAGCGGCACTGGCTTAAGACAGTGAAAAGCAGATAAGGAGAGTAAAAAAATGAAGAAGGCGAAGAGAAACAGTGTGCTGACGATTATTATTTTTCTCGCAGCGTTAGCACTTGGTACTTTTACCACAGTACAGGGTCTTGGCAAACACCATATCGGTAAAGCGGAGAATATTATTTTGGGATTAGACCTTGCAGGTGGTGTTAGTATCACATATCAGATTAAGGAGGACAACCCTTCTGATCAGGATATCAGAGATACCATCCAGAGATTACAGCAGCGTGCTGATACGTATTCTACGGACAGTAATGTGTACAAGGAAGGTTCCGACAGAATCAGTATCGAGATACCGGGTGTAAGTGATGCCAACCAGATTCTTCTGGATTTGGGTAAACCGGGTGCTCTGGAATTTCTTGATGAGGATAATTACGAGAAGTTTACTGCCGGAGAGGAATATGAAGCGGTACTTACCGGTTCCGATGTAAAAAATGCTTCTGCGGCGATTGATAATTCCGGGACAATTCAGGAATATGTAGTACAGCTGGCGTTTTCAGATGAGGGGACAAAGAAGTTTGCAGATGCTACCACTGCTAATGTGGGCAAGCGTATTTATATTATTTATGATAATGAGGTTGCTTCTGCACCGACAGTTCAGACAGCGATCACTGGTGGCAGTGCGGTAATTAACGGTATGTCGGATGATGAGGAAGCAGAACGGCTTGCACAGACAATCCGAATCGGTGCACTTCCACTGACACTTGAGGAGCTGCGTTCCAATGAGGTAGGAGCTACTTTAGGTAAGGATGCTTTAAGTACAACGTTAAAGGCCGGCGCAATCGGTATGGGGATTATTGCAGTTATCATGATTGTGCTTTATCTGTTACCGGGTTTCGTTTCTGTAATTGCCTTGGCTGCGTATGTTGTTTTGACTTTGCTTTGCCTGAATGGATTTAATGCCAGCCTGACTCTGCCGGGTCTTGCAGGTATCGTGTTATCCATCGGTATGGCGGTGGACGCAAATGTTATTATTTTCACACGTATCAAAGAAGAACTGGGAAATGGTGCTACAGTCAAGAGTGCCATTGATGCAGGATTTAACAAAGCATTATCCGCTATTCTGGATAGTAATATTACAACTTTGATTGCAGCTGTGGTGTTATATATTATGGGTATCGGTTCCATTAAGGGATTTGCATTAACCTTAGGTATTGGTATTGCATTATCCATGTTTACGGCACTGTTTATCACAAAACATCTGTTGAAGGCAGTGTATACTCTTGGTTTACAGAATCCTAAATTCTACGGTGCAAAGAAGGAGGCAGCAGTTCATGGATATGTTAAATTTTCACGGATTGCCTATATTATTTCCTTTGTGGCTATTGTAGCGGGATTGATTGCATTACCAGTATTTAAGAGTAAAAGCGGCTCGACTTTGAATTACAGTCTGGAATTTACGGGTGGTACTTCCATGACTGTTGAATTTGATAAATATTTTGACTTGCAGCAGGCAGAGAGTGAGATTCTTCCTGTAATTGCAGAAGCAGCAGATATTTCAGCAGCAGATATTCAGGTACAGAATGTTAAGAGTTCCAATGAAATCGTATTTAAAACATCAGAGCTTCAGGTTGCACAGCGTGATGCGGTAGAAGAGGCTCTTAAGACGAATTTTGGGGTAGAGGAATTCAATCTGGAAAATATCAGTTCAACTATCAGTAGCGAGATGCAGAGAAATGCTATTATTTCCGTATTGATCGCAACCGCATTAATGCTGTTATATATTGCAATCCGTTTTAGTGATGTGAAATTTGGTGCAGCAGCAGTTATTGCACTGCTTCATGATGTTTTGGTGGTATTTGCAGTTTATTCTATCGGAAGATTGTCTGTAGGTAATACCTTTATTGCATGTATGTTAACGATCGTGGGTTATTCCATTAATGCGACCATTATCATTTTTGATCGTATCCGTGAGAATCTGGGAATTATGAAGGGTAAGGGAGAAACCTATGAAAATATCGTAAATACATCCATATCACAGACATTTACCAGAACGATTTATACTTCGCTGACAACATTTGTAATGATATTTATTTTATATATTATGGGTGTTACTTCTATTAAGGAATTTGCACTGACGCTGATGTGTGGTATCGTATGTGGTGCTTATTCATCCGTATGTATTACAGGACCGTTGTGGTATTTCTTTAAGACCAAATTAGGTAAGAAAGAGAAAAATACAAAAACGGGTTCAGGTAAGAAAAAAGCAAAGAAAGCGTAATAGATTTAGAAAAAAATAGGGACATGGCATTTACCATGTCCCTATCATGCTTTAGGAGGCAGTGATGGCAGAACAGAATTGGGTTATCTGCACAAAGAGAGCGGATTTTGATGCACTTAGTGAACAATTCCATATCGATCCTGTAGTGGCAAGAATATTGATAAACAGAGGCTTGGAGGAATCGCAGTTTGAGGCGTTTTTACATCCGGATTTGGATAATCTTCATGATCCGTTTCTGATGGAAGATATGAACCAGGCCGTCCGGATTATCATTCATGATATTGAGGAAGGACATTCTATTCGTATCGTTTCGGATTATGACGTGGATGGAGTTATGTCCAATTATATTCTTTATAAGGGATTAAAGCGGATTGGTGCAGATGTTGATTATGTGATACCCCATCGTGTAAAAGATGGATATGGCATTAATGAAGAGATTATCAATAAAGCAATAGAGGATGGGATACACACGATTGTAACCTGTGATAACGGAATTGCCGCAAATGCGGCATTGGCAAAGGCCAAAGAGGAAGGGCTCACTGTAGTGGTGACGGATCATCATCAGGTTCCTTTTATCATAGAAGGAGAGAACAGGCAGTATATACTACCAGCGGCAGATGCCATTTTAGATCCTAAGAAGGAAACCTGTAAATATCCTTTTGACGACCTTTGCGGTGCAGGTGTGGCATATAAACTGATTGAGGCATTGTACATAAAAAGAGAGGTTCCAAAAGATGAGATTTATCAGTTTTTGGAATTTGTTGCGATTGCAGTAATCTGTGATATTGTAACTTTGCAGGATGAAAACAGAATTTTTGTGGTAAAAGGTTTGGAGAGACTGAATTATTCCGAGAATACCGGTCTCAGGGCATTGATCAGGGCAAATGAATTATCGGATGTCACGCTTGATACTTACCATGTCGGGTTTAAATTAGGTCCCTGTATTAATGCATCCGGCAGGCTGGAGAGTGCCATTGCATCATTGGAATTACTGTTAGAGCAGGATACTGACACGGCAATTGCCAAAGCACAGGAGATCAGAAGCATTAATGAAGAACGGAAGGAAATGACGTTCAGGGAGAGCGAACGAGCTATAGAGTATCTAGAGGCGGCATCTCCCATGAAAATATTTGTAATCTATCTTCCGGATTGTCATGAGAGCCTGGCGGGAATCATCGCCGGCAGAATCAGGGAAAACTATCACCATCCGGTATTTGTTCTGGTAAACAGTGAAGAGGAAGGGGTTTTGAAAGGCTCCGGACGTTCCATACCGGAATATCATATGTTTGAAGCTTTGCAGGAATGCAGTGATCTGCTCTTGAAGTTCGGTGGACATGCCATGGCGGCAGGTTTTTCACTTTCCGCAGATTGTCTGGAAGCATTTTCTGACAGACTCAATGAGCTTTGCGATTTAACGGAGGACGCTTTTATTCCCAAAGTTAAAATTGATGTACCAATGCCCATTTCCTATATTAGTGAAGATTTAATTGCGGAGCTTGACGGTCTTGCCCCTTTTGGAAAGGGAAATGAAAAACCGGTATTTGCACAGAAGGATCTGAATGTTCTTTCAGCCAAGATTATGGGAAAGGACAGAAATGTTGTCAAGATAATGTTCGAAAGCGTTGAAGGATACACCAGTGAGGGAATTTATTTCCATGCACAGGAGTTTTCGGATAATATTATTGAATGGTTTGGACAGGAGGAATATGACAAGATGATACACGGCTGGTTAAATAATGTCCGACTGAATGTGGTATATTATCCGTCTGTGAATGAGTTTAACGGAAATCGTACTATTCAATTACAGATTAAACGGTATGCTATGGCTACAGTAAGAGAAGTATTATAGGAAGATTTACCTGTAAAATATAAAAAATTACACAGATTTATGCATATTTTACAAAATTTATAAATAGTGTAAATTTAAGAGTTACTTCTGTGATAATATAGGCTATACTATACATTATTAGAGACGAGAGATAAGTGAATTACCCGCAGCGGCTGAATGTCTGAGTAAGACATGGTGCATGAGACGTTGTTTGCAGGAGTCAACATTTCCCGCAGCAAGCAAAGGTGGAATTTGACCTTTGCAGCATTCGCCAAATATCCGGCAGGGTTGTCTGGCTCATTGCCTGCGGGAATAAAGAAAAGAAGGTGACTATATGGCAGGAATTATAAATATGGATAGGGAGCTTAGTACACCGAAGGATTATACACCGCCACAGGAGTTGTATGAGACTTTAATTGAAAAAGTGTTAGAGTACCATCCCAATACTGATATCACCATGATTGAAAAAGCATATGAGATTGCTGACAAAGCGCATGAGGGACAGCTGCGCAAATCTGGTGAGCCATATATCATGCACCCATTGTGTGTTGCAATCATTCTGGCAGAGCTGGAACTGGATAAGGAGACGATCGTAGCCGGGATACTGCATGATGTGATCGAAGATACCGTTATGACCGACGAAGAGATAGAAAAAGAGTTCTCATCAGAAATACTGCTTTTGGTAGATGGTGTAACCAAACTTACCCAGCTCAATTTTTCCCAGGATAAAATGGAATTACAGGCAGAAAATTTAAGAAAGATGTTTCTTGCAATGGCAAAAGATATCCGTGTGATTCTGATTAAGCTGGCAGACCGTCTGCATAATCTGAGGACCCTGCAATATCAGTCTCCAGCGAAGCAGATTGAAAAAGCAAGGGAAACCATGGATATTTATTCTCCTATTGCACACCGTCTTGGTATCAGTAAGATTAAAGTGGAACTGGATGATTTATCCCTGCAATATCTGGAGCCGGAAAAATTCAGGGAATTAAAGACAGAGATTGATGAAAGATTAGAGGAAAGAGAAGCTTTTATTCAGGATATTGTCCACGATGTAAAGGAATGCATTGATGAAGCCGATATTCAGGCAGACATCAGTGGCCGTGTAAAGCACTTTTTCAGTATTTATAAAAAGATGGTGAACCAGAATAAAACACTGGATCAGATTTATGATATCTTTGCGGTTCGGATTATTGTAGATAGTGTAAGGGACTGTTATGCGGCACTGGGTATTATTCACGAGGAATATACACCAATTCCGGGACGGTTCAAAGACTATATTGCAATGCCAAAGTCTAATATGTACCAGTCTCTTCATACCACGCTGATCAGTAAGAACGGACAGCCTTTTGAGATACAGATCCGTACTTATGATATGCATAAGACTGCGGAATATGGTATTGCTGCCCATTGGAAATATAAGGAGAATCTAAGCGGGTCTTCCCAGGATAAGGAGGAGGAGAAGCTTAGCTGGTTAAGACAGATTCTGGAATGGCAGAGGGATACTAAGGATAATAAGGAATTTATGAATGCAGTTAAGACGGATTTGGATTTATTTGCAGAGCAGGTTTACTGCTTTACTCCGAATGGTGATGTCAAGAATCTTCCGGCAGGTTCCATACCTATTGATTTTGCCTATAGTATCCATTCTGCGGTGGGTAACAAAATGGTAGGTGCCAGAGTGAACGGAAGACAGGTTCCGGTAACATATACGCTGCAAAACGGCGACAGGGTAGAGATTATAACCTCACAAAATTCCAAGGGACCGAGTCGTGACTGGCTGTCCATTGTAAAATCCGCACAGGCGAGAAATAAGATTAACCAATGGTTTAAACAGGAATTTAAAGAAGAAAATATCGGCAAAGGAAAAGAATTATTACAGCAGTATTGTAAGGCAAAGGGATATAATTATGCAATGTATTCCAAGCCGGAGATGCTAAAAGCCGTAATGGAAAAATATAATTTTAAAGATTGGGACTCTGTGTTGGCGGCAATTGGTCATGGGGCACTAAAAGAAGGTCAGGTTATGAATAAACTGATCGAGCTTCATAACAAAGAAGAAAAAGAAAACCTGACAGAGGATGCATTGATCGAACAGATTAACCACAGTGCAGATTTTCACCGGACAAGCAAATTCCGGGGAGGAATTAAGGTTAGAGGAATTGATGATGTAGCAGTTCATTTTTCAAGATGCTGTTCTCCTGTGCCGGGAGATGAAATCATCGGATATGTAACAAGAGGAAGAGGAATCTCTATTCACCGTACGGATTGTGTGAATATAGTGGGAATGGGTGACAACGACCGTACCAGACTGATTGATGCAGAGTGGCAGGCAGGTGCACAGGAGAATGATTCATCTATATATTCTTCCGAGATTCGTATTTTCACGGCAGACCGTACCGGAATGCTGTTTGATATTTCGAAGGTGTTTACGGAAGAAAATATTAATGTGACAGCGATAAACAGTAAAAGCAATAAAAAGGAGCGTGCGACTATTACAGTGGCATTTGACATTAAGACGGTAAAGCAGTTAAAGCATGTGATTGCAAAGCTTCAGATGATACCCGGTGTATTGGACGTGGAGAGAAGCATAGGGTAGATAGTCAAACATGCGGCGACTGGCAGCAGGAGAGAGGGATTATATGGCAGATTTGGAGATATTTCGTAAAACAGTAGGTGATATGGGAACGAATTGTTATATCATGGTGAATCATGATACAAAGGAGTGTATCGTATTTGATCCGGCAGCAGAAGCGGAAGTGCTGAAGGAGATTTTTGATGATCCTTCGTTCCGGCTTCAGGCGATTTTCCTGACACATGGGCATTATGACCATATCGGTGCAGTAAAAGAGTTAAAAGATACCTATGGTGTACCGGTATATGCATCGAAGGAGGAAAATGAACAGGTTCTCGGAAGATTAGAGGTAAATCTGTCTGCCATGTTTGGCAGACCAATGACTTTGCAGGCTGATCAGGTGTTAAGAGACGGAGAGAAAGTAGAAATTATTGGGACTACTCTTACCTGCATTCTGACACCGGGACATACAGCAGGGGGAATGTGTTATTATAATGAAGAATTACAGTCCGTGATTGCAGGGGACACCCTGTTTTGTGAAAGTGTGGGAAGAACGGATTTCCCTACAGGAAACGGGGCGGTGCTGATGAATTCCATCCATGAAAAATTATTTATGCTTCCGGATGAGACAAAGGTTTTTCCGGGGCATATGGACAGCACTACGATTGCATGGGAAAAAGAGAATAACATGGTTTGCGGAATCCACTAGAAGGAAAGCGGAAATGATTTATTTAGAGCAGAATGCTGAGATTTATAATAATGATATAAGAGCCATGTTACAGGCTTTTTTTGATAACGAGAAAATTTTATCGGTTAAAGAGGATACCAGGCTGTCTTTATCGGTGGGATATTCTGTAGACGAAAAAGAAAATAATGGCAGACGGGTTACCTTTACATTAGAGGATGAAACGGGATATAATAAGAGTGAGACGATAAAAGTGGATTTTATGGATAAAAAGGCTGCCAAGAATCCGCTTAAAGCAGTGCTTTACCGGATGCTTTCCGAATATACTGGAAAGACACTGCCATGGGGAAGCCTGACCGGAGTCCGTCCTACAAAAATTGCGACAGAAATGTTGGAACATGGAGAGACGGAAGAGGCAATACATAAAGTATATACGGATACCTATCTGACAATTCCGCAAAAAGCAGACATTTGTATTGAGGTGGCAAAGAGGGAGCAGGAGTTGTTTCGGGAGTTTCATTATGATGAGGAGTACTGTATCTATATTGGAATCCCATTTTGCCCTACCAGATGCCTGTACTGTTCCTTTACTTCTTATCCGATAGCGGTTTATCAGGATAAGGTTGAAGATTATCTACAGGCACTCTATCAGGAAATGGAGTTTGCGGCGGAATCAGAAGCCTATCGGAATAAGAGATTAGTCGCTATATACATCGGTGGGGGAACACCCAGTGCATTATCTGCCGGGCAGTTATCGGCACTTATTACAAAACTTAAGGGCACCTTTTCCATGCAGTATGTGCGGGAATTTTGTGTGGAATGCGGCAGACCGGACAGCATTACAATGGATAAGCTGAAGGTTTTAAAGGAAATGGGAGTGGAACGAATCAGTATTAACCCTCAGACGATGTGGGATGATACCCTGGATCTGATTGGCCGTGCCCATACGGTAGAACAGACGAAAGAAGCATTTGGGCTGGCAAGACAGGCTGGTTTTACGAATATCAATATGGATATGATCGTGGGGCTTCCTGGTGAAGATATAGAAAATGTCAGACATACCCTGTCGGAGATTAAAAAACTTGCCCCTGACAGCCTGACGGTGCATTCCTTGGCGATTAAACGTGCCGCCAATCTGAATATGGAGATGGAGAGGTATCAGGGGCTGATCAAGGGAAGTACTAATGAGATGCTTTTAGCGGTGGACCAGTGTGCGAGAGAGCTTTCCCTTTTTCCCTATTATCTGTATCGTCAGAAAAATATTCCGGGAAAGCTTGAGAATATTGGCTATGCGGCAAAGGGGAAGGAATGTATCTATAATATTTTGATCATGGAGGAAAAGCTGGATATTCTGGCTATGGGGGCGGGTGCTTCTTCAAAGTTCGTGTTTCGCATGGAAAACCGAATCGAAAGGGTCGAGAATGTTAAAAATGTGGATGAATATATCAAGCGCATTGATGAAATGATAGAGCGGAAAAAGAAGATGTTTATGCAGAAGATGTAAAGGGGCTGCATCGTGTTACATTAGTACGGTTTAATACCTGTTGTGCTGGTTACAAACGAGAAAGGGGAAGTTTGTATGATAGAGGTAGACAGAGATGATATAGAAGTTGATGAAATGTCAAATTATCTGACGGAAGATTTGAAAACGGAGATTGCCCATGGGATTGAAGTCAGCAGACTGGCGGGGATGCTGGCAAAGGAACTGAAGCTGGAGCCGTCTTTTTGCCATGACATAGAGGTGGCAGGAATGCTGCATGATATCGGGAAGCTCCGGGCAAGTACATATCTATACGGTGGGGATGATGAAACCCTGAACGTGGAAAAAATGCGGTATGTCAGAATGCATCCTGGGCTGGGGTATGAGGTTGTGAAAAATGAGGGTTACCCGGACAGGGTTTGTGAAATGATATTGCATCATCATGAAAATTATGACGGAACCGGTTATCCCGACAATATGATAGGGGAGGAAATTCCGTTAGGTGCAAGAATACTGCGGGTATGTGATGTTTTTGTGGCACTTACATCGGACCGCCCGTATCGGAAGGCATTTGACAGCCAGACCGCCGTGGAGCTTTTGATTGAGGAAGTGCGGCATTTTGATATGAAGGTTTTTTTGCCGTTTCAAAGCATAATTCATGAAGAGATTGAACAGAAAGGGTTGCGGGTTGGAGTGGAGGATAAATTAACCTATTAGAACAGGTGGGTCATATGACTACCTGTTCTATAGGCTGTGCATTTTGCAAATTATTAATTGAGACTATTTTCCCATCCGATAATTCTACTATAGTATTTGCAAATTTTGCTATGCTCATGTCGTGCGTAATCAAAATGACAGTTTTTCCTTCATTGTTTAATTTTTTTAATAGAGACATTACTATTATTGAATTTTTTTTATCCAAAGCACCTGTAGGTTCATCTGCTAAAATGATTGGACAATCCGTTACAAATGCTCGTGCGAATGCAACTCTTTGTTTTTGACCGCCTGATATTTGAGACGGGTATTTGTCCAGCAATTCTTCTATTCCTAACTCTGATGCCACTTTTTGTATTTTTCTTTTCCGTTCACTTTTTCTGATATTTCGTGCTAATAATGGAGACTCTATATTTTCGAAAACATTATATTCATCCATTAATGCAAAATGTTGAAATATGAAGCTTACATAATTTTTTCTTATTTGATCCAGTTTTTTGGGGCTATATTTGTGTACGGCTATATCATCAAGGTAGTATTCCCCTTCCGTTAATACATCCATGCCTCCCAAAATATTTAGCAGTGTTGATTTTCCAGAACCAGATTCTCCTATAATCGCTAAAAAATCTCCTTTCTGAATGGTCAGAGACACACCATCTAATGCAACTGTTTCGAATAAATCTCCTGTATATATTTTTGTTACATTCTTGAGCTGAATCATATATCTACTCTTTTCCTCCTATTAATGTTGCCGGATATAAATGTCTTAATTGCCATAATGGAAATATGCTGCTTATTACAATTAATAAAACGGTACCGGTTATAAGCTGTGGTAACATCATTTGGATAATGGATATATCAGCACAATTTATATTTTTTTCGTTAATTGTCCAGAATCCATATGCAAATAAGAAAGATATCACTATTTTAATCACATTTTCCAATATAAAAATGCTTTTCATATCCTTTTTTGTATATCCGTTTGCATATAATATTCCAATGCTTTTTTTTCTTAAAAAGATATTAATCATTGAGGATACGACTACTGCAATGATTGCAAGAGCCAATATTCCGAAGGCCAGATAAAATATGGCAGAATCTTCAAATAAATCTTTTTGGTTTAGTTTTAGTCGCTCAGGGATATTTACACAGGAATATATATTTATATCATAGGAAGATGCCAGATCCTTTACATTTTGTTCTACCTGTTCTCTGTCCGCCTGCTGATCTACGATATAACAAAAAGTAGATGCAATTCCACCAGTCAAAAAAGGATCAGCTTTTAGAAAAGGAGTAGCCTCTACAGCTATAACAGTATCTAATGATATATATAATTCGTTGAAAGAATCATATCGTGTAAGCCATCTGCTTCCTGGTTGCATGATTTGTGTTACAATATAATCATAGCCATATGCCTCGTCATGGAACTCATATCCTAAGGGATACTTGTCTCTCAGGTTATACCCCACAGCTACGGATTTTTTGCTTCCCTTATTCGAAAATGTAATCTGATTTCCGTCTATATCTGTCAAATTGCATAGGGAAATCAGATCTTCGGAAATCATAATGTCTTTAGGTAATCCGATACCATCTGGAAAACCCTCGTTTGTATAGAGACCAGCCTTTTTTATTCCCTTAATTTGTGCTAAATCGTGCATAAGACGAATTAGATTGCTGGCGTCTTCTGGTGTCGGCTGTTTATACTTAAGCAGATTGATAAAATATACATTTTCTATTCTTTCTGCAACAATATCTTTTACCGTATTTTTTTGGTAATATACGCTTCCGACAATAATGGATTGATATCCGATAACTAAAAATGCGGTGCAGATTAAGAGTGTCGATAAAAAGAATATACCTTTTCTGCATTGTATTTGATTTAGAGTACTTTTTAACAAATAATGTAGTTTCATTCTATATCCCCTTATCATGAATACAGGTAGCGATATTTTCTTGCATAATCTTATACATTGGATAAATTATTAGCAGTACAGTTGTCAGTATTGTAAATACAATGTATATTACGGAGTTTACCAAAATGAAGTTTTCGTTTCCAACTGTTCTTGATTTCCATTGGATTATGATTTGTATAATGAGAACCAGAAAACCGGAATATGCGATCATCTTTGACAGTTCAGCTGCTAACATTTGTATAATTTGTATTCGGGTATATCCAACGGCTCTTCGAATTGCAAATTCTTTCTTTCTCTGTGCAATCCACAATTCCATAATCATTATAATAAGTGTGATTGCAAACAAATATAACAGATAAGAATATTTTCTGTATTCCACCATTCCGATGTCATAATCGTATGTATCATCTAACATATCGTTAGAAAACGATATAAAATCGACTTTGTCATGCAAAATCTCTTCTTTTTCTTTATATAGATCCACAAGGTTTGCTTTATCATCTTGCATAGAAATAAAAATTCCGTTTGTTTTTGCAAAATAATCAATATCTCTTTTGGCATTCTGTCCAAGCTGATTATAAAATAAAAATATTTTGCGGTCTAGGCTGCTTGATTTTTCGGCTGCAATATAACCGGTTACAATGTATTCCTCTTCGCATACTTTAAAGTAATCCTTTCCGTTTTTCTGGTAAGTATATGGTTTCATCTTCTTACCTAACACAACAGCCCTCTCATTTGTATTTGTCAAATCCTCTGGCAAGCCACCCTGTACAAATTTAAATGGGAATTCTGTTGGAATATTTAGAAATATATGTACTGAACTTTCTGTTTCATAAGAATCAACAAAAAGTGAAATACCGGAAATATATGTCAGCACTTTTGTGTCTGAAAAATTTGTAAGAATGTTATTTGTGCTATAAAACAGTTGAATCACAATACCCATACGGTCTGTTGTACTTTTTTTGAAATCTTCGTTTTGTAAATACAGTTCCCATGTCATCTGGCTTGCAAACATAAAAGAACAATAAGCAATCACTAATCCCAGTAGCATGCCTAATGTCGATAATGGATAACGTATTCTTTTTTTTGACATTGCTGGTTACTCCTCGTCGAAAATAATATCAGGATCGTATTTTTTATCTATAAATGGAAGTGCGGCAACATATTTGTCATACCATTTCTGCCAGCGGAACATTGTTCTTTCATTACTTACATCAATGCTGTAGTCAGAATCAGTTGTGCTAAACAAAGCCGTATAATACATGGTATCTTCTTTCAAATCATTATAAGAAAGAACATAGTTTCCTGTTTCCGTATACACGGCTTCCTTTACCAGTTCATAGTCTTGAACAGTACTGTTATAGGGATTTAGCCCCTTCATGTCATAGACTGTAAGTTTAATCCTACCGCTTCGGATGGTTGCCCCTATGTTATATTCAAAATTAACGCCATTTGTGAAAATATCATAGCTTCCTATTTGTTCGTCACGCCATTCGCCAGTGTCAATGTTTTCTTCATTTTGCGGTGTATTACTACAAAGAAAACCAGAGTTACCCCCTGAATCCACTCTTTCAAGGAGCCAGCCGCTTTTCCATAGAAAGATGCCTGCTAGCAATAATAACAAAAGAATTGCTAAAATTCCAATAAGAAATTTTTGTTTTTTTGTCTTCATAGATAAAGCACATTTGTCCTTTCAAAAAATATAGCCTGTACATATATGCAAGCTGTTATCTTGTTGTTGTGACCTTAATTTGTCTATTAAATGATTCCAAATGACTGAAATCAGTATCTAGTGCAGAGTGTAAAGTATAACATTTATGAATTCCAGTAGATGTTACGGTTTTGGATGTTTTTACACCCTTTGCCCGGCTGAATCCGCTCTTTTTTAATTTGCCGTTTTTGTCATATGTATTGACAATAACGTGGTTATAATATGGTTTTGCTGCACCACTTGTTGATCCTTTTCCGTTAATGGAAGAAACGGTATTGGTACAAGTTAAAATGAAACCACTGTATGATCCGGTTGTTGTTTTTGCGAGTATGGGTATTGCATATGATATAACCAATACTCCTGCTAATGCAAGTGAAAAAATTTTTTTCGCAAACTTTCTTTTTACATCTAATCTTATTACAAACATTTTTAAATTCCTCCAGTATATCTATATGTTATGGTTTGATTATATATAATATCAATATTTAGTTTGATTGTCAATTGCTAAATTTAATTGATTTGGTGATAGGTATTGAGTGAATATTGAAGAAACAAAGGTATAGATTTGATTTTGAAATGTAGTATTTTAGAAATTATTTTATAATAATATAACAATGAAAGATGTTTAATAGATGAAGATAATTAGGTATATATGTATGATATATAGGGGTTGTCGTTTGAAGAGTGATAAGTTAAACGGAAATTCTTTGAATGATAAGATTCAGAAATTTTGGCATGCCAAATAATATAAAATGAAGTGAAGCCTGTAAATTAAACGAAGTAACATTAAAAATGAATTCAAGATAGAAAACTATTTAAATTTGGCATGTTGTGTGATAAACTGACAATGGTAGTACATTTATTATGATTGGCTACGGATGTTTAGACAGTCAGAGGGCAAGGTAAATAGAAAAGGAGAATTTGTTATGGCAATGAAGAAGAAGCCGGTTACCGGCATGAAGGATATATTACCGAGGGAAATGGAAATCCGTGATTATGTGATAGGGCAGATTAAGGAAACCTATAAGACATTTGGATTTTCCGGTATGGAGACGCCTTGTGTGGAACATATTGAAAACCTGTCCTCTAACCAGGGCGGTGAAAATGAAAAGCTGATCTTTAAGGTTTTAAAAAGAGGGGACAAGCTGACATCTGCAGTTTCCAGGGTGACAGAGGAGAATATGGATGTGCTGGCAGATTGCGGGCTGCGCTATGACTTAACGCTTCCGCTTTCCAGATATTATGCAGGGAATGCCAATGATTTACCCAGCCCATTTAAGGCATTGCAGATTGGAAATGTTTGGCGTGCTGACCGTCCCCAGAGAGGACGCTACCGCCAGTTTATGCAGTGTGATATTGATATTCTGGGTGAACCCACGATTTTGGCGGAGATTGAACTGATTACCGCAACTACAACATTACTGGGGAAGATTGGATTTGAAAAGTTTACCATCCGTTTAAATAACCGCAAGATGTTAAAGGCGATGGCGGCTTATAGTGGATTTGAGGAAAAAGACTATGATAATATATTTATTACACTGGATAAGATGGATAAAATTGGTTTAGAGGGTGTAGCGGTAGAACTGGAAGAGATGGGATATCCCAAAGAAAATGTGGAGAAATATCTTGCATTATTTGAGAAGACCGGTTCCGGCATAGAAGGGGTTCGCTTTTTAAAAGATATTTTGGGTGACTGCCTGGAAGCAGGAGTTGCACAAGATCTGGAAACCATCATGGCAAGCGTGGATGCGGTAAAGGCGGCAGATTTTAAGATTATATTTGATCCTACCCTGGTACGGGGCATGAGTTATTATACTGGTCCTATTTTTGAGATTTCCATGGATGAATTCGGAGGTTCTGTGGGCGGCGGCGGACGCTATGATGAAATGATTGGCAGATTTACCGGACAAAATACACCTGCCTGCGGATTTTCCATTGGTTTTGAGCGGATTGTCATGCTGCTTCTAGAGAGGGATTATCAGGTGCCGGGAACAGGTGAGAAGACGGTTTATCTTGTAGAAAAGAATATGCCGCAGGACAAGATGCTTGTAATTTTGCAAAAAGCGAATGAAGGAAGACGAGAAGGCAGACAGATTAATATTGCCATCATGAAGAAAAATAAGAAGTTCCAGAAGGAACAGCTGTTGAAAGAGGGGTATACTGCTTTTGAGGAGTTTTTTGTGGATCGAATGCAGCAGTAAAGTGGATTATCTAAATGACCATTGTTTTTACAACGGTACGTTAAGACAGGAAATCAAAAAAGGTTTCCTGTTTTTTAATACTCATTTTTTCCAAAATCTGTTTTGAAAAATTAAAGGTATTAATAGTATCCAGCACAGCGGAGAAAAATTTGTACGACAAAGCAGAATGGGATTTTCGTGTATTCAAAATTCCGCTGTCCGCCATTAGGGTAGATGATCAATAAATAAAAACTATAATCAACGTACTTAACTTTATTTTTGATATCAGTTTCAATATTTCCTTTAAGATTACAGGTGTAAAAAGGCTATTGGGTAATTGTATTAGACGTCTTTGTATAAAGTAGAAATGCAGAAGAAAAAACAAACAAATATGAATAAAAATATATAAGATTGTAAAATTAAAATAGAGGTTGATTTTGTGGTATAAATGTAGTATGCTATTATACAGGGACTATATTTTTGATAAGGGGCGTGTTAACGAAACAAAAACGTAATGTATTTTTGGAGAAAAAGCATTTGCCAAAAGCAAGGTAAAAGTATCGGAAAATGACAACAAATATGATTTTGTCAATGGTCTTTTGATTAAGACAGAGGGAGAAAATAAGACTGTTATAATGCAGGATGCAGATATAGAGAAGATTGAAGTTCCAGAGGGTGTGACAGAGGTAGCAGTAAAATTAGGCAGTGAAAAGTGCGAGGAAATTATTCTTCCGTTGAGTCTTAAGGTACAAAGCGGCAGATTCACTGTGAATGGTGGAACCATAACATTCAAAAACTCCGCTGTTCCGGTATTTAAGGATGATTTCGATATTCGTAATAGGGGTATAAATCCTGCTGTTGTTATTGTACCAGCGGGCAGTCTTGCCAAATACAGAGATACAATGAATCGTATTGTTATGAAACGGGATGATGTGGGGTTATTTAATGATAACCTTGTAATCAGGGAGCAGTAGGAAATGAAAGGGCTATTGACTGAGCAAAAAGCAATAGCCTTTTGTCATATATGGATTGGGAAGGAGGTATATTGGGATTAATTAAAATACAGAAAGGTAAAAAATAACATACTGTACTGGAGGAGAATTACTATGGAGTGGATTAAAAAAATAGCAAAATTATTGTGTTTATGCATGATTGTATTGTTTGTAGGATTGTTCTTTTGTAAAGATGTCAGAGCGGAAAATTTAGAGTTGGATAGTGAAAGAAATTCAAAGTATAAATATAATATGCATGAATTTTGTAACAGTGAGGTTATGTCGTTTATACGACATGCAGCGTTTTATTTTGATACGGATATTGGATTATCAAGATTTTTAGACGGTGAAAATTACTACTTAAAATATAATACAAATAATTATGAGGCATCAGGCAACATTTTGGTCTTAGGTTCCCAAGGGGATACGATTTCCTCAATGATTGCTGAAAATGAAATATATTTTTTGGAAAATGCATATTACGGTCAAAATAGAGTAGATCATATTAATTTAACTTATTTAAATCCTGAAGAGATAACAACGGATGATTTAAATGGCTATGATATGATTATCATTGAGGAAAGTGTAGAGGATTGCTATATTTCAGAAGAGCTCTTTTTTTATATGGATCAAATGATCAATGATAATCAATATATTATTTATGATAAAAGCATGCTAAATCAATATCATTCAAAAGAAACATATGGGATGAGTTGCTCATTTGAGCCTTCAAATGGTGAATTAATATTATTTAATTGTGGTATATATAAAAATAAATTAAAGAATGAAGTAAAAAAATCTTTTGAGGAATTATTATGTTCTTTGTATGACAAGGATTTGATAAATGGAGGGGCTTTTCAATTTTCTGTAGATGATGTAAGAGATATTGTTGTTATTAATAGTAGTTCTACAATCAGTTATGCTTTTAGATAATACGGTATTTAATAAGCAGGATGAAAAAAATGCCGATTGGTTGTTGAATAAAATATTGAAAATAAAAGCACAAAATAAATTTGTGATGATATTGCCTAGTGATCATGCATTACAAGTAAAAAAGTATAAGAAATATGGTATTATTGAGACAACATGGGATCAGGAAACAATGGAAAAGGCATTGACGTTAATGTATTGCAAATATTTTCAGTATTTACAGTTGATACAAACACCACATTTTACAACAGAAAGAGAATTTTATAAAAATCCAAATTGGAAAAAGGAATTAGATTATAAGTTGAAGGTGAGAGATTTTGAGTGCTCGGGGGGTTAGGGATGACACTTATCAGCGAGTTTATACAATAAATCAAAAAGTTTTTAAAGAATATTACGAGTTGTGTTCTTATGTAGAAAAAGAAGTCTTGAAAATATCTTCAGGTTTTAATAAGAATACTACTGTGACAAGAGCAATATCAGGAATTAACAAAATTTTAACAGACCATTATAGATATGATAATGAAAAAAATATATATGATTTATATTGGTTTTTTAAAACAAAGAATCATAGGGGCGTATGTGCTTCCTATTCAAAATTCGCTTTTGCAGTATTGGGGAAATGCGGTTATGAGGCAATACCATGTGTGGGGTATACAGGTAAGGATCCGGTTCATAGTATTAATAAAACCATTATAAACGGAAAGACTTATTATTGTGATTTTTGCTGGGATTCGGTAGAAAAGACTACGAACTATTTATACATGAATATTAGTGAGATGAATAGTATGAAAGATCATCAAACACCAAAGCCGGATGATTGTGGCATTAAAATTAAGATTACTAATGATAGCAGAAAGGCAGAGCCTGTTAAGATAAAAAAATGCAGTAATAGTAAAGCTGGAAAGATAAAGCTGGAGTATTCAAGAATTCCTGGAGTAACAGGTTATATGATACAATATGGAACAGATAAAACTTTTAATAATAATAAAGTAACAAAAAAAACGTACACGAATCAGACAAAAAAGACTCTGACAAAATTGAAAAAAGGAAAAATATATTATATTCGAGTTAGATCATATAAAAAATCTATTAAGAATAGTAAAATAACATATTATGGAAATTGGTCAAAGGTAAAGAAAGTAAAAATAAGCAAATAAGTGAGGGATGGATATGAGAAAAATAATAAAGACATTTTTTTGGGTTATTGGAGTCATGGTTATTATGTTTGCAAAACCAGCTGTATTGGCAGTACAGGCAGATAGTCCTGTACAGGAGAAGGTCACAATTTCTGTATATGAAACACCAAGATTAAAGGTATCCAAAACCTTAACACTTGAGAAGGGACAGACTGTTAACTGGTGGATACCTTCAATGGAAAATACAGAGTTTGCAGATGATCCAAGCTGGGTATTTTCTTATTGGTATCGTAAGGATACACAGGAAGTAGTGACAAATGAGACAAAGTTTTATGAGGATTGTTCTGTATATGCGGTATGGGATTATGAAGTACCAAAACCGCCAACAGATGGGGATTATCTGCCTGGTTACGAAGAGGAAGAAGAGGACGACACTTTTTGATTCAGCAGATAAAAACAGCAAAACCGGTTATAAAAGGTTTAAAAAATATAAAAGGGAAAAAGCTCCGGTTTTCAATAAAAAGTCCGATAGAAGTGGAGGATTATGAAATAAGATATGCGGCAAACAAGAAATTCAGAGGTTATAAAAAATTGTATAGTCTGTATGACGAAAAAAACACTACAATCAATAAATTAAAAAAAGGAAAAACATATTATATGAAAGTACGTGGGTGTAAGATTTGTAATACAAAAATGTATTATACGAAGTGGTCTAAAGTAAAAAAAATTAGAATAAAGAAATAGCCAGAAAGACTTTTTCAACAGATATCCATTGATGAGAGGAGGTAATCTATGAAAAGAGAAGGAAAAATTATCATTGGCATTATACTGATTTTTGTATTGGTAATTTTGGAAGTGTCTTTCATTTATAATCGATACTTTGAATATGATGAATACGACGTGGAGTACGCATCTGGATATACGATAATTGATGGGAAAGAGTATCCGTTTTGTCCGGATATTCCCCGTTATAATGCAAAACAATCGGAAAAGGAAATAAAGAAGATGCCCAGACCCAAGATCAGTGTGGAAAATACAGAAGATGGGAAGGTGCGGATTACGGTTGAAAATATGGATGAATATTATTTACCAGTACATAGTTTTGAAGTAAAGTATTCAAAAAATATATGGATGGGTGATAGCAGTGAGAGATATGTGCCTTTAGAGGGGGATAGTGACGAAGTCATATGGGACGGTTTGGAAGAGGAGGGAACATACTATATTAAGGTACGATGTGATGCAGCTTCCATTTATACAAAATCCCTCTAGCGTAGGGTAGTTGTCACCCACCTCCCAAACTGATATGATAAGTAT
>CAJUFL010000060.1 GCA_910585605.1 uncultured Lachnospiraceae bacterium | reverse complement strand
CTATGTATATGCTGACTGTAGAATCAGCAGCATGGACATCCCCCTTTGGCAGCAGCATACATATCATGATACACGCAAGCATCATGAAACAGCGTCTTAATTTTAAACAACTCATTTTCATTCACCGCCCCTTTCATCATTTGTTTTCAACTGAGCATGCTGAAAACTGTTACCATTCTCCTAACTACAATTCACAATTATTATATCAATTATACTGGGACTCTTTCATGCCTGTCGTTCGACATATTTCGACAAATAGTAACTAAATTCTATCCTGATGTTCCAACCTGTTATGTCCGCAATCTGTAACCCTTCCCACGATGAAAATATCCATACAAAAAATCCCTCCAAAGAACAGCCTCATATCATCCGCTGCCCTTTGAAGGGACTTCACTTAACCTGTTTTGAAGATGGATAACCAATTTTCATTTCCCGCCTTTCTCCAAATACCCAGCTGCATATTCTAACATATAATCCCTCCCCTCATCAAATAATGCCCTGACGGCATTCTTGTCAAATGGGATTTTTTTATCCAGCATTATCCGGGATACTCTGGAGGCATCAGAATCAACAAATATAGTACCGTCCTCATTCAGCACAGGCACAGCGGAATAAGTAAGCTGTCCCTTAGAAAATGTGATCCCGCCTACTCCCTGTCCAGAACCATTGGGGGGTGTAAATCCCATAATGGTTACATTGTCATACCCGCTCATCATCTGGGTAAGATGATCCCCTGCACTGATTGTCTCGGAATTGACCAGAACGACAATCCTTCCATCCCTCCATAAATTTTCCCCTTCATAGGTAAGCCCGTTTCCAACCTCATAATTTCCGGTGTCTGGATTAAACTTATACTCCTTGGCATCCTCATCCCACACACCGTCATAGGCATAGTCATGTTCGCCCTCCGGTGCCAGTAATTCTGCAATCGCCATAATAAACTGCGGTGAACCACCGCTATTGCTTCGCAGGTCTAACACCAGTCCGGTTATGCCTTCCTGCCTTAATTCCAACAATCTGCCCCGTAATTCCTCTTTCATCCTGCTGTGATCTCCATTCTCATAAGAAGCACTGTCATACATCATGGTTTTAATCCGAAGGCATACCGTCTTGTCACTCAAATTACTCCATGAAAGATTCCCAGCCTCTACACCCTGATTTAGAATATCAAAGGTATTCTGCAATCTGTCAGCATATGTCCCAAGCCTCTTGGCTGTTATTGTCTGTTCCTGCCCGTTCTCATCCAGATAAGTAATTGCAGCACACTCCCCTCCAGAGCCTGCCACCAGCAATGCCTGATAAAAGATTTCATTCTCTCTGCTGGCATAACCGGAAAACGGTGTCTCCCTGTCTGCTTCCATCTCTTCTATACCCTTTCCATCCCATGCTGTGATTACTGTTCCGTTCCGTATTCCCGCTTCCGCTATCTGGCTTACCTCTTCTACATTCACCGCCACCGTCTGTCCATTTTCCAGTGTCATCAAAGATAAACCATAGTCATTTCCCAAAATACGTTCATTGGCACGCTGTGCCGTATCCTCGCTGATTACATAACTTACATGCCCGTCATGAAATTCCCGGCAGAAGGACTGCCAGCAAAGTGTATTTTTTACCTCATCATGGTCTTTATCTGCCGCTTCGAACTGTGGGAGATATTCCTCATACAGGGCGTCCCAGTCAATCTCTTTATACTGCAATAATATGTAATGCTTCCTCATGATTTCAAAACCTTCTTTAAAATCTGCCACATAATCCGGTGCACGGTATCCGGGATTCACATTACATACCACAACAGAAGCGATAATACATACTCCGGCAACAGCACAGGAATACCGTCTCAGTTCTACGGAATCCTTCAAAAATCCCACAAGTAAAATCACAGCACCAAAATACACACCAAGCATGGAAATCTCAAATCCGGAAAATGCTGTAAATGTCATACAGACGATTGCCGGAACCACATAACAGATTCTCCATTTTGTGGTAACAACCTCCCTGGCATATCCTGCAAGTACATACAGACCCAGTACTGACGCCAGTTCTAAAACTGCCAAAAATATATCTGCATAATTCATTCTGCTACCTCCTACACTTGTAACCAATTTTGCTTTACAAATTTCGTCTTGTAAATTTTCATAATCCACTTGACACTACTTTAGGTCATCCTTCTTAAAATACTGATATCCAAACCACAAAAACAGCCCGCCAATCACAAGGGAACCTATAATGGTTTCCAGAATATCACCCATGCCAAGTCTCGTTTCATATACGGAAATGGTCTTCAAATCTACCATGATATAGGCTGACCATTCCGGAAAAGTCATAAGCTTTATCAGATTCGTCACTCCAAGCAGTACAGAATCACAGCCCGGTGCATATTCCGGGATGAAACCTCCAAGTATATATGTAAAAAATCCCGCTGCCATAATCACATACGGATTCTTAACCACATAGGTCAAAAAAACAAATTCACAGATAATCCGAAAAAATGGAAACTGGCAGAGAAGAAGACGTATCAATACCCCGGGAAAATCCAATTCATTTCCCCATCCACATACCGCCGTTGCCAATATAAGCGGTACTGACATGCAGACTGTAGTACCTGCCAAGCCACCAATCAGGCTGATGACTGCCCTGCTGTAATACACTTCTTTCCTCAGATGTCCACTCATCAATTCGTAATTTGCTGTCTGGTCAGGAAAATCCCCGCCGCAGACCTGTCCGGTCAGCACAATGCCAAAAACCAGTGCCCAGAAAATAATCTCACTGCCGGAACCTGCCAGATAACTGCCCGCCGTAATCTGTATTATCTGTCCATTAAAGCCACCATATAAGACCTCTCCCGCAAACGTGGAACACTCTATAATCAGCACACAAATAAACACAACAACAATTAAACTGCTTTTTTTCAATTGATATAATTGTGCCCTTATCAGATTTCCCATCTTTTTTCCTCCTACCAACTTGTAACTAATTTTGTTTTATAGATTTTGTCTGATGCGATAGTCGCCAAATGTATATACAAGTATCTATGCTTGGCTTGTTATTCACACAAATTGATTACCTGCTTGCACGCCTATCTGCTTTTTATAACCAATTACAATGCAATTGATTATCTACTCACGTGCCATTGCAAAGCAATTTTAATGCGGGCAATTCCCGTCCTATTGACACTATCCTTAATTTTCATAATCTACATATCCCGCCTGTAAAATACGATGTATCCGATTACAATACACACCACACCCACCGCCAGCGATATAACAATACTCCCAATCAACATGGAAGGCTCTAATGATGCGGCATACACAACAGTGTCCTCTCCGTTAATATATTCGAAGCTGTAATTACTAAAATTAAATAATTTCATCAGGTTAGATGATGCCAGCTGCACAGTTAGTATACGGTCTGTAAATCCCTCATAAATTATAACTGTCAATAAAGACACATCAAACATTACAAATCCTAAAACCAGTCCCGCATAACAGTTTTGAAGCAAAAATGTCAGCAGCATAAATTCACAAGACAACCGGAATAACGGAAACAATGCAGTCACAATACGGAGAACTAACGCCCCCAAAGACATATGATTTCCCCAGCCAAACACCGCCAGAGCAAAAAGCAGTGATACTGCCATCACAAGCAGTCCACCGGTTAATGTCCACATCAGCGTAGAACAAATCCTTCCAAAATAGACCTCTTTTCTGGAATGCCCTGCCATAATCTCATAATTGATAGTCTTATCCACACTGTCCCAGCCACAGACTCTGGAGGCCAGAACCAAGGCAAGGAGCATTAACATAATGGGAAATATACCGCTTGATTCTGCCATATATTCACTGCCGCTCATACTATCAAAATCCATTCCATCTGCTCCAATGACCATTCCCAGAAACGGAATAATCAAACCTGCCAGAAATCCGTATACAACCAGGTTATCTCTCTTAATTTGATAATTTTGTGCTTTTATTATATTCCACATCCTGCTCACCTACCATATCCATATAATACTGCTCCAGATTTGCACCATTCACGTGAAGTTCTATCGGAATCACACCGCCCTCATATAATGCTTTTGATATCTCCCTCACGTCCTCTAACCGCTCATAAATACGGATGCTTCCATCCTCTTCCACATCATACTCGGAAAGCTTGAGCCTCTCCTGTAATACTGCCAAAGCCATTGCATCATTATCTGTGTGGACATGGTAATATTCCTTACACTGTCTCTGAAGCTCCCCTGCGGACAGTGCCTGGATCAGCCTGCCATGGTGAATAAAAAGATAATCCGTACACAACAGGGACAACTCACTTAAAATGTGGGAGGATATCATAATCGTAATATGTTCCTCCTGATTCAGTTTTAAAAGCAATTCACGAATCTCCACAATACCTTCAGGGTCTAATCCATTGACTGGTTCATCTAGCACCATAATCTCCGGCTTGGTCAGCAGGGCATTAGCAATACCCAAACGCTGCCGCATACCAAGGGAGAAATTTCGCACCTGTTTTTTCCCAGTATCAGATAAGCCTACAATTTCAAGCACTTCATCTATCCGCCCTTTATCCGGAATTCCCTTTTGAATTCTCTGCTTTTCCAGATTCTCCTTTGCAGTCATCTTTTCCTTCGCATAAGGAGTTTCAATCATAAAGCTCATGCGGCTCCTTGACTTTGCCAATCCCTTTTCTTCGCTTTGCCCATAGATGGAAATACTCCCACGTGTGGGAATCACCAGCCCTGCCAGCATTTTCATTATAGTGGTC
This sequence comes from uncultured Lachnospiraceae bacterium, assembly GCA_910585605.1. Classification (GTDB taxonomy): domain Bacteria; phylum Bacillota; class Clostridia; order Lachnospirales; family Lachnospiraceae; genus CAG-590. The sequence goes on along the minus strand of CAJUFL010000060.1, from coordinate 16,996 downwards.
TTTCCGGCACCATTTGGACCAATCAGTCCACAGATCATCCCTTCTCTAATCTGGAAAGAAACTTCATGAACCGCTTTTTGTTTCATATACTGTTTTTCCAAACGTTTTACATCAATAATGACTTCTGACATCGTATTCCTCCTGTTCTTATAGTATCCTTTATCTCAGTAAATATAATGATACCGGGATAAAAAATCTTTGCCCCTAACTGATATTACACATGATAAAAGGGAAATTTAAAGAATTTCTTAAATTCCCTAAATTTCCCCTTTATTGCAGCCAATTGTGATGCAAGCATTCCAGCTTGGCTTATGCCTTTTTCAAAAAATACCCAGACAGCTACGCTATGGTCTGCTGCTGCTCCATCGGAAAACACATCAGAAGCTGTAATTCATCCCCTTCCTTCACTGCCAGAACTTCGGCCCCCTGCTTTTTTGCCAGCAGTTTCACAATATATAATCCAAGTCCGGCACCGGAACCCTGTCTTGCCTGATTTCCCCGATAGGTGCGGTCAAACAGATGCCCCACATCAATACTACAGTCCGAATCTACCTCGTTGGCAAAAATGATACGGCATACTGCCTGTGTCCCAATCTCCTGAACCTCCATTGATAAACGAAAGGAATCTTTTGCATATTTTATTACATTGTTCAGCAAATTTCCAAGCATACGGTTAAGCATTTCTTCATCTGCTGATACAATTACATCCCTCTCTGGCATTATAATATCCGGGGTAAGACCATGCTCCCGGATTACAGCTTCCTGATCGACGATAAAACGGGTTAAAACACTGGTCATATTGACTGCCTTTTTTTGCGCTACAGTATGATCACTCTCCAGCACCGACAGTTCAAAGAAATCATCCACCATTATCCTTAAAACATCTGTTTTTTCACGGCATATTTTTAAATACTTCCGTCCCGATTCCGATACGAAACCGCTTTGATTCAGCATTTGCAGATTCCCTTTTATTACTGTCAGAGGAGTCCGCAGATCATGAGCAATATCGGAAACGGACTGCTTTAATTCCAATTCTGCCTGTTCTGACTTTAATTTTAACTGCTTCTGATAATCCAGATTACGATTGATCTCCACTGCCAGCCTTGTCAAATTCCGGTTCATCAGGGAAACCGTAAGCTGCCTGTTATACGACTCATCCCTTGTCAGCAAAAGCTCCTCTGAAATCTCCCGCAGCTGTCGGTTTATAAAGAACACATAAACAAATAGAAGGATTGCGATAAGTAATAATAACACACTACTTACAACCAGTATCATGTTCCTGCTCTCCTTTCAGACGGTATCCAATTCCCCAGACCGTGTCAATATAATTATGACCGGCAGCTTTTTTCAGCTTATTGCGAAGATTGCTCAGATGAACATTAATCGTATTATCCTCATAACAATATGTATTCTGCCAAACAGACTCATAAAGATTCTCCTTGGTAAAGGTCTTTGCCGGATGTTCCAGAAATAATTGCAGCAGCTGCATTTCCTTTGCAGTGAGTGCAACATTCTTTCCTTCATATTCCACCCGGTGCTCTTCCAGATAAAGCTTCAGCTCCCCACAGGATAAAATCAGCGGGCTATTGCTCCCATTCTCTTTACCGTGTTCCTTTAAGATACCTCCCCTGCGGAGTACCACTTCAATCCGCACTAAAACCTCATCCAGATCAAAGGGCTTTAAAATATAATCATCTGCTCCCATTTTTAACACCTCTAACCGTGTCTCTATTCCCGACTTTGCAGACAAACAGATTACTGGTGTATCCGAATGGGTACGAAGCTCCTCTATCAGCAGGTCACCGCTTTTATAAGGCAGCATTAAATCCATCAGGATAATCGTGTATGACTTTTCCTTTAAAAAAGCAGATGCCTCCCGTCCATCATAGGCACATTCCACCTCATATCCATGTTCAGCAAGAAATGCAGCCAACATATCACTGATATCTTTATGGTCTTCAACGACCAGGATTGTCCCTTTATCCATGTCCCCTCCATTATTATTCCTGTCTCCTGATTGATTTCTTCGAGCAACGAGCCAAGCGTGCGTGAACATTTGGCACATACTTATAATATAATGAATTGTACTGATACACAAGCAGGTCATCAAATTTCTCCGAAAATGTGGCATATGATACGCTAAAGTATATCCATTATTCCCTATAAATTAAACAGGATATCGTAAAAAATATACACTAGCATTTTCCCGCCTTCTTTAGATTTTTGCTGCATTAATAGTTTTTTAAACTTATTACATTATCTTATACTAATCAGCCCTCATGACTGAATATCAATATCATATTCCTCCATATCCCCGGTTATCTCATACTGATATTTCACACCCTCCAGTTCAAAGCTACCGCTGCATTTACCGTCTGCAAAATCCTCTGTTATATCAATTTTTAAGAGATTATCACCAATTACCAGATAATTTTTACCCTCTTCACTGATTAAATGATATTCTTTTCCAGTATTGCTGTTTCCAAAAAAAATGCTGTTATCTGCTTCATCATAAGCTGCCTCCGAAGCACCTTCCGGTAGTATGACCTCCAGGCTGTCTGCTCCTTCTTCTGCCTCAATCTCACCATGAATCACATCCCCATTTTCATCTTTATACAGCGTGATGTCCTTTTCTACCTTTTCACCGTTCACATACATGGTGATCTTTCCAACCCATGTATTACCGGTCGCCGCATAACAGATTCCGTTGGAAGCGGCAAAGCAGATTGCTAAAACTGACAGTACCGAAACCGCATATCTCAATGTCTCTCTTTTTTTAATCATTTTTTGTTCCATTTTCATATTCCTGACCTTTCCAAGCACTGCCTCAGGAATGTGTACTTCGTCCATTGTTTCCTTATAAAATTCCCTATTATTCATCCTGCCAATCCTCCTTCAGCATTTGCTTTAATAAATTCCTTGCACGGACCAGTCGGGTTCTCACTGCCGTTTCCCCAATATGCAGTACTCCGGCTATTTCCTTTGAAGAATATCCCTCATAATAAAATAAATGTACCACAATCCTGTATTTCAGGGGCAGTTCCATGACCGCATAATATAAGTCACTTTTTTTCTTCTCCGTAAATACCGGTTCTGACGGTATTTCATCAATGGAATCCACATTTTTTCTCCAGAACGACTTATGAATATCCTTACATGCATTGACAGCCACGCGAATCAGCCATCTCCTTAAATGATCCTCGTCCCGGAAAGAAACCTCCTTTACCAGAAGCTTCACAAATGTATTTTGCACCACATCCTCTGCATCAAAGCGGGATTTGGAATAGCTTAATGCCACACGGTATATCGTATCTGCATACTGGTTCACAATTCTGTTATATTCTGCATCACTCACAGCTCTGTCTCCTGTTCCGTACAAGTATATTTTCAGTTACCACAAAAGGCCTTTCAATAGATGAACGACAGGATTTACTAAAATGTGGCAGCAATTTTATAATTTCACTCTAAGTCAAATATCTCACAGCAAGCTACAGGGCATGATATAGATTATTTTTAGCAAGCCCGCTCCAAGAGACGGGATATTTAACCCTTGCGGCATACGTGAAATATCCATGCAAGCATGGCTATTTTCCTCATTGCTTGCAGGAATAAAAAAGAGCAGCATCTTTATGACTTTTGTAACAGCCATAAAATATGTGCCCTTCGTATACTTAATATATTGCTATTTTTTCCCTGCACGTTCTTTATTGCCAAACTTGGTATATTTTCCCAGCCATACAAGCTCTATAGGACCGGTAGAACCGTTTCTCTGCTTGGCAACGATAATATCTGCAATTCCCGGTTTCGTAGATTCCTTATTGTAATAATCATCCCTGTATATAAACATAATGACATCGGCATCCTGTTCAATCGCTCCCGACTCACGCAAATCCGACATGACCGGCTTGTGGTCCTCCCGGCTGTCCACTGCACGGTTCAACTGGGAAAGTGCAATTACGGGAACATTTAATTCCCTTGCCAGCTTTTTCAGGGAACGGCTGATTTCGGAAATCTCCTGTTGACGGGATTCGGATCTCCCGCTGCCGTTCATCAGCTGAAGATAATCAATGATGATCAGACCGATATCCTGTGTCTGTTTTAATTTACGACATTTTGATCGAAGCTCTGCGATCGTAATACCCGGAGTATCATCAATAAACATCGGTGTTGAACCCACACGATAAGTGGAATCCATTAATTTATCCCAATCAGAGTCTACCAGCTGTCCGGTACGGATTGCCTGAGAATCCACCATGGAATCCATGGCGATCAGACGGGTAGCCAGCTGCTCCTTGCTCATTTCCAAACTGAAAATCGCACATGGTACATTGGACTTCATCGCCGCATTCTGTGCAATGTTAAGGGCAAATGCCGTCTTACCCATGGCAGGTCTTGCCGCAATCAGAATCAATTCCGAACCATGCAGACCAGTGAGTTTTTCATCCAGATCGATAAATCCGGTAGGAACTCCTGTTATCTTGCTTCCTCTCTTGGCTGATGCCTCAATGGTATCCAGCACATTCAGCACGATATCCTGCATAGGTACAAATTCATCCCCGCCATTGCGTTTTTGCACAATATCAAAAAGCTCTTTTTCAGAATCCTCCAGCAAATCTGCCACTTCACTTCTGCCGGCATAACAGGCTTCTGTTGTCTTCTCAGTAAACTTGATCATTTTACGGAGTACCGCTTTGTCCTGCACAATCTGGGCATACTGCTTCGCATGTGTAGACGTGGGCACCACGGCAATAATATCCCCTACATACTCCATACTACTGACAGATTCTGGTGCCCCCATTTCCTTCAGCTTATTGCTGACAGTCAGCAAATCCACAGGCTTTCCTTCATTATAAAGTGTTACCATTGCCTCAAATAAAAGCCCGTACTGGCTGTAATAGAAATCCTCCTTTGTAAGGATATCTGCTACATCCGCAATCGCATCCCTGTCCATCAGCATAGAACCAATTACAGACTGTTCTGCCTCCACGCTATTCGGTTGTATTCTCTTAATGACTGCCTCGTCCATGCCTTATCCTGCCTTAAAGTAACATTTTACTGCCCGGCTACATTCACCTTAAGGGTTGTCGTAACCTGGGGATGCAGTTTTATCTTAACCTCATGTGTTCCTACTGCCTTAATGGCATCCTTGAGCTGTACCTTTTTCTTATCAACATCAAATCCCAGCTGCTTCTTTACCTCTTCTGCAATTTCTTTCGAGGAAACAGAACCAAACGTCTTGCCGCCTTCACCAACCTTAATGGGTATCGTAATCTCTGAACCTTCTATCTTTTTTCCCAGTTCTTTTGCCGCTGCCAGATTCTCTGCTGCAATCCTCTCATCATTTGCCTTTTTCAGCTTTAAGTCATTTAAGTTCTTACCTGTCGCCTCTAATGCCTGCTTCTTCTTTATCAGTACATTTCTTCCATAACCGTCGTTTACCTTGACAACTTCACCTTTTTTTCCGACATTTTTAACATCCTCTAATAAAATTACTTCCATACTTTATATCCGTCCTTTCTGTCATTATTGCCGACGCAGAGTTAGTGACTATAAACTGCCTACATCTCTCCATCCGCCCGCATTCTTTCAAGCAGCTCTCGAATCTGCTCTTTGGCTTCCTCTATGGTCAGGTCTTCTAACTGGGCACCTGCCACGGTTCCATGACCACCGCCGCCAAACTGCTCCATAATCACCTGAACATTTACATCATCTATTGACCTTGCACTGATATACACCACATTACCAATCTTGGATAATACAAAAGATGCCCTTACATTATCTACATCCAGAAGTTCATTTGCCACCTTGGCCGCCAGCACTGTAGGACTGTCTACCCCTTCTGTGGGTACATCAGAAATTGCAAAATTATCCATAAACAACTCTGCACGTGCCACACCTTCCGATAACTGCTTATAGCTTTCCATATCTGTCCGGTATGCCTTGCGAACCCTCGTCATATCTGCACCAGATTTACGGAGGAAGGAAGCCGCTTCAAAGGTTCTGACACCTGTCTTTGTCACAAAATTATCTGTATCCACCAGAATACCTGCATACATCGCATCTGCTTCTGCCGGTCTTAACTTCGGTTTATCCATACTATATTGTAAAATCTCTGCCACCATTTCACAGGCGGAAGAGGCATATGGTTCAATATAGGAAAGGATTGCATGTTCAATAATCTCACCACTCTGTCTGTGATGATCAATCACTACAATATTTTTTGTATGGGCAAGAAGTTCCTCACACTCGGTATAAGTCGGGCGGTTCACATCCACTACGATCACTACCGTATTAGGATCCACTGCCTCCAATGCCTGTTCACTGTTAAAAAACATATCATCCGGATACACATTGCTTCCCATAAAACTATTCATGGCCGGACGGATGGAGCTGGTCACCTCATTAATGACAATATGTGCCTTTTTGTCCATCATGGAAGCCAGACGATAAATGCCCAGTGCCGCACCCAGACAGTCGATATCCGGTTTCTTATGACCCATAATGATAACCCTGTCCTTTGTCACCAGCAATTCCTTTAATGCATGTGCTTTTACCCTCGCTTTTACACGGGTATTTTTCTCTGCCGACTGAGTCTTCCCTCCATAATAAATAATCTTATCTGCCTTTTTGATAACGGCCTGGTCACCGCCTCTTCCCAAAGCCAGATCCATTGCCATATGGGAATATTCATATGCCGTGGTATAATTATCATGCTCCGGATCAATACCTACCGCAATACTCAGGGTTACCGGAGTATCGTTTCCGATATTGATACTTCTCACTTCATCAAGCAGAGAAAACTTTCCCTGTTGCAGCTGCTCTAAATGCTGCTGCTGACAGACAAAAATATACTTATCCTTTTCCAGTTTCTTAATAATAGCATCGGCACTCTGCATATATTTTGTAATCTTTCTGTCAATCAATGCCACTAAAAGAGAGCGGCGGACCTCCTCTGTAGAATCCATTGCCTCTTCATAATTATCAATATAAATATGTCCTGCTACCAGCTTGATCTTTTCTTTTTCTTCTAATGCTTCAACCAGTTCCGTTTCATCATACAGATAAATTGCAAATAACACATCATCTTCCTCTGCGTCCCCGGCAAGCTCCCTGTTTAAAAGACTCTGTACTTCCACCTTACGAATCTCCACAAGATAGTTCCGATCTGCCTGGAAAATGTGTACCGTTCTATGGTTTTCATCCTCCGGTTCCATTTGAAACAATTCCAGTGTAATATCCGTAAAAATATGCTGGATATGCTTACGCATATGTTGTTTATCGCTCTTAACCGTATCATAAAATGCCTTGTTGCTCCAAAGAACCCGTCCATTTATATCCACCAATGTATAGGGAATTGCCAGTTCCTTGATCAGCTCACTCTGAACAGAACCGTGTGCAAAGCTAAATGCCACCAGATCCGACATGATATTCGGGCGTTTTCTAAAATACAGATAACCTGCTGTTGCCAGATGTAATAAAACAAATGCCGTAACAATAACGCCGCTGGTAATATCTACGCTATACACCACACCATTCATAACAAGCAGTATGATTGTCATGTAAAATGGTATCTTTAAATATTTTTCAATTTCCTTTCGCAGTAAATTCTTCTCTTTCATAGCAGTCTCTTTTCATTATACACCTTACTGTACTATTTATAACTGTCTGCACTATACAGACCTTCTTTTAACAAATATATTCATACATCGTAACCAGTCCGATTATTCGTCGGATACTGTACTAGTATATCATTTTTTCATATTTCACACAACTCATTTATAATCTTCCCAGCAACAAAGAATAATTTTCTTTAATAATATATATTTTCCTAATCTTAATTATAATCACTAGCGTAACAATCAAATTTTTCATATGTACGGTTGTTTTGTAGCTATGACAAAAGCAGCCAAATCCCCCGCTGCAAGCAATGGGGCATGACCTAGCTTCTTTTTAGCAAGTTCGCCCCAGAGAGGCGGGGTATTTGACCCTCGCGGCAGTCGCCAAATGCCTGCAAGCAGTCACTTGGCTCGTTGCTCGCGGAAATAAAACAAATTGTACGTAAACTAAGAAGATATGAAATTAATATACAGGATAATCCAGAAGAAAATCTCAAGAAGAATTAAAAGAAAAATCGGAAGCATATGAAACGGCAGAAAAGACTAAAGAATTATGCAAAAAGTGGATTATTAAATATGATAATTATTTAAAAGTTATAAAAGATGATAGTGAAAATCCGTTAATCCCAATAATCGTCAGTCTCCTGTGTAGTGGTTCTTATACTAAACAATTGCCACATAAAATCTTCCCACTCATTATAGATATCTGTTATTCTTACTACAGTATCTTCTATCCGATAGAAAACATAATTATGCTGTACATACAACATTTTATAATGACAAGGTATTCCGATAAGCTTTTCTACAGATGGTCCTTTGTTTTCAAACTGTTGTAAATCCCGAAATGACTTCGTCATTTCATGGATTACAGCTTTCGCCTTTTTCTCGCCATATCTGGCAGCAATATTCCGCTTTATTTCATGCAGTTTTTCAATAGCATCCGGAGAATATTGCAATTTCTTCAATCAAATACCCCCAATTCCTTTTCTACATCATCTGCTGAAACCCAGCCCTCCTTATCTGCACGCTCTTCTACTTTTTTCAGCTTAGAAAACAACGTATAAGCAGCTCGATAACGATCAAGCTCATCAATTTCTGCCATAGTAAGAATCCCATATTCACCATGACCGTTTCGTGTAAGATAAACTCTATTTGATGCATCTACCTGTTTTAACACTTCTGTATAATTCCTTAAATCTGATATTGGTTTAATATTGGGCATATCAATCAACTCCTTTGGTTACATTATATACGATATATTATACCCCCCCGCAAGCAAATTCACATGCAAATTTGTCAACAAAAACTTTATTTACTCTATTTTAGTCGTAAGGCAAATTTTGTTTTTTATTTGCATTTTAGTATGAAGTCCTCATCTGTGTTCCCGTTATAATAGAAAGTTTCCCCACAGCCTGTACTATGCGTATATGTCAAATTCCGTCTGCTGCATTGGCATCCCATATTCATAGATGACCACCTTTTCATCCCAATCCATCTCATAGGCAGGGAGCCTGGCAATCCCGTAAATATTAAAACGTTTCCGTTTCATATACGTTCTGTATTCTTCCTTGGGATAATACATCATTACAAATACACGGCGGGGATGTTCTTCTACGCTCTTAAGAACATTTTCCATAACCTGTTCAAATATATTAATCTCAAAAGGATTGAAAAAATAAAAAACATTATCCTCTGGTCTGATTGCATACTCCTCTGCTTTTCCGTTGATTATCTCTATTTTTTCACTACTGCCCCTGAATCTGGTATTAAAATAGGCCCGGTTATCCAGTGCTATCTCATATAGCTCCTCATCTACCTCTATTCCACATACCTCACACTGAAACCTTTGATTTACATAAAACAACACCCTGCCTTTCCCGCAGCCAAAATCCACAAGGCGGTCGTACTTACTCAAAACATCTTCCATTTCATCAAAAGCACAAATGAGCCCACTATAGCTGGTAGGCTCATATCTGTAATAATCATCGTGAAACCGGTTATTATACACGATCTCCGTGCTCTCAATCCCCAGGAAACGCTCAAATTTATCATTTTCAAAATATTTTGGTGTCTGCCCTTTTTTCTTTCTCACTGCTATGGCATCTCCTTTTACCCACACTATAACCTGCAACTCGGAAACCATCCTTCTATCACATAAAGATAACCTGTAATCCGTCAGCCACTGCCTGTTCTGGTTCATCTTGCCTGCACTTTAAAATGAACCTCACACTCCGAAACAAAATTATAATTAATATCTAATGTATACTGAATGTTTACCTGTATTTCCTCTTCCTTTTCCACAAGGGATAACCCATGAGTCGCCACATCAATCTGTATCGGACCCGCCACGGTATTGTAAACAGTAGAGTTCTTACGGTCAATGTCAAATAAAAGAAAAGAATTGTTCCCGCCTTTTTTGGTCATCTCAAAATGCCCGTCACAAAATTTTACAAGGTTCCTTGTAACAGGACCATTATCTTCCGGCTGTTCCTCATATAATACATAATGCTTTCCGTTTTTTAAATAGTAAGTGCCCGTTGTAACCAATTCAATGGGCTCATCTTCTATATCAAACTGCATACCTGACACTGTAATTAAAACATCCTTTGTCATATTTTGACCTCTCTAACCAGTTTTGCTTTGCAAACTTTGTTTGCTGCGATAATCGCCAAATGTATATACAAATATCTACGCTTGGCTTTTATTCACACAAATTGATTGCCTTGCCCATACATTTTTTATAACCAATTGCGAAACTATTTCATGCACATTATACCTTTTAAATAAACAGATGTTAATAATCCTTAAGATTAGTAGCTTTCTATATCCACAACCTTTGTATCCGTTACATGACACGGAAGTACACTGTCTGCAAAAGAAATAAATTTATCCACACCGTCACTGACATAGTATTCATATTCCGGCTTATGTTTATCCATATTGAGAATTCCTTGTTCTGCCAATAATTCCTTCAGGCTCTTGGCTGTCTCAAAAGCCGGGTTCACCAGATGCACACTTTCTCCCATAAAACGTTTGATCGTGTTACGGATTAACGGATAGTGCGTACAGCCAAGTACCAGTGCATCCACTTTATATTCCTTCATTTCATGCAGATATCTCGCCACGATATCGTCCGTGACCCGGTCCTCCAAAAGCCCCTCTTCTACCAAAGGCACAAATAAAGGGCATGCCTTGCTGACTACCGTAACCTCCGAATCCAGTTCCCTGATATAATCGTTATAAATACCAGATTTGATCGTACTCTCGGTTCCGATGATACCTACATTCCCTGTTTTCGTTGTCTCCACTGCCATTTTCGCACCCGGTTTTACTACGCCTATGACTGGTATATCAATCTCACGGTCAATCTCATCCAGCGCCAGTGCACTGGCAGTATTACATGCTACTACGATCGCCTTTACATCTTTTGTTCGCAAAAAACGGACAATCTGCCTGCTATATTTTAATACCGTTTTCTTTGATTTGGAACCGTACGGAACTCTGGCAGTATCACCAAAATACACCAGATCTTCACCCGGAAGCTGACGCATAATCTCCCTTGCCACTGTAAGACCGCCGACACCGGAATCAAATACACCTATTGGATTATTCATACTGTTTTCCTTTCTGCTTTTGCAACCAATTTTGCCTTGCAAACTTTGTTTGCTTAGATAGGGACAAATGTACATACAAGCATGCCCATTTCGCTCGTTGCTCCCAGAAATTAATATTTCCGCTTAAATGCAAGCTGTATCTGCTTTTCCACCAACTCTTCTATACTGATTCCCTTAGCCTTCCAGAGCATTGGGTACATACTGATAGAGGTAAAACCAGGCAGCGTATTAATTTCATTAAAGATAACCTGATTGGTGTCCTTCTCCAAAAAGAAATCCACACGGGAAAGTCCATAACCGTCTACTGCGGAAAAAATAGCCTTTGCAGCATTTCGTATCTCCTCTGTCTTTCCCTCCGGAAGCTCCGGAGAAATCACCGTCTTAGACTCTGCATTAGTATATTTGGCGTCATAATCATAAAATTCAGCTGCGGCTAAAATCTCACCCACCCCGGAAGCCTCTGCCTGATCTGCACTTCCGAGCACGGCACACTCTATTTCTCTTCCTACTATATTGCGTTCTACCAGAATTTTGGTATCATGCTGTGCGGCAAGTTCCAATCCTTTTATCAGTTCCTCTTTGTCATGTGCCTTGGAAACACCTTTGGAAGAACCTGCTTTACTGGGTTTGATGAAAACCGGATAGTCTAATTTATCTTCTACACGTCTGACCAAAGCCTCCATCACACTGCTATCCTCTTTTGCCTGCTCTGTCTCCTTAGCCCGCACCAGCACATAATCCGCCTGCTGGATGCCTAAGTCATCAACGATTATCTTGGTATAAACCTTATCCATAGCCACTGCGGATGCCAATACACCGCATCCCACATACGGGATAGCCGCCATTTCAAATAATCCCTGAATCGTTCCGTCCTCACCATACATACCGTGTAATACCGGAAAAATCACATCAATTTTTTTTGTGGTTACCTCATCACTTTTGGAAATGATAATCTCCTTTTTAGCGGCATCCGGCGAAAGAACTGCCAAAGTATCCGAATTCACCCAGCTTCCGTCTTCTATCTTCTCTAGAGAATCCACTAAAAGCCAGTTTCCCTTTTTTGTAATTCCAATATATGTGATATCATATGTATCCTGATTGATTGCTTTTGCTATAGTCTGTACCGAAATACAGGAAATCTCATGTTCGGAGGACTGCCCACCAAAAATAACTGCGATGTTTAACTTTCCCATACGCTATTCCTTTCCAATGAAACTGCCGCCCCACAATACTAAATGGTGAAAACGGCAGTACTTTTTCCATATTTTTCTAACAAATTTCCGAGCCGTGAGGCATATCCTTTTCCGCTGTCACCAGTGCAAGATTACCTTCTGCATCCTCTGCACAAAGAATCATACCCTGTGATTCGATTCCTGCTAATTTAGCGGGTTTTAGATTTGTCACAACGACCACTTTTTTACCTACCATATCCTTCGGAGAATAATGCGCCTTGATACCGGATACGATCTGCCTTACCTCACTTCCAATCTTTACCTTGGAACAAAGTAACTTCTTTGATTTCTCCACTTCCTCACAAGCGATCACTTCCCCAATCTGAAGCTGAAGCTTATCAAAATCCTCAATGGTTATCTCCGGTTTTTTCTCAATATCGATTCCCGGATTGTCATCCACCGCTTCCGGCTCTGGTTCAGGTTCCGGCTGCATTTCTTCTACCTTAGCCATAACCTCTTCCAAATCCAGTCTCGCAAATAAAATCTCTGGTTGTTCCGTAACCTTTGATCCCGATTTGTATCCACCGAATTTTACCAGATCATTTACTTTACGCTTCGGAGCATTTAACTGGGTAAGAATCTTTTGTGCAGTCTCCGGCATAAATGGCTCTAACAAAGTTGCACCGATTACGATACTTTCTACCAGATTATAAAGGACTGTTGCCAGACGGTCTTTTTTGTCCTCTTCCTTTGCAAGTGCCCAGGGCATGGTCTCATCAATATATTTATTACAGCGTTTAAACAAATTGAAGATTTCCGTTATGGCCTCTGCTACCTTAAGCTTATCCATTGCACCTGAAACACGGATTCTGGTATTTAAGGCATAATCCATTAATTCTTTATCTACATCTTCATTTACTTTTTTATTATTTACTTCCCCGTCAAAATATTTATTCGACATTGAAATTGTACGGTTCACCAGATTTCCAAGGGTATTTGCAAGATCGGAATTCAAACGCTCCACCATCAATTCCCAGGAGATAACCCCGTCATTTTCAAACGGCATCTCATGCAGAACAAAATAACGGACTGCATCCACACCGAATAATTCCACCAGATCATCCGCATAAATTACGTTTCCTTTGGACTTACTCATCTTACCATCACTCTGGATTAACCACGGATGCCCGAATACCTGCTTGGGAAGGGGCAGATCCAATGCCATCAGCATAATTGGCCAGTAAATCGTATGGAACCTCAAAATATCCTTACCGATCAGATGCAGATCACAAGGCCAGTATTTATCAAACATCCTGTCACTCCGACCCTCTAAATCAAATCCTAATCCGGTAATATAGTTTGTCAACGCATCTATCCATACGTATATAACATGCTTTGGATCAAAATCCACAGGAATCCCCCACTTAAAGGATGTACGGGATACACAAAGATCCTGAAGTCCCGGTAACAGGAAGTTATTCATCATTTCATTTTTACGGGATTCCGGCTGAATAAAATCTGGATGTGTATTAATATAATCAATCAGCTTATTCTGATATTTTTTCATCTTGAAAAAATATGCCTCTTCCTTAGCCGGCTCTACAGAACGTCCGCAGTCCGGACATTTCCCATCAACAAGCTGGGATTCCGTAAAAAATGATTCACATGGGGTACAATACATTCCCTCGTATTCCCCTTTATAGATATCTCCCTTGTCATATAATTTTTTGAAAATCTTCTGAACCTGCTTCTCATGATCTTCATCCGTTGTCCGAATGAACTTATCATATGAAGTGTTCATTAAATCCCAGATTCGTTTGATCTCCCCGGCAGTCTGGTCTACATATTCCTTGGGTGTAACCCCTGCTGCTTCTGCTTTTTGTTCTATCTTTTGTCCATGCTCGTCCGTTCCGGTCTGGAAACGAACATCATACCCTGCGAATCTCTTATATCTTGCAATGCTGTCTGCAAGCACAATCTCATAGGTATTTCCGATGTGCGGTTTGCCTGAAGTGTAGGCAATTGCTGTGGTAATGTAATACGGTTTTTTTGCCATTCTTTTTCCCTCCTAATACACGAATGAAAGATTTTGCTTCTTGGACTTCCATGGTATAGAGTTTCGTCAACGAAACTCTCGCCTGCGGCAGATCGCACAAGTGACATACTTCCAAACCGTCATAGTGCGATCCTCAGTGGAGCGTTTTTAACTTTATAGGAAATACCAGAGTATTTCCTATAAAGTTAAAAATAGCCCGCCTTTATCAACTTTAAAGGCGAGCTTATCTCTCACGGTACCACTTTAATTCATCTGCATATTACTATGCTGACCTTACTAGCTGGCTCCTGCCAGCTTACACTATAACGGGTGCACCCGTCTCCCTGCTAGGAAACTGTTATCGGATACTCTATTCATCCAATCCATCTTCACAGGAGAAGCTCCAAGACCATCTTCAATCTGTTCCATCTTTCCCTGCTCTCAGCTTATCAGGTTCTCTGTTAAAAACTTTCCAAATCTACTCTTCTTTTCATCGCTCATTTTATTTTCGACTGGTTTCTATTATATGCAATTATTCTTATTCTGTCAAGGCTGGAAAAGCGCACATTTATTTATAAATACAATAAAAATAGCACCCCGTTCAGAAAATAAAACTCTGACGAGGTGCTCCCCTAATAGGAAAAAACTATTCCATGTGGTCTAGTCATCATAACAGTCCATTTGCCTTTATGCTAAATATCGTTTATTCAGCATACATTTTTCTAGTTAATTCCTTATAAAACACCAGTTCAAAATGTGAAATCTGTGCTTCCTTTGTCTGATTATCAAGTAACTTTACAGCACACTCACTTGCACATTTTCCCTTCCTGTGTCATTATTGGCTACGAATTTAAAGTTTATAAGCACTTAATCCCACTTAAACAAACACGTTATTCATCATCAAATACGGATTCATTCATTTCTGGAAAATCCAGCAATTCAGAAACAGTCATATCCAAACCTATGGCAAGTTTATGAAGTGTTTTCAATTTTGGATTCTTTGTTTTACCTTTCATCAAGTTCTCTACTGTAGATTGAGTAATACCAGATAAAGTAGCAAATTTATTGATAGTGATTTTTCTTTCATCACATAACTCTGTTAATCGTTTTATAATAGCTTCAGAATATGTCATATGAATTCTCCTCTAACTGTACACGGTTAATTTAAGTATATACTATTTTCAAACACAATATTAACGTTATACCATTGACAATAAGTTTAAAAAGTTGTAAATTAATGGTATGCCGTTAACAAAAAAGGGGGAGAATCTATGCATGAAATTAGTGATCTATTGAAAAGAAGTAAATTCAACAATGTCTTGTCTTACCTGACATATACCACAAAAGAAAATGAAGCAATGGTAGAAAATTATGATAGTGCGATTGATGAATCCTATGAAACATTCTTTGCTGACATCGAAAAATTGTATACAGATGCTAACAGAGAAGATAACAAGCTTTTTGATATTATATCAGAATTTGCCCGCGTCCATGATGATATTTATTTTGAAACTGGAATGCTGGTAGGATTTCAATTATACAAAGAATTAGTTGAAAAATATGAACATCTTATGGACAAAAGCATTACTACCATTTTGGAGAAGAGAAAACAGCCACTTAATACATACCATGAAGCCAGCTCTGCATTGGAATCGTTTTGTATGCACAGACTGGATACCGTTTTAGAGGAATCTATGCGGAAAGATAAAAGCTACCAAAAAAAAGACGAAGAAATTCATAAAGCAATTATGCATATAAATAAAATTGATTTAACCCATAACCAATGGAAAATTGTAGATAGCGCATTATCTGCCTGCAATGCAAGAAACTCTTTATATGGAAAAAAAGCATATATGCAGGGTTTCAAAGATGTTATAAATCTTATCGTTACAGCAATGGAGCATTAATAACACGTTCAGACAAGAATATGTTTTCTCTTTATCCCATTGATTACCTAGTACAAAAAAAGCCCAGCCAAGAACTTACCACCAAATGTCGTACGAAGCATTTCTGGCTGGGCTTTTTACAATTCTGCATTATCGTGAACTCACGTAATGAACTATTGGACTTATTGTATGGATATTTACAGCAACTTCTTTTAATTGATTTTGAATATACTCTTGTATTTTTTCGCATTCTTTCCTGCCGTTCAAATATCACCAATTTGATTTTTCATTTTAAATATTATACAAAACTTTATACATTGATATTTGGTGGTATCTCCACCAAAATATGAACATGATCACTATTCAGGTTGATTATTTTTGTAAAAATACAATTAAAAATTAATTTATATCAAATAAGATTTTTTGTATTTCACCATTTTCATAATAATACCATTTATCATTATTAGTCTTAAATATAATTTTATCTTCTACTGGAAATAAATTAGATATTACATCATCACAATAGAAGATTTTTTCAACACTATTATTTATAGCATATGATATTTCTTTTTTGTTTACAGTACACGATTTACAAATGCTATTATATTTAGTAAAAAATGAATATTCCGTTTAAATAGTGCACTCTTTCCGAAAATTCAGAGCACCCTTTTCC
>CAJUFL010000059.1 GCA_910585605.1 uncultured Lachnospiraceae bacterium | reverse complement strand
AATCGCTGGTTGCCAGTAAATCAATATCCATGGAATAATTCAGGGAAATCCGGTTTAGGGTTGTAGAAAATAATATAAAATATAATGAGGCGGCAGATGAAAGTCTGTCTTTTTTTTTGTTGGCTTTTAACAGGAAAATAATTAATTTAAAAATTTTTATAATATTTTTTTCCTTGAAAAACGGTACTTTTGTAAAGAATTGAGAATTATATGTTACATTAATGGGAAGTGTAGTGGGTTACATTAATTCACATTTTCCTGTATTATTACAAGTAGCAATTTAAGGGGATAATTGCTTGAGATCTTAATGTTTTTAGTGAACGGGTGGTGTGTATGATGAAAAAACTAATAAGAAGTATTGGATTTATATGTTTGGAGATTATTGTAATAGCAGTCTGCATTTTTATGGGAGCATATATGAGCAGTAGGGCACAGGAAAAGTCGCCATTAACAATTAATAAGATTGCATTAGTTAATTTGGATGAGGGAGTATCCATAAATAAAATTCAGAAATACTATGCAATGGAATTTATTGGTACGTTAAAGGATAATTTTGAAATGACAGGTTTGGAGCATGCCCGACTGGGACTGGGAAATAATTTGTATGCTGCATATATTATTATTCCTGCTGCATTTTCAAAAAACGTGGAAAGTATTAATAATGAGCCGATTAAAAGCAATATTCTTTTTAAGATTAACCCGGATTTAGATAATACCGTTAGAGAAAGTGTGATTGCAGATATTACGGATTTTAACGATGGACTTGGTATCAACATGGAATATGTATATTTGGATGCTATATTGAAGGAAGTACATAATGTTCAGGATCATTCATCCGGAATATTAGAAAATGACAAAAAAGATGTACAAAATATTTTGAAGTTTACTAAGACTGGTTTGATTGCAGATCCGGAGTATCCTAAGAGACAGCATATGGACGACAATATTAAAGAACTGAATTTAGCAGATACATATAATAAGCTACAGTCGGATTTAACCGGTTTATCTAACAGCTATAAAGCTGAGTCGGAAAAAGCACAGGCGGCTTACGATAAAATGATTGCATCTTCCTCAAAAATGGATGAACAGTTGGAGAAATTAAATACAGGATTAACAGCTTTTGAAGGTCTGCAGCTGGATAGGGATGAGGAAACAAATAATATAAAAGTGGTAAAAGCTTTTGCCGATAATTGTAATTCCGGTTTTCAAAAGTGGAAGGAGGATTACAATCAGCAGATTCTTGATAATTATAATGGATATATAGAGTATGAATACGAAGAACAGTTATCTGATGCACGGGGAAAGATTGTTGAAAATCAGAAGGAATATATGAAAAATCATTATAAGGTATTAATGAGAAAAAGAGCATCTAACGAAGTCGGAATTAACTTTGAAGACAAGATGACAGACGATTTATATATTAATATAAACTCTTTAAAAATAGATGAATATATGAGCGAGCTGTGTAATCAATTGAAGATTATTCAGAATAAAAATGAGGGTATAAAGGATCAAATGCAAAGAAATATCAATGAGATAAGAGAATGTATAAGTAACAATGTGGCAATCAATGAAAATAATATAAAAGCATTACAGGATTTGGCAAATAGTTTAACCAGTTATAATTTAGATGAAGATTCACAAAATGATTTTTATGATGCTGTAAAAAATGATATTTGTGAAGTTGCCCAGATGATTGAAGGGAAGAAAAATGATAAATTTATGGAATCTGCCAGGATATGGTTGTGCGATGATCTCGTTAAATATGGTGGGGTAGAGGGAGATGATACAGAAAGTATATTTCTTTCGTTAGGGGAAAATCCAGAAGAGGAAGATATTAGCGGAGTGATAGAGACTTATTATAATCCTGAGATAACGCTTCCTGTTCCGTTGCTACACCCGGAATCTGTAGAGGAAGATGCAACAGAAGAAAATTCTTCCAAAGCAGTAATAAAAAATACAGCGAAAGAGGAAAAAGATAAGGAAGAGCCTGCGGAAAATACTACAGAAACGACTGAAAATGATGTTACAGGGGAAACAACGGAAAACACAGTTGAAAAAGTTCCCAGGTCGAAGGAACAGCAAAGTGAAATAGAAAAGAAGTTATTTCAGTATACGGATGATCCTGAAGGGATAGATGTGCAAAGTTTAAGCTATGAGATAGAGGGAAAGATAATTGAACCGATTGTATCGACAAATTGCAGTAATATTACGGCAAGTTTCCATGGAATGGAAACTCTTTGGGCTAATTTAAATACAGGATTATCAAATTTTTCTATTGAAAGTTATGGAAATCAAAAAGAAAAATTAAAGCTGGAAACGGATATAAAGGAGACTGTCAATAAAATTCAGACAGCAGTCAGTGAAAAAGGAAAGGAATATACAACATATTTAAATAAGGCGAATGAGTTAAATAATAAAAATTTAGATTTATGGGAGAAAAGTATAAAGAAAGCAAATCAAGATACACATGCCAATATTAAAAAAGAGTTAAGTTCTATTATGGAAAACCGGCAAAAAATAAATATGGAAAATAATGAGTTGTTGAAAAGCGTAATGGCAGTACTGCCATATTCCCGGCTGGGCCATCTGGAAAACCGGGAAATATATACTTATATAACCAATCCTCTGAAATACGAAGACTTATCGGTACAGAGAAGTATGCAGATTCAGTCGGATCAGGGAGTAGATTTAAAGGATGACAAGATACAGAAAATAATTCTGATTTTATTGGGAATCGGGATTTGTCTTGCAGGAGGAGTACTGATAATGAGGGAAGTAAAACACCGAAACAAAAGCCTGGATAAACAGGATTTGTTATAAATTATAGGAGGTAAAGACTATGGCAAAAATTAAAATGGATCCAGCTGAAATGACAACAAAGGCATCTCAGTTGGACAAGCAGGGTGACGAGTTAAAACGAGTTGTGACAAAAATGACCACATTAGTCACACAGCTGTGTGGAGCTTGGGATGGTTCCGCAAGTACTGCTTTTATGACGCAGTATAATGGTTTAAAACCAGGTTTTGCAAAGACTGAAAAACTGGTTCATGATCTCGCAAAGCAGGTTCGGGATATCAGCAAGATTATGGCAGACGCTGATAGTGATATTGCAAAGAAATTAAACGCATAATGAGGAACAGCCTTTCGCCTTGGTGGAGGGCTGTTTTACAAAGAGGATAATATATGGACAGTCGATTAGATTTGGATACAGATTCGTTAAAAGAAAAAAATGAGAGTTACTCTTCTCTGACGGATATAAATTATCTGCAATTATTTACAGATGATTATGAATTAACGATAAAAGCAGTAAAAAGGAAAGAAAAGGATAGGGAAAGTTCTTTAATTGAGGGGTGTTTTACAGGTATAGATAACAATACTGCTGCAAAACAGCTTATTGAAAATATGTTTTTGGAGAACAGCCAGATAGTTCTTCAAACACAAAATGTTACCGAAAGATATGGAAACTATTATGTACTATTAGGGAGTATTCTGGTAGGGCTGTTAATCAGTATGTTGATATTCGGAATTACAGGAAAGAAGGGGAAAAAGGAAAATGTTGATAACACTTACAATCCGGCAAAATAATATGGAGTCAATTGATATTCGAGTGCCTTCTAATCAATGTATCCATAATACATTACAAATATTATATGAAAACCACTTTCTCTGTCTTAATCCTGATGAACGAAAATACAGGGTTTCGTCCTGGAGAATGGGGAAAACGTTAAATGGGGAAATTTCTTATGAAGAAAATGCCGTTTTTACAGCAGATATATTAGATATATCGGATTGGGAGGATTAGTGGATGAAAGGAAAATACACAAAAGAAATTGTAATTACAATCAAAAAATCAGGACTAAAGGTAGCAAAAGAAGATTATAGAAGGTTAGAAGAGGAAGTAGCATGTGTATTACCCTGCCGCATCACTGAGAAAGAAGAGGATGTAGTAATTGTTTATGACACCAGTCATACCAGACCGTTTACTGCTTTAAAGAAGGAAGACAGACTGCTGCAGCTGATAGTGCTGGAACAGGTATATAAACTGGAGCAGTTAAGGTTATATTATGAATTCTCTATGGGACCGGATAATCTTTTTTATGATTATAGGGGGAATGTTTATGTGATGCATAAGGATATACAGCCTGTAGATTATCAGGGAACACAGGAGCATTTTCTGGAGGAATATAAAGCATTAGCTGGTTATATATTACAAAACAGATATCAGTATGAGGATTATTTAAAAGGTGGAATGGCTCTGCTGAAAAGAAACTCAATGCTTGCAAAGTTATATGAGGTAAAAGAGGTAAATGCGATTTCTGCATTAATGGAACAATTCTATAGTGATGAACTGGAAAAAAAGAATAAAAGGATGATGGAAATAAAACGTTCTACTAATCGTATAAAAAATGTATATATTGCAATTTCCATTTTGCTTATTGCAGGAGCAGCTGGAATTCTTAGCTATTTATATTTTTATCAGATAAAGCAGCTGCAGATGGTTGCCGGAATTTATGATAGTTATATTATGGGAGATTATGTCAGTGCGATTGATATAGGAAAAGGGGTACATCTTTCGGATATGAATGGCAGGCAGAAATATGCATTGGCGGTTTCCTATGTAAAAGGGGAAGATCTAACTGCTGAACAAAAAGATAATATTCTTTCTCGGATGTTTCCCGATGGCGATGAAAAAATGCTGGAATATTGGATTCAGCTGGGAAGTATGAATGTTGCGGAGGCAGAGGATATAGCAAGGCTGTATTCAGATGATGAGTTGCTGCTGTACGCATATTTAAAAGAGAAGAGGATGTTAGAGTCGGACATGGGGTTATCTGGAACAGAAAAGAGTAGTGCGTTAGAGGAACTTCAGGGGAGGATTGATGCCATGTCAGAAAAATACAGTACACAGGAGGAGAAGGATGAGTAGTCAGACATCTAATATTGCAGAATGGTATAAGGAAGAGATCCGTTATAGACGTTCTCCGAGACTGGTTAAAAAGATAGATATGGCACAAATAGAAATTGAGAATCCTCCTCAAAAAATAGAACCGCCTAAGGGGGGAATCATTCAGCTTATTGCACCTACATTATGTATGATGCTGGTTACGGTGGCAGTCAGTATTTTTATGAAGCAGAGTTCTTATGTATTAATGTCTGTTTCAGGTACACTGGTTACTTTAATTGTGTCTATTGCCAAATTTGTCAGTGACCGTAAGGAGTGTAAGAAGCTCAATAAGAAACGTAAGGTTTTTTATGAAGAATATCTTTTGAAGCTTAGGAAAGAGATTTATGAAAGAAAGGAAGCAGAATTAGTAGCGGATGCATATAATTATCCGGCGTTAGATAAATTAGAAGCTATGATAGCCGGGAGAAGCCACAGGCTCTATGAAAGAAGTTACAATGATAAGGACTTTCTCCACCTGGTGCTTGGACATACAGATACAGAGATATCCTTCCCGATTATTATTCAGCATGATGAACTTTCAATGGAAGAGGATGAACTGATTACAGAGGCAAAAAGTATTCGTGAAGAAGCAAAAATGCTGCCCAATAAACCGGTTGTGATTGATCTTAAAAATGCACATCTTGGATTGGTGGGAGAGAAAGAAAATGTGCATGAGCAAATAAAGATTATTGTTTCCCAAATAACGTTTTTTCAAAGCTATCATGATGTAGAGATTGTGGTTATCTATGACGGAAAATATAATAAAGATTTTCAATGGATGCGATGGTATCCTCATTTAAGACTAAATGCATTAAATGTATCCGGGTGTATTAACTCGGAAAAAATGAGGGATCAGGTTTTAGGAAGTCTGACGCAGATTCTAAAGGAAAGACAGGAAAAACTGGATGAAAGTAAGAAAGAAAGTAAATTTCTGCCGCATTATATTTTTATTATTGATGAGCCTAAATTGATTATGGACCATTCTATTATGGAATACCTGGACAAAGACGGAAAAGCGTTGGGATTTTCTATTATCTATACAAGTTATTTTCAGGCAGATTTGCCGGAGTATATTGGTACGGTGTTTTCTATAGATAATTCTGCTGAGGGAACGCTTTTGTTAAATGAAAAAGAGCTGGTAGGAAAACAGCTTACATTAAATCATGTTGGCAATGTAGATTTGGAAAAATTGGCAAGGAATACCGGCATATTAAAACATGAACAGGGGGTAGTTTCCCATATTCCGGAAAGTATCACATTTTTTGAGATGTATCAGGTTGAGCGGCCGGAGGATTTGCATGTAAGAGAGCGGTGGCAAAAAAATGAATCACATAAATCCTTGGCAGTTCCGTTAGGTGTTCGTGCAAAGGATGACTATGTCAGCTTGAATTTACATGAAAAGGCACACGGTCCACATGGTCTAGTGGCGGGAACAACAGGTTCCGGTAAATCAGAAATCGTGCAATCCTACATATTATCTCTGGCAGTAAATTTTCATCCTTATGAGGTCGGTTTTTTGTTAATTGATTATAAAGGCGGAGGTATGGCGAATCTCTTTAAAGATTTACCTCATCTATTGGGAACTATTACAAATCTGGATGGAAGTGAGAGTATGCGTGCGATGGCATCCATTAAAAGTGAGCTTGCAAGACGCCAGCAGATATTTAGTCAATATGAGGTAAATCATATTAATGCATATAATAAGCTGTTTAAGCTTGGGAAAGCCAAAGAGCCTCTCCCGCATCTCTTTCTGATCAGTGATGAATTTGCAGAGCTGAAGAAAGAGCAGCCTGATTTTATGTCAGAACTGATTTCAGCGGCGAGAATTGGACGAAGCTTAGGGATTCATTTAATCCTTGCTACCCAGAAGCCGACAGGTGTAGTAGATGACCAGATTTGGACAAATTCTAAATTTAAGCTGGCTTTAAAGGTGCAGAATGAGGGAGACAGCAAAGAGATTATAAAAACACCGGATGCAGCATTTATTACGCAGGCGGGACGGGCATATCTTCAGGTTGGTAATAATGAAATTTATGAACTGTTTCAGTCTGCATGGAGTGGAGCAGCTTACTCTGTAAATGACGAGGGGGAAATGGTAGATGAGAGAGTATACCTTGTAAATGATTTAGGCCAGGGAGAATTGATTAATCAGGATCTCAGTAAACAGGAGGATGGGAACCAGATAAAAGCCACACAGCTGGATGTAGTTGTATCTCATATCCATGATATGTTTGCAAAAGAAAATCTTCCAAGGGTGAAAAGCCCATGGCTTCCGTCATTGAAGCGGCTGATCGTGAATCCCTATATACAAAAAGAGAGGATTCAGGATAGAAAAGGGCAGGAAGAGACGGATTTGACGGTACATTTGGGTATGGTAGATATTCCAGAACAGCAAAAGCAGATAGAATACCGGATGGACATCCCGGAGGATGGAAATCTTTCTATTTATGGTTCGTCCGGATTTGGTAAAACTTTTACCCTATCATCGATTATGCTGGAGCTTGCACTGAAGAATCCTGCCAGTCAGCTGCATTTTTATATTATGGATTTTGGTAATTCAGGATTGATTTCTTTTAAGAACCTGCCGCATACTGCTGACTATATGAGTCTGGATGAAATGGAAAAGATTGATAAGTTTTTGAATCTGATGCAGGAGGAGATCAAACGCCGAAAGCGGAGCTTTGCAAAAGCAAGTGCAATGAATTTTGCAATGTATAACCAGGTTGCAGAGGAAAGACTTCCCGCAATTATATTATTTATTGATAATTATGATGTTATACGGGAAATGGAAAATGACATGGAGACGGTATTGACGCAATTTACCAGAGATGGTGTCGGTATCGGAATCTACACAGTGATTACAGCCACAAGAACAAGTGCTGTACGTTATACCGTACAGAATAATTTTAAAAATAAACTGGCATTGTTCATGTATGATGAATCTGATATACAGGCAGTTGTGGGAAGACCACCATATGCTCTTGGAGAGATAAAGGGCAGAGGATTTGTGAAACTGGAAAATGTAAATCAGATACAGCTTTATACGGTGGCAGATGCAGGGAACCTGTTAGATTATATGGAGCAGGTTAAATGTTATGTTGAAGAAATTGATCAGGTATATACCGGAAAAAGGCCTAAAGCAATTCCTATGCTGCCGGACGAATTGACACTGAATAATTTGTGGACTTATTGTGAAAGTGTCTCGGCGAATATGATTCCGATTGGTTTGGATGCAGAAAATGTGGAGGTACAGTATCTGGATTTGAACCAGCACCGGCAAATACTGATAGGAACCTCGCAGAGTGGAAAAACCAATTTGTTAAAAGTGCTGCTTGCTGCTATTGATTCGTCTATATCAATTTACCTGATTGATTCTAAGGCTTCGGAACTGATTGCCTGCCAGTCTCAGGAAAACATAACTTATATTAGTTGTGAGAAAGAAAGCATCATAGGACTGGGAGAGCTTCTTGCAAGGGTAATGGAAGAACGGAAAAATGGATATGAAAAAGAGAGGGAAACCAATCCGGAACTCATACCAAAGATGTATTATGAACAGCAGCCTAATGTGGTTGTGCTAGTAGAGGAATGGGATGATTTTGCAGAATATATGGAGGACTATGAGACAGAACAAGTACAATCTGTTATGACCATGCTGGATCAGTGCGGAATTACCTTGATTACAACAGCTGGAAGCGGACATCTGCGGGGATATGACCCTGTTACACAATATATTAAGGAAGCTATGTATGGTGTTATACTAGGTAACCCGAGTGAGCAAAGTGTATTTGATGTTCCATATATGCGTGATTCAAATTCCGATGTAAGTCTTGGATATGTGACGGCGAAAGGAAAATTAACTAAAGTCAAGATACCATTAATATAAAAGGAGTGTGCTGAAGATGCAAGAGGAGTTGTTGAGAATATTTTCAGATTATTTAGAGGATGTGGAGTATTTAAATCAGGAACAGAAGGTAATGTTTTTGCGGTTGTGTACGGAGAGTAAAAAACTGATAACTTTTTGTTATGATTGTTTTCTCTGTATGAATGGAGGAAATGAAAAAGCAGAAATAGAGGAAAAACAGTGGAATTTTTATATGGATTCCCAATGCCATCTGGATTTGGGAACTGAGAAAATAATGCTTAATAGTGAAGATATGCGGGAACTGCTGGGGAAAATTATTGATATTTTTGAGCCGGTGTATCCCCTTGGGACGGTTGTAGAGTTGAAGGAGGATTTTATCCGTTCCCTAAAACTGCAATCCCCAGACAGGAAGGTAAAGGCTGTGATTGTAGAACGGTTCACAGCAACAAAGGATAAGCAGACATATTTTCCTTATGTAGGAGTCATATATCCGGTAGGAACACTTGGATATGGCAGGTTTCTTCATTTTACCAGTGCATTGGTTGATTCTGTTGTACAGGATGGGTACAGGGACGAGATGGAGGATGCATATGTTCTGTTGATGAAAAAGGAGCTGCTTTTAGACCATGATGCAGTATCGTTTGGATTTCTTCAAAGGGAGCAGGCAGAAAGATATAGGGAAGAACTGGGGGTTGGAAAAAATGGCGAAGAAGGAGATTGATTTTACTGCATTACAAAAAGCGATAGGGGATATGGATTTGGCAATAGCAGAGTTTGAACCCTGTTATAAAAAATTTGTGGGATCTGTCATGAGTAGTATAGAGGGGAATAATTCAGACTTTATGGTGTCTTTGGAAAAAGTGCTCCGGGCATTTAAAGACAATAAGGCAAAAAAAGCACTGGAAGCGGTAAAGCGGTATAAAGATGATATACAGATAGTTTGTGAAGGAATGGAGGCTGTTGATCAGGCGGTTACCCAAAAGATAAAGGAGGGGAAAAAGTCATGATGTTATCAAAAGAAAAGTCACAAAAGGCTATAGCAAAATATGTTGCAACTTTAGAGCATGCAAGGGATAAGGTGCGAAAGAACTTTGAAGACATGGATCTGGAGAATGTAAAAATTCGGGATGATATCGAAAAAGAGATTATGAATATTGAAGATACGGTTAATTCTGTAATCAGGGAGCTTCATGCACTGACATTTGAGTAAGGAGGAAAGCAATGGCAAAGAGGGACATCAGAATCGACTATGACTGCTTAGCCGTTGTGGAACGGCAGTTAAAGAAGCAGAGGAACGCCCTGGAAAAACTAAGGACTGCAATGGGGAAGGCAGACAGTGCGGCATCAGCGGGGAATACCGCCAAATCCATAGACGGGCTGAAAAAAAGGTATAAGAAGGCGAAGAAGCGTCTGGATGACTGTTATGAGGAGGTGGACGCCCTGTATGACCTGATCCATGGGTATATCCGGGACATGACAGGCATCATCCAGCCCAAAAGGGGAAAGACCCGGGTGGGGAGAAATGATATCTATATGAACCTGCAGTCCGTAAAGCACGGGATTGACGATATCCGGGATGTGCAGGACAGCCACTGCCTGTTCCCGTCTTCCGGCATTGGGAAGACAGAGGAAGAGAAAAGGAGGATGGAGCGCAATTATGAAAAGATAGAGACGCAGGCCTGGGGGAGCCTCTTCCCCAAAATGCGGAAGACAGTAGAGGAAAGCCGCAGGAAGCTGCAGGGTTATTATGACCATGACATAACAAATTATGAGAATAAGGATGATGAATACAAGCGTAAGTCAGAGAAAGTCCGGTACCGGTATTCCAGCCCATGGGAGCTTTTTAAGCAGAATACCATTGACACGGTGAGCTTTGCATGGAGCATCATCAAGGGTGCAGGAATGGCAGGACTTGATCTTTTGAAGGGTTTTTATTCCATTGGAAATATGATATACTACGGAGTAAGTGCAGATGTGGCGGCAATCGTATGTCTGGTGTC
This sequence comes from uncultured Lachnospiraceae bacterium, assembly GCA_910585605.1. Taxonomy (GTDB): domain Bacteria; phylum Bacillota; class Clostridia; order Lachnospirales; family Lachnospiraceae; genus CAG-590. Next base: position 11,055 of record CAJUFL010000059.1, on the reverse strand, counting down.
CTCTGACCCGCCGGAATGGACGGAGGAGGTTTTAGGGGAATCGGAGGAATACTTTGGGAATATCGTAAGAGCCATCAGCCATCCGGTGGAGACGATAGAAGCCATGGCACAGAGTGCAAATGACACCTATGAGGAGGAAGGACTTACCTATATGGTAAGTTATGTCGTTGCGGATATAGCAATCGGAAAGGCGGCTGCCGGAAAGTACAGTAAGGTGAAGGCGGCAGACAAAACTGCTGATGTAAAAAAGTTGTCAGAGATGACAGATAAAGAACTTGCGAAATTAGGTTATAAGCGATATAGTGATGGAAGTATTCGTGATGCAAAGGGGCATTTCGCAGGAAATTCGGGAGTTGTACCAGGAACACCAGGAGTTAAAAAGATTGAACAGTACTTTAAGGATAAGGGTTATGAGATTAATGGTAAAGAAATTAGTGTGAGGTCTTCTGATGGCAAGCTAAGAAAATATGATTTGGTCGTTAAGGATGCAGATGGAAAATATGTTGGTATTGAGGTGAAAAGTGGAAATGCAAAGAGAACGAAACAGCAAAAGGCTATTGATGATGAGTTAAATGCAGCAGGGGGATTCGATACAGTAGGAAAAAAAGCAAAGGATGCAAAGGTCAAAAATATATCAAGGGTGGAAGTATATCATGTAGATGGTGAAGGAAAAATTTTAAAAGAGGTAAAAAAATGAAAACGGCAAAAGAAAGTGTAACAGAGTTGGAATTGATGGTCTTGGATAGATTGAGTAAAGATGGATTTAAGAAAAAAAAGAAAAATCAATTTATCCGATTGGTAGATGAATGTGTACAGGACATTACATTGCTTGAATACAAAACAAGGAGTAAAGATGAAGTTAATATAATGGCTAACTATAGCTTTACATATGATAACATTGAGAAATGTATTTCATATATACAAGGAAAAAAATATGATAAAGTTTGGAGCACAGGTACAAGTACTCTATGTAATGTGTTCAATGAGAAAGAATATATAAATTTTTATATAAATGGAGATACGGATGTTGAACCATTAGCTGATGTAATCATAAAGAGTATAAAAAAATTTGCATATTCTTTTTGGGAGAAATGCAATACATATGATAAGTTTAGAACGGAACTCTTTGACAAAAATACAGAAGTGCGTTGGAACATGGTTTTATGTAATAACGAAGCATGGAACAAGATTGCATTATCACTTATATACAATGACGGATGTGTAGATAAAATAATAGGATATTATAAAGATAAACTGGAAGATACAGCGTGTGTTGTGTTTTCAGAGTGTGTACCGCGTATAGAAAGATTAAGGGAGGCGTTTGAACATGGCACGGGATTTAAGCTTTTGGAGGAATACAGAAAGTTTGGAATTAGAGAATAAAGAGATATATTCTTTATTGTCAGATGGAAAGATTGTAAAAGGAATAGGAAATTTGCCAACGGATAAAATATTGTCTGATATAAAACAAGCATTTAGTGGTTGGTTAAATAATGATAATGTGTATTTTGAAAGTGGCGATGAGACTTTTGAAATAATGATTACAGAGCAATTCGTGAGGTTTGACTGTTATTCAGTGTCAGAATACAATATGAATAAAATCATTGATATTATGTTAGAGTACGAATGTCCATTATATGATTCAGCGATCGATGTGAGGTTTGAAGGATAATAGGTACATATTTTGCTATATACTAAGTGTGGAAAGCCGGGTAATAAAGAAAATGACAGAGTATGAGATATTAAGAATGGAAACAAGCATAAAAATTATAAGTCATAAAGACATCAAACAGAATGATTCCCGATATTTTGATTATTTTTTAATAAAAATTTATCAGTTGTAGGGGGGAGATTTGGAAGGAACAGTTTTGATGGTTGTTTTTCAAAACAGGGAATCATGAAATCTAAATAGGAATTAAAAGCAGTGGCAGGGAAATTGTCTGGATGAAGAAACAGATGATACCCTGCCATTTTTTTGGTAATAGCGGAAAGTTATAAATTCATGCATTAGAAAATATCAGTCATAAATATCAGATTAAAAATATTTTTAAATAATTTTCTCCTTGAAAAACCGTACTTTTTTGCTGATTTGGAAACTATATATTACGTTGACAGGAATTGTGTCGGGTTACCTGTACACTATAAATCTGATATCATTTATATCAGTTTATGATGTGGAACATAGGAAGCAGTCTGGGTGTGGAGCTGGTATAAGTGGGAAATACTGAAAGGCATTCGTTTATACAGATGATTCTGTGACCGGCAAGCTTCATGCACTGACATTTGAGTAAGGAGGAAAGCAATGGCAAAGAGGGACATCAGAATCGACTATGACTGCTTAGCCGTTGTGGAACGGCAGTTAAAGAAGCAGAGGAACGCCCTGGAAAAACTAAGGACTGCAATGGGGAAGGCAGACAGTGCGGCATCAGCGGGGAATACCGCCAAATCCATAGACGGGCTGAAAAAAAGGTATAAGAAGGCGAAGAAGCGTCTGGATGACTGTTATGAGGAGGTGGACGCCCTGTATGACCTGATCCATGGGTATATCCGGGACATGACAGGCATCATCCAGCCCAAAAGGGGAAAGACCCGGGTGGGGAGAAATGATATCTATATGAACCTGCAGTCCGTAAAGCACGGGATTGACGATATCCGGGATGTGCAGGACAGCCACTGCCTGTTCCCGTCTTCCGGCATTGGGAAGACAGAGGAAGAGAAAAGGAGGATGGAGCGCAATTATGAAAAGATAGAGACGCAGGCCTGGGGGAGCCTCTTCCCCAAAATGCGGAAGACAGTAGAGGAAAGCCGCAGGAAGCTGCAGGGTTATTATGACCATGACATAACAAATTATGAGAATAAGGATGATGAATACAAGCGTAAGTCAGAGAAAGTCCGGTACCGGTATTCCAGCCCATGGGAGCTTTTTAAGCAGAATACCATTGACACGGTGAGCTTTGCATGGAGCATCATCAAGGGTGCAGGAATGGCAGGACTTGATCTTTTGAAGGGTTTTTATTCCATTGGAAATATGATATACTACGGAGTAAGTGCAGATGTGGCGGCAATCGTATGTCTGGTGTCCTCTGACCCGCCGGAATGGACGGAGGAGGTTTTAGGGGAATCGGAGGAATACTTTGGGAATATCGTAAGAGCCATCAGCCATCCGGTGGAGACGATAGAAGCCATGGCACAGAGTGCAAATGACACCTATGAGGAGGAAGGACTTACCTATATGGTAAGTTATGTCGTTGCGGATATAGCAATCGGAAAGGCGGCTGCCGGAAAGTACAGTAAGGTGAAGGCGGCAGACAAGGCAGATGATGTAGCGGATGTTGTTAGTAAAGTAGATTTAGGAGATAAATTAGACTATTTATTTGGAAAGGCTACAGGAATTAAGCATAATATACAACGATCTAAATCCATGTTAGCAGAATTACGTAAAATAGGTATACATGACACTCCGGCTTCAAGAGAATACTTAGCGAAGCATTTAAATGATGTACTTAAAGATCCATCTAATATTAGTAAGGTTGAGGTTCGAAGTTATATTGCAAAGGAACTGCCAGATACCCCTATTGTGGAATATACAGCAACCACCAGAGAAAGCTTATTAATAGGTCCAGGTGGTGCTGTTAAGATTGAATCAGTATGGAATGATGATAAATTGCTCACAGTTATAGTTAAAGGAGGAAATTAGATTGGACAGCGGTAATATTTGTATAAGAAAAATAGACAGTTTAGGTGAATTGAAAAATCGAGTCAGTAAAGAACAATTGATTTTTTGCGATGATATGCAGAATGCTTTTATTATTATTAATTTTAATAATGTGCTAGAGCTTGGGATAGCATATTATGATTATGGCATAGCACCAGATTATCAATGTTCTGAAGATGGTACAATATTTTATTTAGGTATTGGAAAAAATTTTTTGTGCATTGATATTTTTGAAAACAAAGTACTAGTTAATGATAGTCTACAATCAGTTTTTTATGAATTATGCTACGATTCAAATAAGAATCATATATGTGCAATATGCGAATTAGATTTATATTGTTATTGTGCAGAAAATCAGAAATGGAAAATGGGATTTAGAGACATAATTGTTGATTATAATATAATTGATGATACTAAAATTTTGATTTTATGTGATAACAGTGAAAAATATATATTCTTTTTAGAAAACGGGAAAATAGTACAATAAATATCATATAGTTAAGAAATGTTGGAATATATTGGTCTTTTTATACAAATACTCCTTTATCAGTTATTTGATTGGAAATAGTATGAGCACCAAGTATACAGGTCTTATTCGCTTTGGACAGTTATAGGGGAATAGCTGACTAAATATACAGTAAAGACAGATGCGGTAAAGATTACTATCTGGCAGTAGATAAGATAGATGACGTGGCAGATGTAGTTGAGAGCCTGAACAACCATTATGATGATTTTGATAATCTGGACGATTTGGAAGACTTCTATGATGATGTTTATGATCAATATTATAAGGACCAGTTTGATCCAGTAGAGGAAGGAGCCATAGCTGATTTAAATGATATAGATGATGCAACAAATGTGTCAAAAGCAACCAGCAAGGCATCAAATGTTAAAAAGGTAAAAGGTACAGATACCCCTAAGAAACCCAAAAAAGTTTCAGCTGGAGGGAAAAAGAAATATCTCGAAACGATAGATGACCTCATTGAAAAGATGAAAAAGGACGGGGTATCAAAGGATGTTTCATATGAAGAGTTAGTTGCAAAATATGGGGACAGGTATTATAAGAAAGAATTGGAAGCCGCTTATGCAAAGTATACAAAAAAACGGATCAGCTCAGTAACATTGATTATAAGAAGATTCTGAAAGAAGCAGGAAAGCCTGTAAAAGAGGGAGAACATGCACGTCATATTGTATATAAAAAAGGACTGCCGGGAAAAATGCGGGAAATAGTGAAAAAAGCACAGGATATATTATATAAATATGATATTGACCCGATAACGGATCCCCACAATCTGGTCAGCGCTCCGAATAAGGGACATAGTATAAAAAATATACAGGAGGTGTATGATGGATTAGCAAAGGCAGAGAAGGAAGCATTGCAATATTGCAAAAAGAAAGGAATGTCGGCAAGTGCGACTAAAAAATATGTGAAAAACCGTTTGTATAAAAAACTAGATGATTTGGGGAAAATTGCGGCAGAAAGATAGAGAGGTGGTTGTATGAAGGAAGAAAAAAAGATGTGGAATATTATTTTGGAGGAGCAGATATTGCCATAGTTTTGGAAGAGGGGTTTTCTGAATTTAAAAAATATATTAACGAATGTCCAGAATGTGTCAAGTATGCTGATAGTAGTGGTACATTACTGCATACTGCAGCAAGGGATGGTACACCGGAAATGATTGAGTATATCGCAAGTGCTGGTGGCGACGTAAATCGAGAAGTAGGGGAAAGAACACCATTGTGTAGGGCAATTGCTGCTCGAAAAATGGATAATGTAAGGAAACTGTTAGAACTCGGTGCAAACGTGGACAGCGAGAATTCGGTTACAAGTCCCATATTGGAAGCAATCCTTGAGAGTCCAGAGATACTAAAGGTGCTGATTAAGGAAGGTGCAGACCTTGCATATCAATACAAGAATAAGACAAGGAATGATCGTGGTGGGATGCCCTTAGCTTTGCCATGTACCGGCAGCGTGATGAGGAAGTGGAAATCATTCAAGAGGAGCTTAAAAAGCGGAATATTGATTTTTCCAAAGAGGAGGAACAGTTTAAGAAGAATCAGGAAAACCTGCCTGACCGTTCGGATGGGGATATAGATTATGAGACTTATGTGGAAGAGAAGCTGGGAAAGATTGTACAGTGTTATGATGAGGATGACATACTGGAAACTTTCTGGGGAGGAGTCCGTCAGGTAAATGATGACACGGCAGTTGCAGTCTATGGCATTTTGCCGGATGGGAAAGATTATGGGATAGTGGTTACGGAAGGAATGAGCGAATATCCGATGGCAGATACGGATGAGGGTCTTCAATACGCAGAAGTGATGATGAAGATACCGAGGGAATGGTTAGAAAATGGAAATCTCTTGGAAGATGACGAGCACAGCTGGGTGATTGAAATATTGTGCAAGACAGCGTATCTTGGACATGCATTTGACGGGGCATATGTGGATGAAACGGTGATCATACCATATGGGACCCCGGATGAGGCATATCCCTTTGACTGGGATTATGAGTTTACTGCGGTTATGATCTGCCGTTCGGAAGAGATACCGGAACTGCAGACGGATGAGGAAACAAGAATAAAATTCTATACGCTGGTACCAATTACAGAGAAGGATAGGAAACTGGTAGAAAAAAAGGGAAGTGAAAAAGATGTTAAGCAGTGGTGATATGGTGGATTTTGAGAGGGAACTGCTGATAGAATAGTATTCTGGAGAATGGGGTTTTTAGAATGTTTGCTAGTCAGAAGATATACAGTATTACAGATAGATGAGGAAAGAAGATTGATATAAAGAAAAGGCAGGATAGATAAAGAATACATTTATAATGTAAAAAATTATATACGGATGTAAAAAGATAAAAGCTGACAACTTTAATAGTGTAAAGTGCCAGCTTTTTTGTTTGGCAATTTTTATGATCGATAATATTGTCATTTCTGATGGCAGGATAATAATTGATGATCGCACAGAATAGTTTTGAATAAAATAAGGAAAAAATAAATGAGTGTGTATAATAAAAAATAAAACTTAACAGAAAACAAGACAACCTGTCCCCAAAATTTAAAAGTAATATATGATACATACTTTAATTAATATTTGGAGGGCTATTATCTATGTCAGATATTTCAATTGATAATGTTCTGGTTAGATTAAAAGAATACAGAAAAGCAGAACATTTGTCTCAGTCAGGAATTGCTGTTAGATTAGGTGTGGGACAGACATATTATAGTCAGATAGAATCAGGTTCGGTTTCACTTTCATATAAGGTTTTAAATAAGTTGTATAGCTATGATTGTGATATTGATTATATTATTACTGGAATATGTAATAGAAGTAAGGACGATTTATTTATTAATATACTGAAAGCTTATGATAAAAATGCAGCAATGAAGTTATATAAGATGATGATAGCAGGGTTTTATCAGATGTGGAGTTGGAATATGGAAGATCATTGGGAAAAATGTCTATATTCTGAATTAAAAGCAATGAATGTATTGAGTATGAATGATGCAAGCTTTGATGACCGATTGTATTATATAAGGATTACTAATGGAATATCTCAGCAGAAGCTTGCGAATATTTTAGGGATTGGAAGAACAAAATGTGGTAAATGCGAGCGGGGACAAAAGAAATTGGATGCAGAATTAATGATGTTATTGCATCATAAGGGTTATTGTCTGCCGTCTTTCTTTTTTGAGGAATATGTTGGTTTAAGAGAAATCACATATTTATTAGAGAGAGATAAAGAAAAAAAAGATAGATATTATAGATATGTGAAAAGTGTGCGCTCCAATATAGTTAATTATAAAAGCGAATTGCAAAAGAGGGGAGTCATATAGGATGAAAAAGATTCTGATTATTGAGGATGATAAGACAGAAGTAGAAGCACTTATTAATGTAATAAAACACGTGAATTCTGATTCTAAAATAATGACAGCTGATAATATTGGCAATGCATTTCAGTATGCAGTTGAACATAATATTTCTTTATTCATTGTTGATATTATTTTGGAACCTCAAAAGAAATCCGATGTATCGGGGATGGAATTTGTAGAAACTATCCGTAATCTTCCACAATATAAGTATGTACCGATTATTTTTATTACTTCATTGGATGATTCCAGGTTATATGCATATGAAAATTTACATTGTTTTCGTTATATACAAAAGCCGCTATTGTATAGTGAAGTAGAAACTGTTATTGAAGATGCATTAAATTATAATGTTCTTGTTAAGAGTGAAGTACCTTTAAAAATAAAGCAAGATGGTGTTATATATGTAATTCAAAAAAAAGATATATTATATGCATATAGCAAAGGCGCTAAAATGAAAATAATTACAAAGAAAGAGGAATATGATTTTTATTATTTAACCTGTAGTATGCTTCTGGACATGCTGAAATCAGATTGTTTTATCAAATGTAACAGAAATACCATCGTAAATCAAAGTTATATAATTTCTATTGATCAAAGAAATAATCTGATAGAAATGGATGGATGTTCAGATGAAATAAAAATCGGGAAAGGGTTTAAGAAAGAATTTATAAGGGGTTTTTGTGAAAATGATTGAATGTATTTCCCTGCTGTGTGAAATGTTGGCTATGCTATTAGTGTTACATAAGTTGTTGCATAAAAGGTTTTGTTTGGATAAAATTACAATTTTATTTTTACTTATAGATGTTGTTATGTTTTGGATGATAAATATTAATCTTATTCCAAATAAATTGCAGTTTGTTATTTATATTATTTTTATCTTTTATATGTGGATTGAATTTCAACAATATAGAATAATTAGAGTAATAATATATACAATAATTAATGTTTTAATTATAGCGGGTTTACAAATAATGGTGTATATGATGTTATTTCCAGTGCATTCAGTAAAAATGAGAATTGTACTGTCTAACATAATTATGTTATGTATTGTGGTTTTTGCTATTCATTTTGGTAAACTTGAAAAAATGTATATATATGCGTTAAAAAGTAACAGCATGTTAAGTATAATGATGATTATCTGCGGTGTGCTCTTTTTTATGCTTATTGTATTATCAAAAGCCATTGAAAGTTTTTCTTTTTTAAATTGTTTGTTAATGTATGTGATTTTTTTACTTATATTAGTATTTTGTCAGCAATGGAAGTCTGAAAAAGAAAAAAATGTTTCTAAAGAAAGAGAAATAAGAGTTTTGAGGCAATGTAATGAATCTTTTGAGCATTTAATAAACAATGTTCGCTCAAAACAGCATGGATTTAACAATCAGCTAGAGGCAATTTTCAGTTTACAGTATGTATGCAATACCTATGATGAATTGGTAAAAAGGCAGAAAACCTATATTTCGCATATTCTGGATGAAAATGTTTTTAATAAACTGTTGATATCAAAGTGTCCGCCGGTTGTTAAAGGTTTTTTGTATTATAAGTTTTGTGAAGCACATCAGGCAGGGATTAATATTGATTATGAAATTGAATTGAGGGATATACAAAAGCCTTCTTTGGAATTTGATATTCAGGAGGTAATAGGAATATTATTTGATAACGCATGTGAAGCAGTAGAAAATAATGAAGATAACCGTATTGTTCAGATAGCTGTTATGAGAAAGAAGAGCTGTGTTAATATCAGGGTTGAAAATCCATTTTCTTATATGACGCAATCGAAGATTCAAGAAATGTTAAATCCTGGTTATAGCAGCAAGGGAAAAAATAGAGGATATGGTCTTAGTAATGTGAAACAAATTGCTAAAAAATATAACGGCATGATTACAATTGAGAACAAGAATAAACAAGAAGAAAATTGGTTTAGTATTTCCATTGAGTTGATTGATTTTTGATGTATGCTATGACTTATTACATAAATTACTTAATTCTGAAAAATCGGGTTCTCCAAAAAATAGAAAGCTTGTAAATATTAATGGAAGATATCCGCAGAATTTTTTCGAAAGTTTTGTTCCAAATTGTAAAATTGTTTTTGCAAGTTTATTCATATGCATTTTCCTTTCTTTGTATTTTCGCAATGGCGAGCTGTAGAGTTTGTTCCATGATAATCCAAATACCGCATTGTATATAAATATTAAATGTGAGCAGATAAGCAAGTAAGTTGTATAGTAATAATAGTATTCCAACTTTACATTTGATTTTGTTTACATTTGCTTTATCTAGCAGAGGACGTGTGGGATTGATGACAGGTCCGATAATAATATTTAGTATAATACAGATATTTAATAACATTATTATAGTTTGAGGGTTTAATCGTATTATTGCAGGAAATATGATTATAGAGGTTATATATACAATTAGTGTTACAGTAAAGCAGCCATAATAGGTAATATAATGTAATCCTCCCATATTGCATCTTATCAATAATAGTATGATAGTGGCAAATAAAAATTCTTTTTTTCTGTTCAGTATTGTAAATAATATAAATAGAATTATAAATTTACTTGTTTCTGAAAAAAAGATTTTGAGACCCCAACAAAGAACTATTCTCTCCTGTTCTGGTAAATTATTGTATTCTTGCTTTAATATATTTAGCATTTGTTTCACTTCCCATGATTCATTATATTTATAAAATCTATGTATAGATTTTTTTTTGCTAAACGGCTTTGGTTTTTAGATGAGTTTAATAAAAGTAAAGAAAAAAATGTTGGATATGATTTTTGCCTAAAATAAGTGATAGTTCATCATAAAAGTAAGTTTCTAATGAAAATTTCATGTAAAATAGAAGGGCGGTCAGCTTAAAGTTGAGTCTTTACATAAATGCAAAGGAGAAAAAGGTTATGGTGGATGAATTATATGTTGAGGCTGGAAAACGTATTCGAAAATTGAGAAAATCATTGGGATATAGTGAAGAAGAATTATCTGCTACAGTAGGTATAACTAGGAAGTTTTTGTATGAGGTAGAAACGGGAAAAAGTGGTTTTTCTGCAGATAAATTGTTTAAGATTGCAAGAGCATTAGGAGTCGGTTGCGATTATATTTTGATGGGTGTGGTTAAATCAGATATAGAAAAAGAAATAAGTGAAACTGAAAAGTTATTGGAAATCCACTATTCAGCATTAAGACAGAAAATGGAAAAGTTAAGAGGAATAATGCAAAAGGAGAGTGATTGAATGTCGCTAAATATCATACATTTTAAAATTATATTGTGAATATTTTAAGTATTTTGGATTTTCTTGCTTTTTAGATGTAGAATTTCCATGTATGAGGATTTTAAAATTTTTGATGTGTTTGATTTTACAAATGTATTCAGAAAGACTACGGATTTACGTACATTGATTGTTCAGATTTTCTGAAATCTACAGATAGCAGATTGTCTGGAGCAGGAATTTCTTCCGTTTCTGAATAAAC
>CAJUFL010000058.1 GCA_910585605.1 uncultured Lachnospiraceae bacterium | reverse complement strand
CATTTCATTATCATAGAAGATCTGGTTATTTACAGAGTTTTCTTCACACACTCGACAATTAACTCTGAAAGCGCCCGTTGGCCTAAACAACCACTAAGCTGAATGGTATAAATGCGGCTGGTACAATTACTATTCTACTGTGTACAGTTTGTATCCTTAAGCCCTATCCAGTTGCTATAAAAATATAAGGAAACAAGCGGAAAGCAGATAGATGTACTATTTGTATTACTGGAATTTGCACAACATTGTTATTGCGTTTCCGTCAATTTTTTTATTGCCTCTTCTTTATCTGATACGAAAAAGAAATCTTTACCATGATTTGATTCGTATATAAAATCCTTTAGTGGTTTGCTTGTATAGTGTGAGTAATCTCCATAAATAGCAATTCTGACTTGATAATTAACAAACTTTTGAAGTATTTCGCCTGCCATGCCGCTGCTAAGGATAAAAAACTCTTCACATACCGCCGATTTGCTGATTACTATGTTTGTGGAACCTGTTTCATACTTAACAGTCATGGCCAAATCTAAAGCAGATTGTGTATCAACAATTAGCTTTTCATCACTGGAAATAACTGCAATATCTGTTCCGTTGTCTTTCAAGTGTTCAATATTCATAATATCCTCCTTAAACCTAATTTGCAGTACAAATTCCAGTTAAGGCTATATTTTACTTATAAAACCATAAATTGTCAAGCGTGAGGATTTGAAAAGGCTTAAATGGCCACACCCGAACTGCTTGCCAAAACGTGCAAGTTTGTGGTATTTGTTCCTATTTTTCAAAAACAACAAAACCACATTCGTAAGGATGGTCGCAATACACACTTTTTTTCTTATTCGTGCGGTATAACAAGATTTTCAGTGTAATTAGAAAATCCCCGCCACCTGAAAGAATCATGAATTCTGACAGAAAAAATAGCAGTAAGTGATTTGTCATTACAGCAACTACTGCAGTTCCGCCACCTAAAACGAATGTAGGCATAACAATTCCTAAGAGATATTGCCACTTTTTCAACGGTTCTGAACAAGTGCAGTATGGGGAAAAACTATTCCAAATGATTCCAAAATCAATTGAATGAAAATGATTTTTTGCAAAAATTCCCCAAGTGATTCCGTGTATTAATTCATGTAGAATGGTTAGACATAGAATAAACAAAAATGCTACTACGGCAAATCCCAAAGAAATTCCCTCTAAATCAAAACCATTCACATGATAGTAAACCCAAAAGATGAAAGCCATAAATGGCAACATACTCAAAGGACCTAAATAATTCGCTTGTCGAATATGGATAATCATATTCTTTATTTGATAGCCTTTTTGCTGCATTTCAGAATTCAATTTTTCAAAGCGCTCTTTACGTTTCTGCTCTTTTTCTGTTAATGTTCTTTTGTCTTTATCCATGGATAATTCCTCCAAATTTTGATTTGTTGGATCGGATAAAAAGTATAGCATCATGGAAAACAGATTTCAAGAGGTTTATTTCTTTATTCCAAATAGAGGAGGATGGTTCATTCGTTAAAGCTTTTTTGTGATCCCTTCGTTGCAGACTTCGGCCATTAACCTTTGGGAATGGTACATTGGCAATAAAACAAATGCATAGTCGTTTTTGCGCGAAAATGTACGAAGACGGACTTTAAATCGTACAAGGCGGGGATGAAAAATATTTGCAATCTGTGGACTTTTCTAATTGGAATCAGAATGCCCGTTTCCAATTTGCATATGTTTTATGTTATAATGTTTTAGATAATTTTGTTTTCTTATTTTTGTCCTGATCAGGGTTCGTAATGCTCTATGGGAAGATATCATATCAGGAAAAGTTCATTTGTGATAAACTTAGTGTATTCAGGGGGCAGCAGAGATTGTAAAATAGAATATAACAACGAATAGTTTCCTCAAAATTACCAAATTACAACTTGAAATTTTAGGAGGTACATAATAATGAAAGAGATGATTGGATATTGTGGGCTGGACTGTGAAAAATGCGACGCATACCTTGCAACAATCAATGACGACCACGCATTGCGTGAAAAAACTGCAAAATTATGGGCAGAGTTAAATCATGCTCCCATTTTGCCTGAACATATCAATTGCCAAGGCTGCCGTGTTGCTGGAATAAAAACAGTATTTTGTGATAGTCTTTGTGGCATTCGTCAGTGTGCGCTGAAAAAGGGTGTGATGACATGCGGTGATTGTCCAGATCTGGAAAAATGCCAGATGGTTGGAATGGTTATCTCAAATACTCCTGAAGCTCTGAAAAATTTGAAAGGATAAACGGCAGAATATGACGATTTCCAGTTTGAGAGCAGGGTATGTAATAGGATATGTTTTGATCGGATTTATCAGATAGTTGAACAGAACTAAAAATCGGAGATTTGTGAGGAAGTACAGATGGGTATTTCGCTATATTATCAAGAAAAGGGAAATAAAGAGCCATTGATCCTCTTGCACGGAAACGGAGAGGATGGATCCTATTTCAAGAATCAAATAGATTATTTCAGTGACAGGTACAGAGTGATTGCCTTAGACACGCGGGGACATGGCAAATCACCGCGAGGTACGGAACCTTTTACTATTGAACAGTTTGCCTGTGACTTATATGATTTTATGACAAGTCTTGAAATTTCAAATGCGGTTATATTAGGTTTTTCAGATGGAGCAAATATCGCAATGAAGTTTGCAATGAAATATCCAAGCAAAGTAAAGGCATTGATCTTAAATGGAGGAAATCTGAATCCGAAGGGAGTAAAAAGAGTAATACAAATTCCAATCGAAATAGGATATCAAATAGCAAGGCAATTTGCTTCAAAATCGCCGGATGCAAAAAAGAATGCTGAAATACTTGGACTAATGGTTCATGAGCCGGATATCGGGCTGGATGAATTATCAAAAATAACAGCCCCTACGCTCGTAATTTGCGGAAGAAATGATATGATTAAGACATCACATACAAAAAAGATTGCGGAACATATACCAAATGCAAAATTAGCAATTATTAAAGGTAATCACTTTATTGCAAATAAAAGATACATTATATTCAATAAAGAGGTGGAAGGCTTTTTGCAGACAATTCAGTAAATTGCAAATTTGTTTGGGAGTTGAACAGATCAGAAGATAGGAATTTTCCGACACAATAAAATAGGTCGGAAGGGGTATAAAGATGAAAACAAAATCTAAGAAGAAAAAGATGTTCTTACTGGTAGTATCTATTGTGGCTGTACTGATCATTGTCGGCGATTGGGCATTATCTGTAATGGTATATAATGAGAATTTTAACCTTCGTTTTGAAAGTTATGAGCCGCTTATGCTGTATGTTGATGATTTCGACGGATTGCAGCGGACAAAATATGAGTTTACTTCCAATAAGGGTCAGAAACTGGTGGGATATCTGTACAGTTCGGGAGAAAATCAGAGTGGTATCATCGTAATGGCACATGGCTTTGGTGGAGGCGGGCATAATTCTTACATGGATTGTGCGAATTATTTTGCCCGTCATGGATACTATGTTTTTGCCTATGACGCGACGGGCAATGATGAAAGTGAGGGAGAAGGAGTAGGAGGGCTTCCCCAGGGAGTAATAGACCTTGACTATGCAATCACTTATGTGAAAGAAAGCGGCAAATTCCCTAATCTGCCAATCGCTTTATTTGGGCATAGCTGGGGTGGTTATAGTGTTTGCAGCGTACTGACCTACCATCCTGAGGTAAAAGCAGTTATAGCGTGTTCCGGTTTTAATTCTTCATCGAATTTGTTTGAAGCAGGGGGGAAAAAACAGATCGGGGACGGTATTTATTTGATGCTGCCGTTTGTGAAGCTGTATGAGAAGATGAAATATGGCGGATATGCCTCAAACACTGCGATGGATGGATTTTCAAAGAGCAATGCTGCCGTTATGATTGTACATAGCTTCGACGATGAAGTTGTTCCAGTGGAATATGGCTACGAAATTTATTATGAAAAATACAAAGACGATTCCCGCTTCAGTTTCCTTCCTCTTGAGAAGGAAGGACATAACTATTTCAATGATGACGCCTATCGCAATGAGTATAATGCAGAATTCGATCAATGGCTTAAAACGCTTGACTATGACTATAATAGTGCAGAAAATGGCGAACGGTTTTTGGAGGATAAAGCAGATTATATATACAAAAACCTTGATAGGGAGAAATGGTGTAATTCATTGGATGTTGAGTTGTTCGAGGATTTTGTTGGTTTTTATCATCAAAGCATAAATTAATCAACTTCCCGTTTGACGACGGGTAGTTGAACAGATCAGGGCATTGAGGCCTGTTCATGAGAAGGATACTTGACGTGATTGTTAAATCATAACATTGAATACTTCAACAATTGGAAATTTACGGAGGGAAAAATTATGGAAAAGTCGATACAAATATACAATAAAAAGCTGAAAAACTATTATGATTCTGATGGAAAATTAATGCAATACCCGTCTAAAAGACCGATGAGGATTATGGTTCTTATAAGAATTATAGAACAAATGGATGCAAATAGAAAATATACGGAAAAAGAGATAAACGAAATGATTAAGCTGCATATAGCATTTGGTGATATAGAATTAATTCGCAGGGAGATGTATCAATATAAATTGCTTGGAAGGCTTCGGGATGGTTCAGAGTATTGGGTAGAAGAGGATTGGAGAAATGTATATGCAGAATATATAAGAGAGGATTAGGGAAGCTGGTATTTCAACAAAGTGGACAGCACAGTTTATGGGAGAAATTAGGAGGGAACAGAATGAAAAATTATACGCAGGTTTATGTAAAAAACAGTATGGAGGCAGCAAAGACATATTGTAAGGCATTTGGGGCAGAAATAACACTTGAGATGAAAAATGACAGTGGGACTGCTTATGAACATTGTGAATTATCAGTGAATGGCGAAGGATTTTTGGCAATAGGCGAAGCCAAAAATCCTTGTGATGTAGATTTTGTTCACAAAATGAAGTGGGAGACAATGACTTTTAATGTTTTTGAGATGGGAACCGAAGAAAGCGTTCGGCGTGCATTTGATGTTTTGCGTGATGGTGGTGTTGTTATTGAAGCAATTCATGAACTGCCATGGAGTAAATGCTGCGCCACCGTTATTGATAAGTATGGTGTATGCTGGTGGATTGCTATTTAGTGGGAAAACCTAATTTAGAGTCCGTCTTTTATGAAAATCTGGAAAATATAAGTGGTATACAAGAGATGTGCATAGTACAAATAGGAAACAAAATTTGAATCTAGGAGCAATAATGAATATTGAACTGATAAGATTAACTGTTGAATATAGAGAACAGTTATTTGAAATGCTGACAGAGTGGAAGAACGATATTATTCAAAACCATACGAATATGTCTCCATCGAAAATATGGATAAATGATTTTCATAATTTAGAGTATTATATAGAAAACCTTGATACAAAGGAAAAGGATGAAAGTGGGAGAGTTCCTGATACCACTTTGTTTTGTGTAGATAAAGATAGAAATATTCTTGTGGGAGCTGTTAATATCCGTCACTATTTAAATGATGAATTATTAAAGACTGGTGGGCATATAGGAGATGGGATTAGACCTGGCGAAAGACGAAAAGGTTATGCCACAGCAATGATTGCGCTGGCATTAGAAGAATGCAGGAAACTTGGAATCAAGAGAGTGTTGATGACTTGTGACAAAAATAACATAGGTTCAGCAAAATCAATAATTAATAATGGGGGTGTATTAGAAAACGAGATTGAAGAAGACGGGCATGTAGAGCAACGTTATTGGATTCAATTATAGGTAAAATTTACGCATATTATGTATGAAATAGCTTTATCCTGAACCGCCCCGCTAAAGGTATGGATAGGGCTATTTTTCCTTTTTTGAAACTACTGTGGTAGTATTGACTTTCTCGCGCATAAAGTGTATGGTATAATCAGATTCAAACTACTGTGGTCTTGTAGAAAGGAGGACGTAAATGGATATTAAACTTTTTGATTCAGAATTAAAAGTGATGAACGTGCTTTGGAGGGAAGGTGATACCACAGCAAAACATATATCGGATGTTCTGAAAGCGGAAATCGGCTGGAATATGAATACTACATATACGCTGATAAAAAGGTGTGTCAAAAAGGGAGCGATTGAACGCTCTGAACCAAACTTTATGTGTCATGCACTTATCCCCAAAGAGGAGGTACAGGAAGCGGAAACCAATGAGCTAATCAATAAAATCTATGACGGCTCTGCTGATAAACTGTTTGCGGCTCTCTTAGGCAGAAAGAAACTTACTGCTGAACAGATTGAAAGGTTAAAGCAGATTGTTCGGGATTCGGAATGAGGTGGTGTATATGAGTTTATTGCAAATGAGTATTTATGGAGCAGTCCTCATTTTGGCAGTTGTTGTTATACGGGTGGTTGCAATCAACAGATTACCTAAAAAAATATTTCTGGTTTTGTGGGGGCTTGTGCTTTTAAGATTATTGATACCATTTTCTATTCCGTCCGTATTCAGTGTGTATTCCTTAATCGGCCGGAATACGGAGGTCAATCACTTAGGGCAAACTACAATAAGTGATCTTGCTCCAATCATACAAGGAGAGCCGCTTGAATTAGCGGGGAAAACAGCAAGTATGCCTGCAATTCATGTTTCCCTGTGGTTTGTTATCTGGCTTGTGGGAATGATCCTTTGCACAATGTTTTTTGCTATATCTTATTTGCGCTGTTGCTTTGAATTTTCAACGTCGCTGCCCATCCAAAATGATTTTGTAAAAAGATGGCTGGAAGAGCATAAACTGATACGTTCCGTTTCCATAAGGCAAAGCGACAGGATTTTTGCGCCATTGACTTACGGGATTATGAAGCCGATTATCTTAATACCGCAAACAACAGACTGGAAGAACGCGAAACAACTGCAATATATATTTTTGCATGAATATGTGCATATTTGTCGTTTTGATACCGTAACAAAATTGATTTCCACATTTGCCCTTTGCGTCCACTGGTTTAATCCGTTGGTGTGGATAATGTACATTCTTTATAACAGGGATATTGAACTTGCTTGTGACGAAAGCGTTGTACGGCTGCTTGGGGAAACGTCAAGAAAGGACTATTCGTTAATGCTTATCAGCATGGAAGCAAAGAAAAGCGGTTTACTGCCTTTTTGTAACAATTTCAGTAAAAATGCGATTGAAGAAAGGATAACAGCTATTATGAAAATGAAAAAAACTACCATAGGTTTGATAATTGGCAGTCTGATCCTGATAATTGTAATGAGTTTGTTATTTGTAACTTCTACCCAAAAGAAACAAATGATATTTGTTTCCGGCAGATTATTTGTAACCACCAACCAAGATGTTTCAGAAATGGTTATGCGGGAGGCAGAAGCTTCGGAGTATGACTCGCCTTATATTGGTAGAATTGAATCTACTGTCAGCAGGGGGAAAGAACCAGACGTAGAACTTCAATCAAACTTTGGAAGTATCGGTTCCGAAATTATATTTAACGGAAATGGTGTTGCTGTCAATCTAAATGGGAAGTGGATACAATTTGAGCCACAAGCAGAGAGGGAAGAAGATATAGCGGCGTTTGTAAAAAAAGTTTCGGCTGATAGTATTACGGTTGATATGATAGAATACATAACAGATACTGACACAGAAAGGATAAAAGAACTGAAACTGACAGAAGATGATATGTTGGACGGTTATTATTTTTTTAATCCAGACGAGGAAGTGACCATATGGAAATGTAATGAAGAAACAGTTTATACATTTATCGACTGGGGCGGAGATTTTACGGACGGAGAGTTTCCGGTAGAATATACCACAACAGATATAAAAGAATTTCAAAAATACATAGAAACCTATGACAATGGAGAACCTGGAATGCCATTTTTCTTTACGATTAAAAATGGGTACATTAAACAGATGATTGAAAAGCCTTTTGCGTAATAAGTTGAAAAAGCAGCTTTATTAACCATACATAGTCTTTTATGTGGAAAAGGGGAATTATTTGAGGAGGATAAGCATGAAAAGGAAATTATGCAGTATTATTTGTCTATGTAGCTTTGTTTCAATCATGTTGTTTGCATGTGGAAAAAACACTAATTTAATTGATATGAGTACTGCTAAAAATGATGAGTATATGGCTATTATATGGCAGGATAGGACATACGCGCCTTTTTGCACTATATCTATAAATGATTGTGGAACACAAATCGGCTATCTGAATGGAGAAACTGATGACAGGATATGTGAATATAAAGATTATCCAACAGACGAGTGGATTGCTAATTACCTTACAGTAGATGGTGGTGCAATCTTGTTTAAGGAGGTAAATGTCACGAATATTCCCGATGGTCTTGAATCAGAATATGAGTGGAATATCAAAAATGAAGATTGGATTCCTATGGTTATGGTTGATGATGTACTTTATTTAGATACTGGATATGAAAAGGAGGCAAATAAGAGACCTGATACATTTGAAGGAGTGATCAACTCTGAGGTTGATAGAAGAGAAAAAACGATGGTTAATGATCAATCAAACTTTGGCACAGGATGCGGATATCGATATGGTACAACCGAAGGCATAATTGAAATATATACGAATGATAAATGGCAGGTGTTTGCCACGGAAAAAATTATAGCAAGCGATACGCTTATCCTTGATGAACAATAGGCAGAACAGCCTCAAAGAGACTGTTTCAAGTTGGACCTGTTGACAAATGAAAGAAAAATGAACTCCCATATGGTATAATTATTATATCAATTACAGGAGGTCATATTTTATGATGGGTAAACAGAGTGGACAAATCCAAATGGTAATCTTAGATATAGATTCCATGATTCCAGAAGATCATCTCCTTAGACAGATTAAAAATTGTGTAAACTTTGATTTTATATACGAAAAGGCGGCGCCCTATTATTCTCATATTGGAAGAAAATCTATTGATCCGGTTATTCTGATAAAAATGCTGCTGATCGGATATCTCTATGGGATCAAGTCTGAGCGAAGGCTCGAAGAGGAAGTGTCCCTTAATCTTGCATACCGCTGGTTTTGCGGCATTGACTTTACACAGAGAACGCCTGATCATTCAACATTTAGCCAAAATAGACGACGGCGCTTTCAGGATGCCAGCATATTTCGGGAAATTTTTAATGAGATTGTGCTCAAATGCATACGGCTTGGGATTGTATCTGGGGAAACAGGTGTTGCGGATGGCTCTTTTCTCCCCTCCAATGTATCATGGGACAGCCGTTATGAGGCGGTCGAGACTGTGAACCGCTCCACAGTAAAATATATGGCGGAATTGGAAGAAGAGCTTGTTTCCATGCCAGGTTACAGGAAACCGGAAAATGAAGAAACACAGAAAGAATCTCTGAAGAGCCGCACCGATCCGGAGTGTGGTTATATTCATCAGGCACGAAAAAGGGGGTTAGGGTATCTGACAGAAATGACAGTGGATACCAGCCATGGAATTATCACGGGTATTGACTGTTATCCTGCCAGTCAACGGGAAAGCGACATGATTCTGAAACATTTAAAAGAACAGCCATGTGAATATCAGGAGATATGTTTAGACGCAGGATATGATATAGGAGCTGTACATAGAGGGTTGGAGTTATTAGGAATTAATGGTTATACAGCCATACGGGAATATCAAAATAATGCAATAAAAAAAGGGTTCCGTTATGAAGAGGAAAAGGATCGTTTCGTATGTATAGAGGGGGAGTATTTGGAGTTTCACAAATTAGTCTATAAAAAAGCAACGCAAAATTACTATCGATTATACAGCCGTTCTAAAAAACAATGCAAAAAATGTCCACGATTTGCCACATGTGCTACAGACTTAGGCACAGTTAGGATCAATGCCAGCGCTTATTACCCATCGTATCATAGGAATAATCAGAAAGTGGGAACTGACGATTATTTGAGGGTTATGCGATTACGGCAGATATGGGCGGAAGGAACATTTGCCGTCTTAAAACGGGAACATAAACTGAACAAGATACAGAAAAGAGGCCTTCAGAAAGCGACAGAGGAATGCCTCTTATCTGCAACGTCATTGAACTTAAAAAGACTGGTAAAAGCGGTGTGAATACATGGATTTACCAGCCTTTTTATTCAATCTCAGAGGAAGATAAATATAAGCGGACCTGAAAGAAGGGTTTGTCAACAGGTCCACTTTGGGATAGTCCCGCCTCAAACAGCCCTCTTCATTTCAGCTTATCATTAGGGTAAGCGTTCTCCAAAGTGGAACGATTTATCCAGTTCATTTTCAATAAACCAGTTTGCAATCTCAAATGCTTTAATACGCCTTTTAGCCAGTGTGATCTGAGATTTGTACCGTTCTGAATTTTCTTTGTTTTCAAATGTCTTTACTGTTCCCCTCAGCTTATGCAGAGTCGAATCAATTTGTCTTTTTGCTTCTTTCAGCTCGTCTTTTGAAAATTCCACTTTTATCCCCGCAAACATGTCGTATACCGTCTTTGTGTGGTTCCTTTTTTGGTATTCTTAGTTTAGAGGATGCATCCAGTAAGTATTTGGCGGATGAAGTCATTTGATCCGTGGAAAATATGTGTCGCGGGTTGTTGACACAATGTTAACTTTTAGAAACCTGTGAAATGTGTACCAATATTGACAGATTGACAACCTAAATTGCTTGAAGCCAATTAAATTTTATTGTAGGCTGAAAAAAAGGAGGCAATGTGAAATGAAATTCAACGAAAAGCTACTAAAATTAAGAAAAGAAAAAGGGCTTTCCCAGGAAGAACTGGGAATGGAAATGCAGGTATCCAGGCAGACAGTTTCTAAGTGGGAGGCAGGGCAGTCATACCCGGATTTTTCCAGATTGGTTATGCTAAGTGATTTTTTTGATATGACTTTGGATGAACTTGTGAAAGATATTGATGTACAGGAGGTGAGGGAAAATTCCTTTACAAATGAGAAAATAGATTCCATATATCGGGTTTCCCAAGAAATGGATTCAATTTTCCAAAATAGAACGCTGAAGAATGTAACAACAGGGATAAAGTGGTTTATAGTGGGCAGTGGTATATTTGTATGCTTGGTTATGATAATTTCACTGATACTGCACCTTCTTTATCCGGAATCCAATATATTTTGGCGTACCTATTAATTGAAGCAGGGCGTACTGGACAGATTTTTTGCTTTTGAAAATGAAACAGCAGATATCTTTTCCAACAATAAATCATGATGCCTGAATGTCCCTGTTTGCAAACGCGCCAATAGTCGGTGATGGGGCAGGGGTAATTGCAAAAAATAACAGGAAAGATGGTAAGAGGAAACGGGAAATAGTATAATACTATTGATCAATTGAGCAAAGGGGGATATTCAAAGATGGTAGATTACAGTATTCAAAATAAAAAGGCGTGGGAATACAATGCGTATGAGTTTTGGGTGAAACAGTCAGGTACACCGGTTGATAGGGCAAAAAAGGACTTAGAAAACCCTATCGGAATGCTGAAAAGATATTCTGATTACTTTGATACCTACAATGGGATTAAAGTGGCAAATATATGCGGTTCTTGCGGAAAGAAGGCTGTTCCCTTAGCTATTTTAGGAGCAGAAGTTACTGTTTTTGATATTTCAGAAGATAATAGGAAATATGCGCTTGAAGTCGCAACTGCCGCAAAAGTTAATTTAAATTTTGAAGTATGTGATATACTGGAAATTGATAAAGAAAAGTATGGAAATTATTTTGATGTGGTGTTTATGGAAGGGGGCGTATTACATTATTTTCATGAGATTGATGAGTTTATGTGTATCATGTATTCATTATTAAAAAATAATGGAAAAATGATATGCAGCGATTTTCATCCATTTTCAAAAATATCGATATTTTACATTTTGAACAACCGATTATGGGTTATTTTTCAAAGGAAATCTTTGAAGGGGAAATGGCACATGCCCGGTTTTTTGAAAAAAATATTCGCGAGCAAATGCCTAAGTGCAGTTACAGAAAGTATACAATTAGTGAGATTATTAATTCTGTCATAAATAGTGGTTTTACGTTAAGAAAATTTGATGAACATCCTGCATGGAACAATGAGAATATACCGGGAGAGTTTACTGTTATAGCGAGTAAGCAATAGCCTTGATACTTATTTGTTACGTTTTGGAGTTCTTAAAAGATTTGAACAGCCAAGTAAAGGATTTACCGCGTTAGCGTCGTTTACGTCCTTGACTTGGCTGTTTGGCGTTGAATCCCGCTCATTCTTTTCAGTTTGATTTATAAATTGGCAAAATAGTAGATAACAAATTGTAATTGATACCATCCTATTTGCAGGTCGTGCTTGCATGTCTTTTATATAATGTTTTTTATGTTAAGATACCATATGGAGGGAAGATCATGGAGATAAAGACAAGACAAATCAATGATAAACCATTAACTATAATTGTTGAATATCCTATATTAGATAGGAAGACCAAAAGGCTGATTCAAAAGATTGAAGCTCTTGATTTTGTGGTCAGTGGTAACAGTAACGGAAAGGTTTTTCAAGTTCCTATATCGGATATATACTACATAGAAGCGGTGGAAAGAAAAACTTTTTTATACGCGAAAGATGAAGTCTATATGACGGATAAAAAATTATACGAATTTGAAGAAATGTTTAGAGAAACTGGTATCATACGAATCAGCAAATCCTGTTTAATGAACATAGATATGCTTGATAGCATAAAACAACTGATGAACAGCCAGCTTGAAGCAACATTGGTTAATGGTGAAAAGCTGATTGTAGCAAGAACTTTTTTGAAAAGTATTAAGAACATTTTAAAGGAGGACATAAGGTGCTAAAAGAAATTCTGAAAAAAACATTTCTATTCGCAGCAATCATTATTTTAGTGGTATTTTCCTTTTCGCTTTTGTTGATTGGAATGAAACCGGAGATAATGCTTGTGTATGAAATTTTTATCTTGTCCTTTTTAGTTACTGTTATTCAGCATTTTGTAAAGCAAGTCATAAACGCTTACTTTTTAATAAATATTATGATTGAATATGCTTCTGTTTCCGTTTTTGTTTTTTTATACGGATATTTTGTTGAATGGTTTTTAAAATCAAACTGGTGGATGGCGTTTGTATATGTGGCAATGGTATATGTTCCAGCCTACTTCCTTGATATGGCAGTTGTTAAAAGGGATATTAACTATATCAATGCACAACTGGAAAGGATACGGAACAATGAAAAAGCCGGATGACACAAAGCAGTTAATTTTATTTTTTGCCATCACGTTTGTATGGACGTGGGGATTTGGATTTGTCCCTGTTTTTATGGGAATGGAGGGCACAAAATTAGGAACGTTCTTATTTTACTTTGGGGGTGGTGCACCGTCTGTTACAGCACTGTTTATCGTATTTTTAACATATTCAAAAGAACAGCGAAAAGATTATTTTATGCGATGCTTTCGTTTTCGGCATATGGGGGTGAAATGGCTTGTTGTAACAGTTTTATTTTTTACATTAATTTCAGCCATAGGAATTTGGATAGCTGTATATTTCTTAGGTCATTCAATGCCGGAAATGAAGTATGTTCATGGGATTATGCAAAATCCGTTAAATCTGTTTTTAGTACTGTTTCTTTCTGTTATTTCCGGTCCGCTAAATGAAGAATTTGGTTGGAGAGGTTATGCTTTGGATAGATTGTTTGTAAGATACGGATTTACAAAAGCTACTTTGTTTTTAGGCTTTGTTTGGGGGATTTGGCATTTGCCCTGGTTTTTTACACCAGGGCAGGCACAATACAATTTACTTCAAGATTCTTTATTTGATGCCATGATGTACATACCAAGTGTTATGATTTTCAACTTTGCTGTTTCGTATGTCTACATTAAAACAAAAAGAAGTATCTTGTCGGAGGCATTGGTACATCTGTTTTCAAATTTGCTGGGAAGTCAGCTTCTTTCCCCGTATTCGACGGAAATAAGCATGACAATCCGATATACTAAAATGTTCTTTTGCGGCTGCCTTGCGTTATATTGTATTTTTTCAAAAAGATTGAAAGAAGATTATGATATATTGTTCCAGGAATATAAAAGGTAATTGTCAATCATGTAAACACATTATGTATACGTTCAAGGTAACCAATTCATTGGTTTACTAGATTAACTTCTCCATTCAACGATATCATCAAGCTTCTTGCGGGGTCTTTCTTTAGGAGATTCATTTGGATATCCAAATGCAATAGCTGCAATAAGCTGTCCATTACTATTTAGCCAATTACATAGTTCTGAGTATGCAAAGTAAATGTCACAGATCCAAAGGCTGCCGATTCCTTTTTCCGTAGCAGCAAGGAGCATATTTTGTATGGATGCGCTGATAGATTGAATATTACAAATTTCATAAATATGTTCTTCCGGTGTCAATTCTGACCCGATATCTTTTCCCAGAGAATTGACAACAAAAACGATAGTTGGCGCTTCTTCCATAATCTCTACTGTATATTTTGCACCAGCTATGTGTTGTTTGCTTTGTGGCAGCAATGCGTTTCCTTTTTCTTCCCTCTCAATTCCCTGGCGGAAAACCTTTAACATTTCTTCTTTGGCATTTCCTTCAATCACAATGTATTTCCAGGGCTGTCTGTTTTTGGAAGAAGGCGCTTTGATTCCACTTTGGATAATATCCGTAAGATCTTTTTTGGAGATAGGTTTATTCAAAAATTTTCTTATGCTTCGTCTGTCATAAATTGCAGAAATCATTTTTAGGGTGTCCTTTCAAATCCTGATTTTTATGTAACTTTGCGGCAAATAGGAATTATCTGACTTTTGACATATAGAATTCGTCCAGATACTTTCCTTTGGCTAATACCGATTTTCGTTTAGTGCCCTCTATTTTGAAGCCATTGTTTTCATATAAATGTTTGGCAATTTCATTTTCGCAGATTACAGTTAATTCTAAACGGGTAACAGCCTTTTCTTCTGCCCAATTATCCAGTTTTTTAAAAAATTCTGTCCCAATACCTTTGCCACGATAATCTTTTAAGATTCCAACAACAATATATGCGGAATGAGCGATACGTTTCAGTTTCCCTCTTTGTGCTGATATATATCCTAAAAGTTTATGATCCAATTCAGCGACGAGCAGAAAATCCGTACCTTCTGCCGAATTGCGTATTAAAGATTCGATTTGGGAAAAGTTCCTTGTTCTTTCACCGGGTTCGTACAACATATAGTTGGTTTCATAATCTAATTGATTCATCAATTCCCAAAATTGTTCTGTTTCATTTTGGGATAAATTCCTATATTTAATGTTCATTAAATTTACCTCCCCAATTCTGATTTTGATCCAAAATGATTCTAACACATTTCTCCCAATATTGATATGATCTTTCTAAAGTAGGCAAGACGCACAGATACAACCAATTGATACGAAAACTTGCAAACAGGATAATTCAATCAGTTTACCAATTTCTATTTGTTTTGTGTTATACTGTATTATATGATTTTAATTTTCTTAAAATCATATAATAATAATCGAAATTTAGGAGAGATAAGATGAACAGACCTATTACAACATTATTTATGCTGATGTCGGTTGATGGAAAAATAAGCACTGGCGCAACAGACGATTTAGATGTAGACAAAGATTTTCCCCAAATTGCAGGGGTTAACGAAGGCTTGCATCAATATTATGAAATAGAGCAGACAACCGATTTATGGACATTCAATTCTGGTCGGGTTCAAGCCAAAATCGGTGTCAATACAAAGAAAGCGCCAAATAGGACGCCCGTATCCTTTGTAGTAATCGATAACAAGCATTTGAATGAAAATGGTGTAAAGTATTTTTGTGCTTTATCAAAAAAGTTTGTATTGATTACGTCAAATGCAAAACACCCGGCATTTAACGTACGGGAAGACAATTTTCATATCATATACCAAAAAGAATTATCACTAAAAGATGCACTGATAAAGCTCAAATCAGAATATGGTTGCGAGAGGATAACGATACAAACCGGTGGGACGTTAAATGGCTTATTTCTTCGTGAAAAATTATTTGATTACATTGATATTGTTGTTGCCCCGGTTCTGATTGGCGGCAAAGATACCTCTACTTTAATTGATGGTAACTCCTTGTTTTCACAAAACGAATTGTCAAAATTAGGTGTTTTGAAATTGCAAGAATGTGTGGTTTTGGAGAACTCATATTTACGATTGCGCTATGAGGTAATTCACTGACAAATTTCAGTTTGTTAAGTGTTAAGCAGAGTGAAAAACAGATTTAAAAGGTTTCCCAACCAATGGTTGAATCTCCCCAATCCAACCGTTGGTTCGTGTGAAAAATATACAGCCAGGTGTATCGTTCAAGACGAAAGGAGAAAAATGATGAATCAGACAGAGATTGGAAAATTTATTGCCAAATGTCGTAAAGAAAAAAAGCTGACTCAAGCGCAGTTGGCAGAAAAACTGAACATTACAGATCGGGCGGTATCTAAATGGGAAACAGGTAAAAGTATGCCCGATTCATCGATAATGTTAGAACTTTGCGAAATATTGGGAATCACAGTAAACGAGTTGTTAAGTGGGGAGGAAATTGATATGGAAAATTATGAAAAAAAGGCAGATGAAAATTTGGTTGCTTTGAAAAGAAAAGATGAAAATAACATGACCAAGAATGTGCTTATTTCAATGTTATTTTCAGTAACACTTTTGATAGGGATTATGGTATGTCTTATTTGCAATATTGCCATATCCGGCAAATTAACATGGTCACTCATCCCAGTCAGTTCCATTGTTTTTGCATGGGTCATATCTTTTCCAAGTATTATACTGGGAAAGAGGGGAATTATCGTCAGTTTAATCTCATTAAGCGTTTTTATTATTCCGTATCTTTTTTTATTAAGCAGTTTGATAAAAGCAAAAGAAATATTTTCAGTTGGTGTTGTTATTGCGATAGCCTGCATTGTTTTCCTATGGATTATAGTTGGTGTTTTTAATCGCATTGGGAAAACAAGAAAATTGATTGCTTTAGGAATTATTTATTTATTAGCTATTCCATTTATGTTTATCATCAATATAATGCTATCAAAAATGATAGCAGAGCCTATTTTTGATATTTGGGATATGTTGTCTATTTTTATCTTGTTAATATTGGCATTTGTTTCTTTTATTAGCGACTATGTTAAGAAAAAGGGATTGGTGAAATAACAAGAATGATTCGATACAGATAACAAGATAGCCAAAGAAGCCTTACAGCAAGCGAATCCTCATTGCCGCCCTTGAACGGGCATATCAACAAGGACACCAAGGACAGTATGAAACAGTGGTTCATCACTGTCCTGTTCCGGTTCCGTTTTAACGGAAACGCTTATCTTTTATTTCAAATCTTATTCCTTACAATGTAAAAAATGCAAAAAGGATAAAATACTGATAGGACAAAAATATAAGCACCAAAATTCCAGTACCGCTACGCCTATCCATGTTGGACTATCAGCTTTGAATAATCCAATAATAGGAAAAACTAAGCAGGAGATAAAAAACACTCCATGTACTATGAGCAGATATTTTAACCACTTGTCCATTTTCGTCTGTGGTTTTATCGTCAGTCCGGCAAAGAATGTAGCTAACGACATGACAGCATAACCTAATAAATCATAGTTAAATAGCAATCCACATTGCTGAAAATCAAGAAGTACAGCAGCTTGTTGTGTGAGATCATTTAGTCGGACAGTTGTTAGCTGTGCAAAATACACTAATAAAATGATGGCTGTATAGATAGCGGAAAAAGCTATTGAAACATAGCCCGCTAATTTTGCTTCTTTTGGGGCAAAGTAAGCATATCCGCACATCATTAGTACAAAACTAAACGCGATAAACATAGAAGAAAAGTAACTGCCGTAGTCAAAACCAAATAGCATAGACAAGGCAAAGCAGAATACCGCAACGAAATTAACAACAGCGCCATATGCTCCTATTTTCTTATTCATCAGTCTTCTTCGTCCCTTCAAAAAGAAAATCACCTAAAATGGAAACATGAGAACTTGCAGGATATTCAAACAAAACATTAAAACAGAAGCGCAGCAAGCCCTCTTTGAACATTGTTCAACTGTATTATATTGAACAATGTTCTATCAGTCAATAAATGGTTCTGTTTTGTCTGGTAAAAATTTATGAACAGGAACAAAATTATTTATCATACAGCATTACACGAGGAATAAATCGGCTATTGTTCAGAAAAAACAATGAAATAAGTGAATGAAACGCAAAGTTGACAAGAGGAAACCACAGATTGGTTGTGTTTTTTATTGCTTAGAAGTAGAATTCTTGCAGGAGGTGGACAAAAAATGACATTAGGACAGAAATTAAAAGCGCTGTTGAAAGACAACGGTATGACCCAGGAGGATTTAGCTGAAAGGTTGGAGGTATCCCGACAGGCAGTAGGAAAATGGGTAAATGATAAAGGGATACCAGAAGTAGGGAAAATAGTACAAATCAGTAACCTATTCGGAGTATCAATGGACTACCTGCTGAAAGAGGAGTGCGATGAAAAAGGTGTTACGGAAGAAAAAGCCATATCAAACAGCGGGTATTATGTCAGCCAAGAAATGCTGGACGGATATTTGTCGTACAGTAAGCAGAAGGTAAAGCAGATTACGGGAGGAATAAGTCTTTTCATATTATCGAATGTTTTTGGCTGTTTTGAACACAATAGCATGATAATGTCTTTTCTCTATTGGCTTACAATGACAGCCGGGATAATCATAATTATTTGGCATTTTTTTCAGACCAAACAGTATCAGGAAATCAAAAATGAACGCCTGGCATTTGATGATAAAGTGTTCGGGGAGTTTAAGAAACGAAGGGAAAGCAGAAGAAAGAAATATGTAGTTATAATGATTGTGGGAGTGATTATTTTTTTGATAAGTCCTGAAATAGAAAGATTTTTAATGATTTATTATGGGCAGACAGTTTGCAATGTTTTTGGGTGGGTAGCCGATACGGTTTGGTTAGCAGTTATGATATGGGCGGGAATGTCTATGCATGTTGACAGCATAATCATTAAAAATACGGAACATACGCCTAAAAGCGGCCCAGCAAAAAGGTATCGTTGGATATATATGGCATTGCCGTTTACAGTGGTTGCAGTTCTGATCGGAATGATAACAAACGCATGGAGTCCTTATGCTCCTATCATAATCTTGTTTTGCTGCTTATTGGTTACAACTTGTAAATTGCTTATAGAAAGTAGGGGAAAAGATGAATAAGAGAAGCTATATAATAATCAGTATTCTACTTGTGTTTGGGTTATGTATTTGTGCAGGGTGTTCTGCACAGCAGGAAAAAAAATATACCATAGATGATTTAGATAATTTGGTTGAAATTAGAGTATATTCAGCAGAGAATAAGGAACTTATAAAAATAATAAGTGATGAAGATCAATTGTACCAATATAATCAATGTTCGCTTTTTGACGATCTGAACATAGAAGAAGGCCAGGAGGAATTGAAAAAAGCCCTAGAGGGGGAAAAGGAGCAATATTTCCTGATTTCATACAAGTACCCTGTTGCACGTTTTGGTAAAAAGGAGTTGGAAGAAAATATCACCATTACATTATATGAGAATACCAATGTTATCAAAATGACGGTGGCGGAAGAAAGTATCAAGGGATTTTCTGTTCCAGAGGAATTTTTAGTTTTTTACTTTGAACTTTCTGATGAGGAAATAGATTTTTTTCATTCTTTAACTGAATGATATGCCTGTTTTACTGTTAACATTTGGGCGTTTCAAACTAGGCAGTTTTGTTAAAATATAATATTTTAACGATTTATCAAAGATTAACAGGAAAGCTGATTCATTTCGTTATCCATACAATCAGGGTGTGGAAAAGCTAAAGAGCAGCTTTCCCACGCCCTGCAACAGAGTTACCTAAATTCTATCAGGCAGCCAGTTATACATATTACCAGCTATGCCGACTACTGCAGAATCTCTTTTTCTATTTCCGTGTTTCTAAAATCTTTATTCGATAAAATGCAAGAAATATGTTATACTCGTATCTGCTAAATAATAACTGCAAAGAAAGGCGGCGAGCCATTGTCAAAAAATAAATATCAGTTTGAAAGTAAAATCCATGTGTACAGAGCCACAAAGAGAATGACGCAACAAGAACTTGCTGATTTGGTGGGTGTCTCAAGACAAACAATTATGCAGCTTGAACGAAATCGCTATAATCCCTCTATGATGTTGGCATATAGTATTTCAAAAGTGTTTGATGTAATGATTGAAGATTTATTTGATTTTTCGGAGGTAGAAAAGTGATTAAGATACTAAATGAACTTGTGAATAATAGACAAATCCTGTTGATAGGGATATGGTATGGTTTACCGATTACGATTATTTTGATTATTTTATTTTTTATAAAATCTTCCCGTGATGAAAGAGGACAGGCAATCATTGGAAAAGCGAGTATTATTTCTATGATTGTATTCATTTTCCTTGTTAATTTTTTTGCAAAAATATCAGATTGTATACCTATAAATTACGATACAGTAGCTTTTTGCGTTCAATGGATATACGATATTGTGCTTACGGTTGAGGTTGTCGCAATTCTAATATATAAAAGAATTCAATAGTCAAAACTAATATTGCTTGTCACTGAAAAGGCAAGCAATATTTTTTGGCTAAAAAGTATGAAATAATTGATATATAGATAAAAATAAGTTATACTGTCCTAGGGCAGGATTTTTATTCTAAATTTGACCTGCCCATGAAAGGAGAAATCAGGAATGTATGATTGGTGGACACTTATTATTTTGGTTATGCTTATTTTAGGCGGCAGCGGTTCAGTGGCAGGTACATGGTGGTGTAAAAACAAAAAGAAGAAAAATAACGCAGACGAACCTCAAAGCAGTAAATAGCAAAGCCAGCCGCATAAGTCAACGGTCAAGATGAATGGGTTTTGTGAACTGCCCACCATTGACAGCTCCGCCTGCCCTTGTTGATGTTAAGGGAAGAATTTTGTTTTCATTGTAGGAGAAATGGATATACCAAAAACGATAAGTTAATATTTGAGAAGGGTAATTCCAATGGATAAGCATAGCGAAAATTTTGAAAAAATAAAAGCACAATTGCATGAACAGGGTTATCATGAAAAAGATGTTACTATTACTTCTGGAAAGGCAATGATTTTAGGTGTTTTTAATGCAATTCCATTTGTAATAGTTTTTGGCTTGTTGTATCGCTTTTTGCTAATTGAAAGAGCATATTTGTTGGAGGTAAGCGGTCTTTCATTTTACATCATATTTATAGCGATTATTGCAGTTTCAGTTGTTATACATGAATTATTACATGGTGTAGGTTGGGCGGTTGCAAGTGGAAAAGGCTGGAATGTGGTTCGCTTTAATATTAACGCAATGATGCCAAGTTGTGCTTGCAAAGTGGCATTAGAAAAGAAATCATATTTATTTGGTGTTTTAACTCCTTTTGTAGTATTAGGTTTTGGTAGCGTATTTTTCATTTTTATATATCCGGGTACAGTGTCTTTCCTTACTATGATTGTTAATTTTATTTCTGCAGGAGCTGATTTAATTATTGCATGTAATGTGTTAAAAGAAAGGGATGTCCTAATTGCAGACCATCCCAAAGAAGCTGGTTATATTGCATTTTATAGATAAATTCCACTTCATAGAATTGTTGCCATTTAAAAAATGAATAACCGCCTCCACACAGAACAGCACACCAAGACAGGAAATCAAGAAAAGGTTTCCTGTTTTTTGCACTCATTTTTTGCATTTTCAAAAATTGCCAGTATTATGCCATATAAAGGCGATAAAAAGAATTTCTCTCCCATTTGGCAAAACCGTAAGTTGTCCGTAGAAGGCGGGCGAAAAGAAATTTCAGCAAATCACCGTCAATTTTGATTTGCTATGGTAATAAATGGAATCCGGTGCTAAAAGTGCAGATGCCAGTGAGGAAGCGGCTGTCTATGCTAAAAATCATTCTATGTTTGCATAATGTTCTCAAAGGAGTTGATGGCAACACCCCAAAATCCCCATTTTGAAGCTCTTAAACATAGCGAAAACCCCCAAAACCGCGTCT
>CAJUFL010000057.1 GCA_910585605.1 uncultured Lachnospiraceae bacterium | reverse complement strand
TCCACCACCCCCTCATGTTGAAAGCGTCCCCCTTACTAAGATAAACAAGAATTTACCATATATTAACTTTATTAAAAATTTGTGAATAATATTAAAAAAACTTTTCTTTATTATAAAATATGATATAATCACTTAAGATTAGGAGGTAGAGCATTGAAGTTTACAGACGTAGCGAATGACCGGTTAGAAGAGACACTTTCTGGTGGTCAGAATAGAGAAAAGAATGAAGATAAGCTAGAAGATTCTGCATCTAATCTGACGGATGTTCTACAGGATATTTTAGAGGAAGATGCCCCTTTGGAATTTGCCGGGGAAGAACAGGCTGATGATGGAAAGAAACACAGTGATGATTATACCAAGGAAGAGGCGGATAGCCGCAGGGTTGTAATCGAGGTGAAAGATTTATATAAGATATACAAAGTAGGCGCTTCAAAAGTACGGGCGTTAAACGGTGTGGATTTTAAAGTATATGAAGGCGAGTTTTGTGCAATCGTAGGTACTTCGGGTTCAGGTAAATCCACATTGCTTAATATGCTGGCGGGGTTGGAAAAACCGACGAAGGGTGAGATTGTGATTGCAGGACACCATATCGAGAAAATGAACGAGAATAAGCTGGTACGGTTTCGGCGTAAAAATGTTGGATTTATTTTTCAGTCTTTTAACCTGATCGGAACAATGAATGCAATGGAAAATGTTGCGTTACCGTTGTCCTTTAGGGGAATGTCAAAGGATTTAAGATTGAAAAAGGCAATGAAGATGTTAAAGCTGGTGGGACTTAAGGAACATGCATTCCATAAACCCAATCAGATGTCGGGAGGACAGCAGCAGCGTGTTGGCATGGCAAGGGCATTGGTAGTAAATCCCAAGATTATGTTTGCGGACGAGCCTACTGGTAATCTGGATTCCAGAACTTCGAAGGAAATGATGGATTTGATGCGGAAAGTGGTAAATGAACAGAAAAAAACACTGGTAATGGTTACCCATGATGATAGTCTGGCAGCAATTGCTGATAAAGTAATTCGAATTGTTGATGGCAGAATAGTTAAAATAGAGGATAGAAGTACGAAAGTAATGGAGGATAATGAACATGAAACGATTAAGCTATAAAAAAAACCGATATTTTCAGAAGTTGGCGGTTCTTATGATATGTGCATTAATGATTACTCTTATGCCGGGAGAATTACAGTTGGTTAGTGCGGTGCAGATGCCAGAAAATAGTGAAGTTACCCAATATAAGGATACTACTACTGCGACTGCTTCGGATTCTGTTAATGTGGATGCGAATGGAGTGTTGGGAAAGAACTCAGATATAGGAGTTGAAGTTATCAAATCTATTACAGGAACAGCTGGCAAAAAGCTTAAAATAGAATTTAAATTAAAGTCAAATGATGTGGCGACGATTAAATTAAAGAGTGTATATCCGGTTATTGATACTACTTTTCCATTTGAAACGAGTGGAGATGCATATAAGGTTGTATCAGCCGGCACAGAGGCTGCAAAGCAGGCAGAATTAGAAGCATCGTATTCTATGACTGCACGTTCTGATTTGGAAACAGGATATCACAGTGTAAAGTTTATTGGAGAATATACAAAGACTGCCAGTGACGGAACCGTGGCAGATTATTATGTTATAAAGACGATTAATATATATTTTTCGGGAACAGCATCTGGCGGCAGTACGGCGACTCCGGGAGGAAATAATTCTCTAGGAGGCGGTTCTGATGAACCGGATGACGATCCTTCTGATGATGATGATGGAAATGATTATACCCCAAGTGGTGGAGACGGTTCGGATAGTGAAGCAACAGCTCCTAAATTGATTATTACAGGGTATGAGACAAAACCGGAAAAGGTTATGGCGGGTGAGACTTTTAAGATTACCATCCATATTCAGAATGCTTCCAAGTCAACATCGGTTCGTAACGGTAAATTTTTAATTGGAAACGAGGCGGGCAATTTCCTCCCGACTTCAGGATCTAATGCAGTGTTTGTAGAAAGCATTGAAGCGGGTAAAACAGGAGATATTGAGATTGAGCTGAAGACTTCTACTGATTTGGCACAGAAAAATTATAAATTAATTGTAAAAGGTGATTTTGATGACGGTAAAGGCAATACCTTTTCCACCAGTGAAAACTTATATCTTCCAGTATATCAGGAAGTAAAATTAGGTATTACGGATGTTTCCATGACACCGGAATCTATTGGGATTGGTTCAGAAGGCAGCCTGATGTTTACTATAAATAATCAGGGAAGTGCCGGAGTTTACAATGTAAAGGTATCAGCCCAGGATGATGCGGTGACGGGAGAAGAGAATTATGTAGGAAATATAGCACCTAATTCTTCTGCTTATGCAACGCTGAATGTTGTAGGAGCAAAAGAGAATTCAGAAAAGGGAACTATAAAAGTGCATATTTCTTATGAGGATTCAGAAGGAAATGCGGGTGAAATCGAACAGGATGTAGCATGTATGGTAGGCGAGGATGCTATCATGGATGAATTTGATGACCTCGAAGAAGAATTTGAAGAGGAGTCGGAAGGCATCCCGTGGTGGGTGTATGTGATAATTGCGGTTGCCGCCATTGCAGTAATTGCAAGTATTATTGTCTTTGTAGTGAAACGCAGGAAAAAACGTATGGAAGCATTGTTGAATGATGATGACGATGAATTGGGAGAGGATGATTTAGAGAATGAAGATTTCTGATATCCTTGGAATGAGTCTGACAAATCTGTGGCGCCGGAAAATGCGGACCATATTAACTATTCTGGGTGTTATTATCGGAACTGCGTCTATTGTTGTTATGCTGTCTCTTGGTCTTGGATTAAAACAGGCAATGATGGATCAGGTGAGTACAGCAGGCGGGCTGACGGAGATATTGGTATATTCTGATAGTGATATGGGTATGGATATGGATGAACGGCTGTTAAGCGATATGACGATTGAATCTTTTATGGAGATAGAGCATGTCGATAAGGTAGAGCCGCAGATTGATTATAATATGCCGATTCAGGCAGGCAAATATGAAGGGAATATTACAATATTAGGTGTTACACAGGAACGTCTGGCGGAAATGGAGTTAGAAGAAGGTTCTTTGCCGGATGCCAATAGTGAAACCTTGGAACTGATTTTTGGTAATCAGGTTTTAGGTGAATTTTTTGATATAACTACAGGTGTCTATCCCTATTGGGAAAATGATGAATTTCCAAATGTGAATCTGATGACGGTACCACTGATTGGAGGTATTGAAAAAGAAGAAAGCTATGAGGATTCTGAAAGTGATACGGAAGATTCTTCGATAGACAGTAAGGATTCTTCCTTTAGTGAAAGCAATGATGAATTTTCTGATGATACAGATGAATTTACAGACGAGAACGACGATTTTGATGATGAATCTGACGACGAATCAAGTGAATCAACAGAGGATGATCTTCCGCTGGATGAATTTGAAGATGATTTTGAAAATGATGTGGCTGATATGAGTTCTTTTACCTCCAGTACAAAGAGGGTACAGTTAAAAGCGGCAGGTATTACTGCGGGGTCTGAGGAAGATTACTCGGAATATTCTTACAATTGTTATACGGATTTAGATAGTCTGAAGTCTTTTTTAAAGAAGAATTATTCCGCCAATGATATAATTCCCGGGCAGCCGACAGATAGAAAAGGTAAGCCTTACCGCGATTTAAAATATACCCAGCTTATCGTAAATGTAGACGAATCATCCTATGTAGAAGATGTTTTGCAGACCATTCAGGATATGGGATATCGTGGAGAAGCGAATAAGGAATGGCTGGAAGAGATTGAGAAGGAATTTATGATAATAGAAGCGGTTTTAGGTGGAATCGGAGCTATTTCTTTATTAGTAGCAGCGATTGGGATTGCCAATACCATGACCATGTCTACCTATGAAAGAACCAAGGAAATTGGTATTATGAAGGTACTTGGATGCAGTCTTGGCAATATCCGTTCCATGTTCCTTTCGGAAGCAGCTTTTATTGGGCTTTTGGGAGGGATTACGGGAATCATGCTAAGCTATATCTTGTCTGTTGCAGTAAATAAGCTGGTGGCACCTATGGTGATGAGCGATTATGGCAGCGGTACGAAAATTTCAGTGATTCCTTTATGGCTGGTACTTGCGGCGATTGTATTTTCTACTTTTATCGGAATGGTTGCAGGATTTTTCCCTGCACAAAGGGCAACAAGGCTGAGTCCGTTAGCAGCAATCAGGAATGAATAGTTTCAGGGATATAAACAAAACGCAGATGAAGATATGCATTATCAGGCATAACGTCATCTGCGTTTTTATGTTTGATTTTAATTATGAAATGAAGTCTTATTTGCTGGCAAAATCAATTTGCTGGACAGTTCCGGCAACCCCACTGGATTCATGAAGATAGAACCCTGTCTGCCGTACAACAGCCTGTGTTTCATTGCTGTCTAAGGTTTTATGGGTAAATGAGGTATTTGCGGCACCCAGATAAATGGCACCAATATCTGCCTGTTTCAAATCCATTAGTTTGTCATTGCCGGAGGCATCTTTTACCCATATCTTTAATTTGGAATAGACGGCATCATTTTCATCAATCCATCCGTTACCGTCTTCGTCATATGCGACAAGGTCTTTAAAACCATTGCCGGATTTTGTTCCGAATAGTTCATTGCCGTCATCGATTTTACCGTTTCCGTTTTTGTCCAAGGCAAGAAATGCGTTGCCTTTTGCTAATTGAGAGATTTCCTCTTTTTTGCCGTCACCATCTATATCAAAGAACCATTTCTGGTTGCTGATGGTTTCCGGCGCATTGTCTAACTGAATGACAAGCGGATCGGTTAAAACATACTGTGTGTCCTTGGTGATGCTTTCCACAGTCTCTGTAAAGGAACGGCTCATTTCCATGGAAATGTCAAATTGAATGGAACGACCGTCTGCTGTTATAACAGAGCCGGTGCTGTTGAAGGTTGTCGTTTCCGTTTCTGTTACCGAGGTGCTTTGGTAACTCTGTCTGGTCCAAAGAGTTCCCGGTTGGTTTTGTGTTGAGATATCCAGAACGGAACCGGATTCCCGACCACTGATTCCCAGCAGTTGATTCTTAATTCGTTCCATCAGCCGTTCTAAACGTTCAACAAGTTCCTCCTGAAATTTTTCGATAGGAGAAAGTGGCCCCTTGAGACTTACATTTCGATTGAATAGGTTAGTATATAAATCGGATGTAAGAGCCTCCTGATTGTCAGGGGAGGTATTACTACTTAAATATTCATCATACTGTCCTGACTGTCTGCTGCCGGCAAAACCGTTGTATTCTGTGTAGGAAAATAGAAATGATGTACCTGAATATGTTGTAAAACTTGTGCCGGATTGTTTCGTTGCTACTGATTGTTTTGTTTCTGTACTGTTTGCATAAATTCTCTTAGAATTCATACTGATTGCACTTGAATCAATTTTCATGTTCTCACCCTTTCAAAATGAATTCCAGTCTAACCATTTTGTATTGTCATCGGGTATAAAATGATAGAACGTGTTTGCTCCAAGATACCAATCTAACCAATATATATTTCGGATAAAAATGGTAAAAGATGTAGAGGCTGCTTTTTATATACATAGTCATTTTATGCAGTCAAAGACAATTATATAAACATGGCAGTTCAGGAGTCGGGAGTAAATGTCCAAACAAAATGGTGCAGAACAAAAAAGAAAAAGTCCCGGTTTACATTTTGGACAAAGCAAAGTATAATATTCGTTAGTGTGTAAAGAAAGGAACAGGAGGGCTTTCGCATTAAAGTTTTATGGCACAAGAGAGCATTTTTCTTAATGCGGAAGTCTCAGGAAAAAGAATGTATCAGATAATAAAAAAGGACGGAAATGCAAAACGTGCTGTTATGCAGACTGTGCATGGTACAATACAGACACCGGTGTTTATGAATGTTGGCACGGCTGCGGCTATTAAAGGGGCGGTTGCCACAACAGATTTGCGCGAAATTGGCACGCAGGTAGAGCTTTCTAATACGTACCATCTGCATGTAAGACCAGGAGACCGCATTGTAAAAGAGCTGGGAGGTCTTCACAAATTTATGAACTGGGACAAACCGATTTTGACCGATTCAGGTGGTTTTCAGGTGTTTTCCCTGGCAGGGCTTAGGAAAATTAAAGAAGAGGGAGTATATTTTAATTCGCATGTAGACGGTCGCAAGATTTTTATGGGACCAGAAGAGAGTATGCAGATTCAGTCAAATCTCGCTTCTACGATTGCGATGGCGTTTGACGAATGTGTGCCGAGTCTTGCTGACAGGAGCTATGTTAAAGCGTCTGTAGAACGTACTACCAGATGGCTGGGACGCTGTAAGGCGGAGATGAACAGGCTGAACACGTTAGAGGATACTATTAACAGAAACCAGCTGTTATTTGGGATTAATCAGGGTGGAATTCATGCGGATATCCGTATAGAACATGCGAAAGCGATATCAGCCATGGAATTGGACGGCTATGCGATAGGTGGTCTCGCCGTGGGAGAATCACATGAGGAAATGTATCATATCATAGAGGAGACAGTACCATTCCTGCCAGAAGGCAAACCTACTTATTTAATGGGTGTAGGAACGCCTGCGAATATATTAGAGGCGGTGGACCGGGGAGTTGAT
Organism: uncultured Lachnospiraceae bacterium; assembly: GCA_910585605.1. Lineage (GTDB taxonomy): Bacteria > Bacillota > Clostridia > Lachnospirales > Lachnospiraceae > CAG-590. Next base: position 17,727 of record CAJUFL010000057.1, on the reverse strand, counting down.
TTCTTTGACTGTGTGTATCCGAGCCGGAATGGAAGACATGGCCATGTGTATACGAATCGTGGGAAATTGAATTTATTCAATGCAAAATATGAGACGGACACCCGTCCTATTTCTGAGGAATGCGGATGTCCTGCATGCAGGAATTATTCCAGAGCATATATCAGACATTTATTAAAAGCAAAAGAAATGTTAGGAATGCGTCTTTGCGTCTTGCATAATTTATATTTTTATAATAATATGATGAGTGAGATACGTCAGGCGATAGAACAAGGGCAGTATCGGGAATATAAAAAGATGCGTCTTGATGGATTTGCCCAGGGAGAACAGGTGTAATTAAGAGAAAAATTTTTTAGAAAGAATAAAAAGGAGTTATTTATTATGTTATCAATGTTATTAGGACAAAGTGCACAACAACCGACAGGAGGACAATCTGCAATTTTTTGGATTGTGTATATTTTATTTTTTGGTGTGATTATGTATTTTCTGCTGATTCGTCCGCAGAAAAAGCAGCAGAAGCAAATGGATTCTGTCCGTAATTCTGTTATGCCAGGCGATAATATTATGACTACTGGAGGATTTTATGGTGTTGTACTGGACGTGGTAGATGATACCGTCATTGTGGAATTTGGCAATAATAAGAACTGCCGTATTCCAATGCACAAAAATGCGATTGCAGAGGTAGAGAAGGACAGCGAAGAGGAAACCGATTCCAAAAAGAAGTAAGACAGGTACAAGAAACGATTTCAACTAAATGTTGAGAAAGAAAATAAATGCACAATTATACCCGGCTGATTAGAATGCCGTTGTATAATTGTGTATTTTTATATTAACAGTGCTCACGAATGGCAATTAAAAGCTTATCGGGAATATGGAGATTTCCATGACCGGTTCCAATAGAAATGTCTGGTTTTATTGTGCCATGAAAATCTGATCCTCCAGAGATAAGCAGTTTTTTTTCATGGGCAATATTTCTCAGCTCCTGCATCTGTCCGTCATCATAAGTTGAATAATAACATTCCATTCCGGATAATCCCACAGGGATTAAATCATCCAGCATATGTTCAATCTCTGTTTTTGATAATTTGTAAGAATATGGATGGGCGAGAATGGCTATGCCGCCAGCATGATTGATCAGCCTGATAACGTGCTCCGGTGTAACCTTTGGTTTAGGAAGGTAGAAAGGACAGCCTATCCCAAGGTATTTATCAAAAACCTCGGTCTTATCCTTGCAGATTCCTTTTTCAATCAGTACTCTGGCAAAATGTGCTCTGGTAATAACACTGTTTGGATTGCCGTGCTTTAGTTCATCTAAAGTGATGGGAATGCCGGCATCTACAAAATTTTGCACCATTTTTTCGTTACGGGCTTTTCTGGCTTGTTCCAGTTTTTGTAATTCATTCAAAAATGTTTCGTCCTTATGGTTGATAAAAAGCCCCACAATATGGATTTCGCGGTCGTTGTAGTAGCAGGAAAGTTCAGTGCCGGGAATGACTTCAATATCTTTTATTTTTGCTGCATGATTAAGGGCTCGTTCCACTCCTTTTACAGTGTCGTGGTCGGTAAGGGCAAAGGATGTAAGTCCCGCATGTTTGGCCAGGTCTACCACTTCTTCTGGCGTCAGGGAGCCGTCAGAAGCAGAAGAATGTACATGTAAGTCAATATAATTCATAAAAAACCTCCTTGGTAAAATTTTGAAGTAATGTATTTATACCATAATATTATAATTATACACAAAATGATGAAAAAGCAAAGGAATAATAGAAGAAAAACTTTGCCGTTTTTTGATGCGATGGAAATTTCTAAATTTGTGATTAATTAGGATGTAATGAAAGGCATTCTGAAAGCAGAATTTGCAGATATTATTTTATAGTATTTAGCATAAAAGGAGTTATTGATTTTGCGATAATTGGTATGTTATACTGACAATACATAGGAGTGCTTCTGTATGGCAGAATCAGTCGGAAGGAGGCGTGAAAAATATGTGTGAAGTATTAGACAGAGCAGAAGAGAGAGGAAGAGCCGAGGGAAAAGCTGAAGGCAAGATAGTAGCATATGCAGACGTAGGTCTGACAGTTGCGGAGATTGCAGAAAAAATGGGAATTTCTGAAGAAGAGATAAAAACTGTTTTGAGGCAGGAAGGGATATTGAGAGAATAGTTATTATAAGAATTCACATTATAGAAGAAATCAGGAAGATACAGGAGGAAGATGAATGGGAGAAAGGGATACGGCAGAGAAGGTTCTTGAGGATTACAATGATGTATTTGCCGATATAGTGAATGTGCTGTTGTTTGAAGGAAAAGAGCTGATGAAGGAAGAAGAACTCTCTAATGCGAAGGACAAGAGCCAGTATAAAGCAGAGAACCGCCTGCATGAGCAGGAAAGGGATGTATCCAAGTTTTGGAGCAGGGGAGAGGTAAGGATAGCCCTGTGTGGACTGGAGAACCAGACTCTGATAGACAAAAATATGCCGTTCCGTGTGATAGGGTATGATGGGGCAGCATACCGCTCCCAGTTGACAGAAAAGAAAAAGAGGAGATATCCGGTGGTGACAATGGTACTGTACTTTGGTCTGAAGCCATGGGAAGGGAAACGCTCACTGTATGAATGTCTGGAAATACCAGAGGAGATAAAGCCATATGTAAGTGATTATAGGATAAATGTATTTGAGATAGCGTATCTGGAAGAAGAACAGGTAAAGAGATTCAAAAGTGATTTCAGGTTTGTGGCTGATTACTTTGTTCAGATAAGGAAGAACAGGGATTATAAGCCATCGAAAGAAACGATACGGCATGTGGATGAGCTGTTAAAGCTGATGGCTGTACTGACAGAAGATGAACGGTTTATAGAGGCACAGAATCAGTCGGAAGGAGGCGTGAAAAATATGTGTGAAGTATTAGACAGAGCAGAAGAGAGAGGAAAAGCTGAAGGAAGAGCTGAAGGAAGGGCTGAAGGAAGGGCTGAAGGAAAAGCTGAAGGAAGAGCTGAAGGAAGAGCTGAGGGAAGGGCTGAAGGAAAAGCTGAGGGCAAGATAGTAGCATATGCAGACGTAGGTCTGACAGTTGCAGAAATTGCGGAAAAAATGGGACTTTCTGAAGAAGAGATAAAAACTGTTTTGAGGGAAGAAGGAATATTAAAAGAATAGCAGTATAAAGAAGGGAAGAATCCCCGCCAGCGAATGCAGGCGGGGATTCTTATGTCAGAAAGACTTAGAACAATAGAAAATTTTTCTGGATATCTTTACAGTAGCTTTACTTTTTGTCGGTCTTAGGGAGCGGCATAAAGAATAGATGTACCGGAGTATTCAGAGCCCTGCTGATATCAAAGAGCAGTTCCATAGAAAAGGGTTGTACTCTGTTTACACTTTCGATACGACTTATGTAGCTTCTGTTGACGCCGACAGCGGCGGCTAATTGTGCCTGTGTCATGCCGGCACGTTTCCGGTAAAAGGCGATGTGCTCACCGGCATCCAGAAAAAAGTCGCGGTTTTCAAAAGACGGATACATTTTTGTTTTACTCATACTCATATTTTTTTCCTCCTTTGTGAATAAAACGTGATCAACAACTACATTTGAACAATATACCCAATGAGGATAAAAGTATATAGATTTTTTGTAAAAAAATTAAATATTAACAGAGAGTTAACAAAACTTGACAAATCCTTACAAATATGCACAAGGAGAGGACAGAAGAACATAAAAAAATACCTGTCGGCAAAGGCAGGTATTTTATATATTCAGAATATCTGAAAAATATTATGAATGATTGAGAAATAGTCTGGAACATGTTCTGTAATATGGGATAAATCACTGCAATAAAAGATTGACAGATAAATGTTGCATGTAAGGTATCAAGTTAGTCAAATTCTATTTTGCCATGTTCTTTTTCAAATTCTGCGACATGTTTTCTCATAAGCACTTCTATTTCACGATTTGCGGAACGTGCATTATCTTTCGCAGTAAGGTGAAACTTTTTTAGTAATTCTAAGTCTGTTCGAAGTGTAAATTTTGATATGTTAGGCAACATTTTAAACCTCCGATATAATAGGTTTATTATAATACATAAAAATAATGGTGGTTTGATTTGACGTCATAATGACGGCTTGAAATTTAATGCTAAATTTATATGTGGTCTGTATTTTAATGCCGCCATAATGCCGTCAATCCATATTTTACCTGTCTATTAGCATTATAATGGGACTTATATAATCTATAGGGGGATTAATATGTTATTAAAGCTATCAAAATTTACAATACGAATTGATTCTGTTTTATTAAAAAAGTTTCGCTTTGTGGCAGAATATAATGGACGTTCCGCTAATCATGAAATAGAGATATTAATGAAAAAGCATGTCGCAGAATTTGAAAAAAGACAAGAAATGGAAAGTGATTTAACTCCTTGGAATAGTATTTAGTATATTTGAATTGAAAAGATGTTTGTAAATTATTCGTATAGAACAATGAAACAGATAGTTTCTGTCAACTATATTGATTCTAAAATATTTAGTAGAAAGAAGGAATAAAAATATGAACGAATTTGAAAGAGTAATAGATAGAATTCATGGGGAAAGTGTAGCATCGTACCTGTTGTTTGGTGTAGAGCCGCTTATAAAACATACTGAAAAGTATTCGAAAAGAATAGATGATTCTTGTGATAAAATGTTTGATCTTCTGCAAGAATTATTCCCAGGCATAGATAAAGATGATGAAGAACTGGGCAATATATTATTAGGATTTGCTTCGGAGCAGGGGGAGTTGTATTTTCAGGCTGGTATGGTTATGGGGTTTCAGTTGTACAAAATGTTTGAACAAGAGTATGATGAAATAAGGGATTACGGTGCAGATAAGATTATTAGAGATTGTGCAGTAGTTAAGGAAATGATGCAAAAAATGAAAAAATAGGATTTTACTAGATTACTATATAAATATATAATATATCTGTTGGTATATAAATGGGGCAGTTTATCCTTGGGAAAAGGAATAAACTGTCTTTTTGGATTTGCTGAAATCATTATGTCTTTTCTGAGATTCAATTTTATAGAAAGTGTAAATGTTGTTATTTTTAACCAAATTAGGACTAGATTTTTTTGACAATATATGCGAAAATATATCTAAATGCGGCAGTCAGCTTTATGTTGAAATGCCGATAATATTTTACATATTGAAAGGAGTTTCAACATGATTTATTCACAGGAAGTAGAGAACATGTGCCCAGTAGCTCAGGGTGTACATCATGGTTGTGCACCAATCCCTGAAGAAGCAAAATGGGTTCAGGCAAAAGAAGTAAAGGATATTTCCGGTTTGACACACGGTATTGGATGGTGTGCACCACAGCAGGGTGCCTGCAAATTAACACTGAATGTTAAAGAGGGTATTATCCAGGAAGCATTGGTTGAGACAATCGGATGTTCTGGTATGACACATTCTGCTGCTATGGCTTCAGAGATTTTGCCGGGATTAACAGTTATGGAAGCATTAAATACTGACTTAGTATGTGATGCAATCAATACAGCGATGAGAGAGCTGTTCTTACAGATTGTTTATGGACGTACACAGAGTGCATTTTCTGAAGATGGTCTGCCGGTAGGAGCAGGTCTTGAGGATTTAGGTAAGGGTCTTCGTTCACAGGTGGGTACAATGTACGGTACACTTAAGAAAGGTCCTCGTTACTTAGAGATGGCTGAGGGATATGTTACAGCAATCGCATTGGATGCTGAGGATTTAATTATCGGATACAAATTCGTTAACCTTGGTAAGATGACAGATTTTATTAAAAAGGGTGACGATCCAAACACTGCATATGAAAAGTCTTGTGGTCAGTATGGTAGAGTAGATGATGCTGTTAAGTTAATCGATCCACGTACAGACAAAGAGATTGCTAAATAATAGAAGGAGGTAACGATATAATGGCATTATTTGAATCATATGAAAGAAGAATTGATAAGATTAATGAAGTATTAAACAGCTACGGTATCTCCTCTATCGAAGAGGCAGAGAAGATTACAAAAGATGCTGGTTTAGATGTATATAATCAGGTTAAAGGAATTCAGCCGATTTGTTTTGAGAATGCTTGCTGGGCTTATACTGTAGGTGCTGCAATCGCAATCAAGAAGGGCTGTAAGAGAGCTGCTGATGCAGCTGCTGCAATCGGCGAAGGACTTCAGGCTTTCTGTATTCCGGGTTCCGTAGCAGATACTCGTAAGGTAGGTTTAGGACATGGTAATTTAGGCAAGATGCTGCTGGAAGAAGAGACAGAGTGTTTCGCATTCTTAGCAGGTCATGAATCATTTGCTGCGGCAGAAGGTGCAATCGGTATTGCAGAGAAGGCAAACAAGGTTCGCCAGAAACCGTTAAGAGTTATTCTGAATGGTTTAGGAAAGGATGCTGCACAGATTATTTCTCGTATCAACGGATTTACATTTGTTGAGACAGAGTATGATCCATATACCAATGAGGTTAAGGAAGTATTCCGCAAGTCTTATTCAGAGGGACTTCGTGCAAAGGTTAACTGTTATGGTGCAAATTCTGTACCGGAAGGTGTTGCAATCATGCATAAGGAAGGTGTTGATGTATCCATTACCGGTAACTCAACCAATCCGACTCGTTTCCAGCATCCGGTAGCAGGTACATATAAGAAAGAATGTATCGAGCAGGGTAAGAAATATTTTTCAGTTGCTTCCGGTGGTGGTACAGGACGTACTCTTCACCCAGACAATATGGCTGCTGGTCCTGCTTCTTATGGTATGACGGATACATTAGGACGTATGCATTCAGATGCACAGTTTGCAGGTTCTTCATCCGTTCCTGCACACGTTGAGATGATGGGTCTTATCGGTGCCGGTAATAACCCGATGGTTGGAATGACAGTTGCAGTTGCCGTTTCCATTGAGGAAGCTGCTAAGGCTGGTAAGTTCTAAAAACATTGTAAATACATGGTATAAGAAGGGATTAGGAGTGGCTAAATGTTAGTCACTCCTATACTATTTCTACATTATTCTTACACTTGCAGGGAATGTATTTTTGTTAAGGAATGGTTATTTCTTTTGGATTGTGGTATATATGATTATCGGAATTTTGGAAAAGGTGATGAACATGGCATTAGCAGAGGCTGTAAAAACAGTGGAACCTACTTATACAATCAATGATTCTATGAATGTTTTATTGGGGAAACTTGATGGAGCCATTGACGATATGGAAAATGGTAGAGTTCAAACAATCGATGAAGCATGGGAAGAAATTGACAGAGTATAAGGATACAAATGACAAAACGGTACAAAGTGGTAATAGCACAGAGTGGAAAAATGGATGTCATGAAAATATTGTATTTTCAAGGCTTCATGTTTCCATCGCGGAAGCTGCTAAGGCTGAAAAGTTCTAAAAATATATTATTTCAAAAAATTCAAAGGGTTTGATAAGTTAGTAAATAATTTGTCACCCCCTTTTTATGGTGTTATTTTATATTGAGGTGGAAATCAAATGAATGAAAAAAATAGTCTTTTTATTTTCATATATAATAATACCCTGCCTTTCGACAGGGCGTTACGAACATTTTAATCCCGATCATTTATAAGCCGCATATCGGGGAGCGAACATTATTTGTCATCCTGACCACTTGTAAGCCGCATATCAGGGAGCGATACTATTTTATAGAATATATTTTCTTCCCTCTATGTATAATTATACGCATAGGACTACTTTTATGTCAATATCGGGTATCAGTGATAGCCAGTTGTATAACAGCTAGAAAACAATTTTAAATATAATTGTCATATCTCATAATAATTGATATAATGAATAAAACTTTTTCTGCAAGTGATTGACTGATTCTGCAAGACGGCTTGATTCCATAATTTTTGTGAAAAATAAAAAGGACTTTCTTTCTTATTAGCAGTTGTAACTCGCAAATTGGTATGAATTCAAATAAGGAAGGGAGATGACAGAAATTATGCTGCAAATAGCTATATGTGACGATGAAGAGATATTTGGGAGGTATCTTGAAAAGCTGATTACCGGATATCTGGATGCTAAAGGGGAAGTCTATTCTATCAGGAGATTTTTATCTGGAATTGAATTTACAAGTCTAGGTGCTAAAATGGCAGCTTATAAGATTGTATTTCTTGATATTAATATGATGGAATTAAATGGTATAGAAACTGCAAGGAAATTACGGGAATTATCAGATGAGACATATGTGATTTTTGTGACAGCTTTTATAAATTATACATTAGAAGGATATAAGGTAAATGCGTTTCGGTATCTTCTAAAAAATGCTGATAATTTTAAAGAATCTCTGGAAGAGTGCCTGGATGCCGTCTTTCAAAAAATGAAGATTGTCCCTGTAGCAAAAAGATACCGCTTTGCAGAAGGGGAAAAGCAGTTTTTTCTGAAAAGGCTGGTATATGTAGAAAGTAATCTGCACACGTTGATATTTCATATCTTAGAGGATGATATGACTGAATATAAAATGCAGAAAACACTGAATTTTATCGAAGAAGATATTGATGATAAGATGTTTTTGAGGATACATCAGAGTTTTTTAGTCAATATATCATTTGTGGAATACATAGAGGACAAGACAATGTTTCTTGTGGACGGAACCCCTCTTCCTATCGCAAAATCGAGATATAAAACGGTACGGGATGCGGTCATAAGATTTAAAGGGGTTATACAATGATTATATTTATTCAAAGTATTTGTATTGTGTTTACGGAAATGATTTTTTATAAGTTGTTTATGGAGGCTTTCTGCGATTACCGGAGCAGTGGATGCCGGAGAAATAGTTATATAATGTTTATAGCTATGTGTATTGGAACGTTTGCTATCTCGGTTTTGTTGAATTCTTATTTTTTGTTAAAGGAGATAGTCATAGCTCTATGTCTTTTTCTGATAGCAAGTCTTTTTTTCGAATCCAGACCGTTTAAAATGATAACGCTCACAATTTTCTATCTGGCGCTGCTTCTGGCTGTTGATTATCTTGTTCTGGTTATACATTCTAATGTATTTATGGTAATACCTGGAGATGGGAGGATTTTCAGGATTGCGGCTATGGTTTTTAGCAAGATTACGTTATTTTTAATAGTTCTGGTAATTCAGCGTATAACAGAAAAGTCGGAGATTGTAGCGTTGACAGATATTCAATGGGTCAGATTTCTCTTTTTTCCTGTTTTTTCTGTCTGCATTTTGGGAATCATATTGTCCAATACGTATGCAGTTCAGGCTGAGGGAATGGAAGATTTGCTGTGGATGGTGGCATTCGGACTATTAGGAATGAATATCTTTTTATTTTTTCTGATACAGGATATTTCAAAGAGGGAACGGCAATTCAGGGAAAACAAGATTGCGGAGATGCAGGCAAATAATCAGTTAACACTTTATCAGTCCATTGCTGATAATTTTAATGAACAGAATGAAAAGCTTCATGAGTATAAAAACCAGATTGAGTGTATGCGTACACTTTGCAGAGGTGGTAAATATGATGAGCTGGAACAGTATTTAAGTCAGATAGGGGATGAAATTTTCCATGAACTGGATGCGGTAGATACGCATCATGCAATAGTCAATGCTGTAATCAATACAAAATACCGGAAAGCGCTTAGCTATGGAATCGTTGTAGTGTTTAAGCTGGATGATCTGTCAGGATTATGGCTTAGTGAATATGATGTCGTCGTACTTCTTGCAAATTTACTGGATAATGCCATAGAAGCCTGTATGAAGATAGAATGCAGGCGGGTCATCAAAGTAAAGATGGTTATTGAAAAAAGCATTCTGGTACTGTCTGTATGTAATACCTATAACGGAACAGTGAAAAGGAAAGAAGGGATTTTGCTGTCTACGAAAGGGCATGCTGGTTACGTGCATGGAATCGGTGTTAAGAACATTATAAAAATAGTAGAAAAATATGGCGGGCATTATGTTATAGAACCTCAGGATACAGAATTTCTGTTCTCTATCATGATTCCACAAAAAGGAAAAACAGCGGATTAGTTCTGCTGTTTTTTAGTTCTTATTTTTTTGTTGGATTTCAATATACATTTTTTAACTTATTTCGTTGGGAAACGACTGATTCTGCGGGTTTTTGACCGATTCTGCATATCATATTGATTTTTAAACCGGAACTGTATATTCTACGGTAAGGAGGTGCTGCATGATAGAAGGAATTGTAAACCGAATCGTTGGCATGATGATTGAGGAACAGGTTATAGATGAATCACAAAAGGAGGACTATCGGTATTACATACATTGCATGACAGAAAGTTTCATTACTATTAGTTCCATCCTGATTATAAGTTGTGTTCTGAAAAATATCATTGCTACAGCTGGTTTTCTTCTTTTTTTTCTGGCACTTAGAAAACGTACTGGCGGTTATCACGCTTCAACGTTTGGACACTGTTATTTGATGACGCTGGTAACGTATGGTTTTGTGGTTTACTTATGCCAGAATATAAGGTTTTGGCAAAAATATCATTGGCTGGGAGTTATTATTTCGTCAATGATTATTTTGGTAATTGGAACAGTTAATCATCCAGATGTACACATGACTCAGTCTGAGTTGAAAAATGCGAAAGAAGCGGCACGTTGGATGCTGATGCTGGAAATTGGGGTTTTGTTTTTTTTAAAATGTATGAATGCAAGCCCTATAATAATCACGTATCTGTCAACGGCCATAGTGTTATGCGGTATCCTCCTATTTTTTGCAAAATTGATTAGACAGGAGGTGAAAACGGATGAATAACAAGAAAACAGTTCTGAAAATGATGGAAAAAGCTGTAAAGATCGGTAAGAGCCATGGTTATGGTGATTGGCCGTATTGTGCAGGAATCTTTCATCAGCCAAAACGTCCGATGAAGTCGGAGAAAAAAGAAACATTATAATTTGCTTTTAAGGGGAGGGAGCAGGTTATAAAGAAATGCAGGAAAGCGAGGATACATATGAAGATGAAAAGAAAGTTTAAAAATATCTTATGTGCATTAGCAATTCTGGTCAGCGTTGGAGGGTTTGCGACGGTGGTTCATGCTGTCAATAGTTATTTAGATGTGACAGTCTCTAATATACCGGGGCAGTCATCTCCTGATCCATATTCTACGAAAACAGTTAAAGATGATGATGAACAGAGATTTTATATTAAATTAAATACTTTGACAAATGCTCCATCAATGAGTTTTACAGCTTTTAGAAGTAATGGGGAGCAGATGTCTGTAAATCAGGCAATCACATTTTATAGAGAAAAGAATTTAGGGGAAACCTTATCCGCAGGATATGATACTTATCATAAAAAAGTACCACGTGCTGGTGAATTTTTTTATGTCTATGCAACTGTGCCACAGTATTATGGCGGGGCTCATGCAACAGGTACATATTGTCCTTGAGAAACCATTTACAATCACCCCTATGGTATCATAGGGGTGATATCCTGTGATGGCTTTGAAAAAGGAGGCTGATGGAAAGTGAAACAGATTCGGTATCTGAATATAGATATACGTAGGGCATTTGGAACATGGAAAATAGCTGTCGGAAGCTTAGGCGTCTGCCTTACATTATTATATAATAGCTCCGGTGCTGTCAATGTGCTTGGATGGCTGGGGAATATAGCGGGAAATGCTGTCTTGATTATGGCAGCATTAATTTTTTCTGTTTATCCTTATTCGGCAGCGTTTTGTGACGATATGGAATACAGCTATGACAGACAGATGGTATTAAGAGGCGGTGCGGCTTCCTATTCTCTTTCTAAAATGACTGCTGTGTTTCTTTCTGCGGCAGTTACTATGTTCACCGGGTTTTTGTTGGCGGCATTGTTTCTTCTGGTCAGATATGGACTGCCGGATTCAGAATCCATACAGCAGATTCAGGATAACTGTGGATCCCTGTATAAACTGCTGCTGCTAAATGGGCATTTCCTTTTGTTTGCATTTTGTATAGGCGTGCATCTAGCTGTACTGGCGGGAACTCTGGCAGTGATTGGGCTGATGTGCTCTTTATTTGTTAAAAACCGTATGCTTGTGTACATACTGCCGGTGGCATTTCTCTATATTGAAGATATCTTGGTACAGCGTATGATGGGATGGGAATTTGGAAGCTTGTTTTCCCTGAACTGCATGGGGGTTACTACATTGGGAAGCAGTCTGGAAATACATACATGGCAGCTGTATTATCTTGAGGTTTTCCTCTTATTATTATTCATAGGGGCAGTCATCTGCTTTATATATAGAAGGAAGGTGGTGTAAGATGTCTGGAAAAATGGGCAGGGTTCACTGGAATGGGTGGCAGGAATTTGTTAAAAAAATATGTTCGATTCGTTTTGTGGGGGCGGTTATCTTAATGGCAGCGTTGGTGTGTGCCATAGCAACTGGGATTGACCGAGTTATGCTTGACTGCCAGGAATGGATTACACCCTGGATGGCACCGCATTTTTTTGATAATAAGTATTTTGCTACTTTTTATGGTTTTATTGTCTGTTATATGTTTTCGGATGTACCATTTATGAATCGTTCTGAACTGTGTTTTGCCCTGAGAAAAGGCAGGTGCATATGGTGTATCGAAAAAATATTTGCAGTTATCATGCAGGCATTTACCCTTACGGTTCTGACGTTTGCTGCGACAGTTCTTGTTTTTGTGCCAAGGATTTGCCTGGAAACGGATTGGGGAGATCTTATAAATACCATGGCACATTCGGATGATATATGGAAATATAATCTTATCGGTAATCCGTCCCCTGTAATTCTAGAAAAATATACACCTTTACAGGCGATGATTCTGTGTTTTTTACTGGTTTGGATTGTATCTGCCACAATAGGACTGCTAATGTTTGTCCTCAGTTTATATGGCAGCAGGATAGCAGCGGTATCTGCTGCGGTGGTATTGACAGGTATGAATCTGTCAGAAGCAAAGTTTATTACTTCTTCATGGCTGCCCTATGTGACCCCATTTAACTGGTGCAGGATGGGTCTGCATGATGAACCAGTTTTTTTGGATGTACATGATTATCCGTCTTTGTGGTTTTGTATAGGATTGTGCAGCATCATGATAATATTTATTGTGTTTGGTATTATACTAAAGTCACGGCACATGGAATTTGTGTGGAATAAAGAAGAATAGGAGAGGAACAATGAAAAAGCAGACGGAAGAATCGGAAGGGCTGCCGGTAATACAGATAAAACATGCGAATAAAAGTTTTCGAAAGCAGCAGGTGTTAAAAAATATCACGGTCTCTTTTGGTCAGGGGGAAATATGCGGTATTGTAGGGCATAATGGTTCCGGTAAGACGGTATTGTTTAAATGCATCTGTGGTCTTCTATATCTGGATGAAGGAAGCATTTATATTCATGGCAGAAAGATGCATGAGGATATGGATATGCTGAATGAGGCAGGGGTCATTATTGAAGAACCCTCAATTCTTGGAAATGCCAGCGGATATAAAAACCTGGATTATCTATACCGTATCCGCAATACAAAGAATAAGGAACATTTGTATGCAATAATGGATAAAGTAGGGCTGGATCCCAGATCAAGAAAAAAAGTAAAGAATTATTCTATGGGTATGCGGCAGAGACTTGCAATTGCCCAGGCGATCATGGAAGATCAGGATATTTTAATTTTGGATGAACCGATGAACGGATTGGATAAAAGCGGGGTGACAGATGTGCGTGAGCTGTTACTGGAATTAAAGGAACAGGAAAAAACCATTATATTGGCAAGTCATAATAAAGAAGATATTGATGTTTTGTGTGATCATGTATATGAGATGGAAATGGGGGTATTGTCAAAAATTCGATAACGCAGGTATAGCAGTATTAAATGAATATGGATTCAAACCAGTGCTTCGGTTTCTATTGAAAATAGAAGGAAGGGTGGTTTTGGAAGAAATTGGTAGAAAATAGTTTGTGAAATGTCTTGACTTATCTAATTTTTTTATTTATTATATCCGTAAAACATAATTATTTTTGGAGATAGAAGATCTTAATTTTTTATTTCGTTTGGGATTTTCTATGTTAGAAAGAAGGTATTTATGGGTGTATTTTTAAAAAAATTACGCGGCAGATATAAGAGATACAGGGAACATCTCCGCTGGCGGGATATTAGTGTATGTAGCTGGGAGATGTTTCCTGCGTGGTATTATTATTTATATTCAGAACAGGAAATCGAAAGAATGGAACGTGAGGAACTGGATAAACTCTGGCAAAAGATAGATTTATTATAGAAGGTATTGACTTTTTTGCAGCTCTGGAATAGGATAAGGCAGAGTCAAGGCAGGAAAGGAAGAACAAAGATGTATGAGCAGGTTGTCCATCAATTAATGGAAAAGGAATATCACATTTCATTTGCAGAGTCTTGTACAGGGGGGCTTGCAGTGGCGGCACTTGTAAGTGTGGCGGATGCCTCAAAGGTATTGGATGCAAGCTTTATTACTTATGCAAATGAAGCGAAGACAAAGTACCTTGGTGTAAAAGAAGATACGATAGAAACATATGGTGTAGTAAGCGAGGAGGTTGCCTGCCAGATGTCAGAAGGTGTGGCAAAAGAGACAGGAGCTGAAGTCGGGGTAGGTATTACTGGTGTGGCAGGACCGGGAGGTGGAACCAAAGAAAAACCTGTTGGAATGGTATGCTTTGGTTTTTTTGTTGACGGAACCGTTTATACGGAAACTATGCAGTTTGGTGATATTGGCAGGAATGAAGTGCGCCGGAAGAGCGTGGAATATGTTTATGGGAAATTACATGAATTGCTATTATAAAGAGGCGGAGATTCCACCTCTTTGCATTTATTGCTTTTTCCAGGTGAGAGGTGATAGTAACACCAGCATAGGGAATAATTCCAAACGCCCGGCGAGCATATCAAACATAAGGATATATTTTGAAAATGCGGAATATATATCAAAGTTACAGGTAGGTCCGACCAGAGAAAGTCCCGGACCGATATTTCCCAGTGCCGATGCAACAGCTGTAAAATTAGTGACCAGATCAAATTCATCTATACTCACAAGCAGGGTAGATGCTGAAAAGATTAGGATGTACACAATAAAAAATATATTAGCGGAACGCAGTACATTGTGAGGCAGAGGCTTGTTGTCAATTTTGATAACCTTTACATTTCTGGGGTGGCACAGCTGTGCGATTTCTTTTTTTACTGTTTTTAAGTAAATAAGGATTCTTGAAACTTTAATGCCTCCGCATGTGCTTCCGGCACATCCGCCAATAAACATTAACAGTACCAAAATGCTTCTGGACAGGGAAGGCCAGACATCAAAGTCAGCAGAGGAAAAACCGGCAGTTGTCATAATGGAGCCTACCTGAAATGCTGCATGGCGGAAACTCTCTTCCAGGCAATAGCCGGTCTTTATAACATCAGCTGTGATCACTGCAACAGCACAAAAGAAGACAACGGAATACAATCGGATTTCCTGCATGGAAAAGGCATCTTTAAATCGTTTGATCCAGATAAAAAAGAAAAAGTTATAATTTAATCCGGATAAATACAAAAAGATTGTAACGATATACTGTATTGTTGGAGAGTATCCCCCTAAAGAGGAGTTTTTTACTCCGAATCCGCCGGTACTTGTAGTGGTAAAAGAGGTACATACGGCATCATATAACGGCATTTTTGCAATTAGGAGACAGATGATTTCCAATACCGTAAGGGCGAAATAAATCGCATATAAGTAATATGCTGTTTTTTGTACTTTTGGTACCAGCTTGCCCACATTTGGTCCCGGACTTTCTGCCCGCATAAGATATAAATCCTGCCCGCCGGTCAGAGGAAGGACAGCCAGCATAAATACCAATACACCCATACCGCCAATCCATTGCGTGAAACAGCGCCAGAACATCATGCAGCGTGACATTTTTTCCACGTCGTGCAGAATAGAAGCACCAGTGGTAGTAAAACCGGAAATGCATTCGAATAATGCATTTGTAAAGGAAGGAATCTCGCCACTTAAATAAAATGGCAGACAGCCGATAAGGGAAAGAAGCAGCCAGCTGAGGGCTGTGATTACAAAGCCTTCCTTTGCATAAAATTTGGCGTTTTTAGGACGTTTTTTTGTAAGTAATACACCAATCGTTAAAATCACGAGGGAACATATTAAAAAATATTTCCCGCTGCTTTCGCCATAATAAATAGATACGGCAAAGGGTAAAAGCATCAGGGCGGCAACTGTATTAAGAAGCCATCCCAGTAAATAAAAAATTATAGTAATATTCATTTTCTTTTCCTGCCTGATTATAATTTCATAAGGAATATTAATCAAGAATATCCTTTATATCAGTTAATCCTTTATTTGTAGTTACAACAATAACAGTATCTCCGTTTATGATCGTGTCTTTTCCGCTTGGAGTGATAATCTTACCATTACGGAAAATGGCACAGATTAATAAGTTTTTCTTTAAATTCAGTTCCATAAGTGGTTTTCCAGTCACCTTGGATTCCTGTTTGATGACAAATTCCAGCGCTTCCACTTTATCATCCAGCATGCGGTAAAGTGTTTCAATATTACTGCCAAAAGAATTCTGCAATGCACGTACATACTGGATAATGGACTTTGCGGTTATATTTTTGGGACAGGCAATCGTGCCGATGGGCAGTTCCTCCACAACTTCTTCAAAGGATACTTTATCCACCTTGGTAATGATCTTGGCATTACTCACTTTATTTGCAAATAAGGAAAGAACCAGGTTTTCCTCATCCATATTGGTAAGGGACACGAAAGCATCTGTTTCGTCAATGCCTTCTTCCAATAATAACTGGCGGTCGGTGGCATCTCCGTTAATGATCAGGGTGCGAGGCAGTAATTCACTTAAGTGCTCACATTGTTCTGGGTTCTGTTCAACGATCTTTACCCGTAAGCGTGAGCCTTCCAAATGTCTTGCAAGATAGTAGGCAGTGGTGCTTCCGCCGATAATCATAACGGTTTTGATGGGTTTTGCCTTGATACCGATTTTGGACAAAAGGGAATGAATCTCTGCCGGAGGGATTATGACATACATATTGTCGCCCTGCTGTAAAATGGTATTACCGTCAGGAATGATGACCTCGTGATCCCGTTCTATGGCACAAATCAATGTGTTTGTGTGGACTTTTGTTGCAAATTCGTAGACTGTCATATTATGGATGGCAGAATTGTCAGGAATGGACAATTTAATCATATTTGCACGCCCTTTGGCAAAAGACATGATATCTAATGCACTTGGGACCTCGATCAGCCGGGCAATACCTTGTGCACAGGCTAGTTCCGGATTGATGGCAAGTGCCAGTCCGAGTTCGTCGCGTAAATACTTGATTTCGGAAAAATATTCCGGATTCCGCACTCTGGCAATGGTATTGCAATTACCGGCTTTCTTTGCTATCAGACAACAAAGAAGATTGATTTCGTCCAGTCCGGTTACCGCAATTAACAGATCACTTTCTTTGATACCTGCTTCCTGCTGTATATGGAAGGAGGTTCCGTTGCCTTCAACTCCCTGGACATCCAGAACGGATAGTGCATGTTCTAATTTATCACTATTGGTATCAATGACTGTAATGTCGTGACCTTCTTCGTTTAGCTGTTCTGCAAGGGCATAACCTACCTTGCCGCAGCCTACAATAATAATCTTCATCTTTTCCTCCTGATATTTGTAACCAAGTTTCATTTCGATAATCATATAGTATAGCACATATTAAAGGAATATACTACTCACAGTTACCTTGAGTTTCCGCAGTTTTATCCACACTCCCCTGATTTTACTAGTATCATTATT
>CAJUFL010000056.1 GCA_910585605.1 uncultured Lachnospiraceae bacterium | reverse complement strand
AGCTTATTCAAGTGCGCCAATTTATGGTTTTCCTCTACTTTCTTTCACACTAATCTCCTTATCATTAGTCTTAAGCAAACTTAATAATAAGATTTATTTATGTGATAGGGAAGAGGTTTCGTGCCTCTTCCTTTTTTCTTTTCTTGCCAACTAATATTTTACTCTAAGTAAAAACACAGTTAAAACAAATATGATTCAAATACACTTCAAAAAATACAATCCCTACTTCACGGTCACTTTCACCCGCTTATACACGCCATTTTGTGTACCTTCTTTTGGGATAAAACTACGGAAACTCAAATTGTTTCATGGTTGTCGAAAAACAGGAATTGTGATATCCTTATCTGGTAACACTAAATACATCATAGCTGGAAAACAATTTCCAACTAATATTTTAAGAAAAAAACAGAAAAATTTGCCAATCATAGCAATTTAATTGAATATGAAGACCAGATTTACCATATATTGGGGAAAAATGGAAAGGAAATAGAATAGGATTCATTCTATGCCAGTAAAACAGACAATAAAGAAAAGGATAGGTTTTATTATGGAAAAGAAAAAAGCTGAAAAATTACATAAAAAACACATTTTATGGATTCTGGCAACCGCTTTTATACTAAGCCTGCTGTTTCCTGTTGAAGGTAAAGCCCTTGTGGCAGCAGATGCAGAGACCGTTGCTGACACAGCCGGAGAAATCCGTTTTGCAAAAAGCACCTCCACTATAAAAGCTGGAAAAACCTATACCTTCAAAGTCTCACTCATCGGAACAGACAAGCCTGTCACTTTCGATAGCTCAAATAAAAAAGTTGCCAAAATTAACAGTCAGGGAAAAATGACTGCTATAAAAGCGGGTACTACAAGCATTACCGCCCGCGCCGGCAGTCTCGCCGTCTCCATTAAGGTAACTGTTACGCCAAAGAAAATTGTTGCATTAGACCCTGGGCATACTGGTGTTGTTGCCAGCGGTACAGAGCCAATCGGTCCCGGCTCTAAAACCATGAAAGCAAAAGATGCAGCTGGAACCAGTGGCGTTGTTACCAAAATTCCAGAATACAAGCTTACCCTGTCGCTTGCAAAGAAGATGAAAAAACTCTTAGAGGCACGTGGTTATAAGGTCGTCATGACAAGAACCAACAGCAAAAAAGCTCTTAGCTGTATATCTCGTGCAAAAATAGCCACCAAGGCAAAAGCCGACATTTATGTCCGCATCCACGCCGACGGTATTGATAACCAGTCCGTTTCCGGGGCTTCTGCCCTATATCCCACAAAGTCAAATCCCTATGTGGGAAAGCTGAGCAAAAAGAGCAAAAAGCTTTCAGCATGTATCTTAAATGCCATGTGTAAAAAAACAAAAGCAAAAAACCGCGGACTCAGTCCAAGAGACGATTTAAGCGGCTCCAATTGGGCTAAAATGCCAGTAACCCTGATTGAAGTTGGATTTATGACCAATCCGGCAGAAGACCGGAAAATGGCCACTGATAAATATCGGAACAAGCTGGCACAGGGGATGGTGGAAGGAATTGACGATTATTTCGGCTATTAAACTCTCTCCTACCGCCATTGTGGCAATTGTCATAAAGCTACCTGTTTTCACAACCCCAAAAAACAGCTCGAACATTGACAGCAAAATATACTTGTAACAGAAAACGGCACAATCCAGGAACAAACAATACAGAAATCTTAAGCCCTTAACAAGAAAAGTGCCAGTTAGAAAAAGGAGCATATAACCAATGAGTAAAATTAGAAAAATTGCAGTCTTGACCAGCGGAGGTGATGCACCGGGCATGAATTCTGCTGTCCGTGCAATCGTATTTAGTGCAATACATTTCGGAATCGAGGTAGTGGGCATCCTAAGAGGATACGACGGTCTCATCGATTGGGAAACCATCCCTTTGGGAGTAGATGAAGTAAGAAATATTAACAATCAGGGTGGAACGATTCTCTTTACCAGCAGAAGTGAACGCTTTTTACAGCCGGAATACCGGACACAGGCAGCCCGCAATTTACGAGAACATCAAGTTGACGCTGTCGTAGCAGTCGGTGGTGACGGAACATTACGAGGTGCCATTGCCTTCCAAAACGAGGGAATCAATATGATATGTATACCAGGAACCATTGACCGTGATGTAGCATGTACAGAATATACGCTTGGCTTTGATACGGCGGCAAACACTGCAACGGAAGCAATTGACCGGATCAGGGATTCTTCCGTTTCCCATGGTCGGTGCAGTGTGGTAGAAGTGATGGGGAGAAAACGGGGATA
Source organism: uncultured Lachnospiraceae bacterium (assembly GCA_910585605.1). Classification (GTDB taxonomy): domain Bacteria; phylum Bacillota; class Clostridia; order Lachnospirales; family Lachnospiraceae; genus CAG-590. The sequence goes on along the minus strand of CAJUFL010000056.1, from coordinate 22,805 downwards.
TATCGCCCTATGGGCTGGTATGGCGACCTCTGCGGATGCCATTGTTCTTCCTGAAAAATGGGACGGAAATTTTGACAACATAACGGATGCCATTAAAAGGCGTCATGCTGATGGCAGAAACAGCTATCTGGTAGTCGTTGCTGAAGGTGTAATCGATGCCCCTGAGCTTGCAGAAATCATTCAGAAAAAAACCGGAATCGAGTCCAGAGTGTCCGTCCTTGGATATATCCAAAGAGGCGGTCAGCCAACCGCAAAAGACCGGATGTACGCTTCCCTGATGGGGGCTTATGCCGTAGAGATTTTGCAGCATGACAAGAAAAACCGTATTGTAGCAATCAAAAATGACGTATTAATTGATTATGATATCGAAGAGGCACTGACTCTAAAAAATAATACTTTAGATTCCTTCCAGTATAAGCTGAGTCTTCTTCTGTCGGAATAAACATCCTTAAAAAACTATTCATTATTAAATGCTTCCAGCATTGTCTTTAATTTTTAAAAACCACAGGACAAAATGCTGATTTCACCACATAATCTTATGTACTTGCCAATACCATTGCATACCGGAAACGACTAAATGCAATTGTCATATCTATATAATCCTCAACCGGAATACAATATGTTTTCCGGTTGACTATATAAAGACATACATTTGATCCATCCATATCTTATGTGTGATTTTATCTGCCATGTCATAGTGTTTTGCCAGCTCCTTAAATTTAACTTTAGTAATATCCATATACTCAACTATTGGCATGGGATTCTTCTTAATGCCTGATACAACACAAATTAGTACAATTGTAAAGGCAATTGATGCTTTCTTTAATTTGTATTACTCACCATTTTTCATCTCTTCTCTTGTATTCTTTTTATATTCTTCCGTAATTATATCTTGAGTTATTTCATCTGCGTCTTTTTGAGTTACTTTTTCAGTTACTTCCTTTTTTACACGATCTACTGCTTCTTTCGCCACCTTTTCATTATATTCCTTACTTGTCTTCTTTGCCGCAGCTTTCGCTGCTTTTGCCGCTTCAGCTTTTTTTGCTGCATCTTGTGCTGTCTTTGTAGCTTTTCTAACCGTTTTTCTTGTTCCCTTTTCTGCTGCATCCTTTGCTGCATTTTTTGCCTTTTTAGCAGATTCCTTCGCTAATTTTTTTGCTTGTTTTGCAGTTGATTTCTGCGCAGTTTTTGCAACTTTAGCTGTTTTTGTAGCTCCTTTGATTCCTTTCACTAATGCGCCTAAAGAAATCACATCTCCAGCCACGGTTACAACATCAAGTGCTAATAATGCAATTTCTTTTCCACTCAATTTACCATCTTTGGCTGCATTCATAATATCTGCCGCCAAATCCCTGATGTCTGCTGCGCAATTCAATCCCGGAATAAAAGAAATAATTAAAGACAATATATCCCCAAGCATATTTGTCTCTCCCTCATAAAATTCTCCCTGCATTGCCTGTTGAATCGCATTTTCAAAATAAGAATCTTCATCTGTCTGCTTATCATCCCCTGTACTTTCAGAAGAATCCACTATTTTCTTCACATTGAGTTTAGCATCTGCCAGACCTCTCTCGGTCTGCTGATATTCTTGGATAATTAAATCTAACTGCTTTGCTAAAGAACCCAACCTCGCATATTGTTCATCCAACGCTTCTAAAGCATCCCCTACACTCCTTTTTATCAAACTGGTAGACGCTCCAAGACTAATATTATTTTTTATTGATGACAATTCTCTAATTTGATTTTTATGCATTCCATGTAATCCCTAATGCCTTGGGGTTCATTCTTTATTTTTGCTATATTAATACATAATTCCGACATATTATCCCCCTTAATCTTCCAAAGTTTCTTCTCCAATCAGCTGATATCTGTAATGTAACTCATCCATATCCTGATATCCCAAAAAATATACCAGTTGTATTTGCTCACCATTAAACAACATGGCATTTTCTCCATCTAATCCATAGGGATATTCACATCCGATATAATCGTATGTTTCATTTGTTTCTAAATCGATTTGCTGTCTTCCACAAATCATAACTTTATTATCCTGATCATTTAATTGTACAACTGTTCCCATGGGTAAATATTGATTTCTTTTCATATTTTAAACCTCACTTCCATCTTTGATTAACATTTTATAATATTTTCTATCGCATTCTCTAACTTGTAAAATGCGATAGGATTAATTCCGTATTTCATAATATGTTTATCATTAGCTGATATTTCTAGTATATAATAAGGCAAAAATAATCTTCTTGGATTCAAGCCTGCCATCCTTAACACCTTACATTCCGTAATATCTTCTATTGATACTACCTGCATTCCCTTTCCGATTCCAATGAAAATATATTCCGAACCTTTGTATATCTGACTTCCAAATACCATTGCCTTTGAAAAATCCTGATTTAACACAGAAAATTCTAAGTCACGTGATATAATATAATCCAATATGGCATCTGGTCTTTTTTTCACTCCAAGCCCGCAAACAATACTCCAAAAATACAAAACAATAACAAACAGACCTCCAAGAACTGTCATTAATATACGCTGATTATCCATATCCAGCCAGCTTTTTATGATCACATACACGATTGAACTTCCAAAACCAAACAGAAAAACGGACTTTATCCAATTCCACATGTTCATTCCTTTTGTTGATTTTCTCCACAAATCTGTAGCCATAATTTCTTCTTTATCACCAATTCTGTCTAACAATTGCATAATTTCTTTCTTACTTTTTGCATCAATCGGTAACAACATTGTAGTCATTGTTTCCAGATCATCCCATATGCTAATATACATATCTCCCTGCCGGATTCTTAAAAAAACACTAAATACGATTAATAAAATAAACAAAACCGCTGTCGCCGCTAAAAGAAATATAATTACATTATTTACTGTTGCATTATAACCAAAAATCATTCCATTTTCCTGATACATATATGCAATTAATATTGTATCTAAAATTAATAACATTCCAAAAACAATTCCGACATATATCTTGATATTTTCAATAATTTCTTCTAATCCATTATTCATATATTTTATCATTCCTTATTACACTCAAAATTTAAATATAGGTTTCTATACACTGCTGTATAATAACCATATATATCATATTTTTAAGTTTATGAACCATTTTTCTGACGAATAACCAGTTTTTGCGACGAACGACCAGTTTTATCTGAAAAGAACTCCTCCTGGGTAGAATGGGGGATAATATAAAAAACAGATGAAACATCTCCATCTGTCTTTTCTTCCTATTATCACCAGCTCTATATATACTATTGGTTATCACTCCGCATATTCCTTTACGACCAGCGCGGCATTATGCCCGCCAAAACCCATGGAATTGCTCATTGCTATATGTACCGGCATATGAATTCCTTCTCCTTTCGTGTAATCCAAATCACATTCCGGGTCATCCTCTGTGAGACCTACAGTCGGATGGATATATCCTTCCTTAATGGATTGGACACAGGTGATCAGCTCAATCGCACCACCGGCAGCAAAAGTATGTCCAATCATGGATTTCGTGGAATTAATATGTACACGATATGCTGCCTTGCCAAATGCTTCTTTTATGGCTCTTGTTTCATATAAATCATTGTAAACCGTGCTCGTTCCATGGGCATTGATGTAATCCACCTGATCTGGTGTTATTCCGGCATCTTCAATCGCTATCGACATTGCTCTTGCTGCCGCCGAGCCATCAGGAAGAGGTGTTGTTACATGGTATGCGTCACAGGTCGCCCCGTAACCGCCAAGCTCCGCATAAATACAGGCTCCCCTCTTTTTTGCATGGGATAATTCCTCAAGCACCAGCACTCCGGCACCTTCCCCGGTCACAAATCCATTCCTGCGCCGGTCAAAGGGCATGGATGCACACATGGGATCCTCCGAAGTAGTCAGTGCAGTGAGCGCCTGAAAGGCACCTACACCAAACCGGCTTACCGAGCTGTCTACACCCCCTGCCAGAATCACATCTGCCTCCCCGTGCCGGATGCTTTGAAATGCTTCCCCAATCGAATTGGTTCCGGTGGCACATGCAGTTACCACATCCAGACATTTTCCCCGAAACCCGAAAAGCATCGCTGCATTTGCGGCTGCCATATTCCCCAAAATAAGAGGTGCGGTAAGGGGATGCATTTTCCCTGCCCCCTTTGCAAGCAACTTATCATATTCCCGCTCAATCCCCATAAGGCTTCCCACACCAGAACCAATGCTTACCCCGAACCGGTAGCAGTCCTCTTGCTCTACCTGAAGCCCGCTGTCTTCAACCGCCTCTTTGGCTGCGACTGCCGCAAACTGGCTGAACCGGTCCATTCTTTTTACCATCTTTGCCTCTAAATACCTTTTGGCATCAAAATCCTTTACCTCTGCTGACAGCTTCGCCTTATAATCCGCAGTATCAAAATTCTGTATTACATCTATCCCTACTTTATTCTGTAAAATACTGTTCCAAAATTCATGCACACCGATTCCAATTGGAGTCACTGCACCCATTCCTGTAATCACTACCCTTTTCAAATCTTCACCGCCTTATTTATGTTTACTGTGTTTTCTGGTCTATGCAGTTAAATCCTTTTTATATCCTGTGCTATTCTCCTCAGAGCTTTCCATATTGTTCAATTGTTTCTCCTGTATCAAAAAACCTTTAGCCAAATCAGAAATCACTTCTTCCACTGTAGAAATTTCCGTAATTTTCCCCACATTTGCCCCGCAAAAAATAAGTCCGTTTTCCACATCACCTAAAACCGCACGGATTAATGCGTCTGTAATACAGTAAGGAATCTTTGACGGGTCGCATTTTGCCAGACAGCCCTGACACTGTTTTACCCGGCACTCTCCATTTTCTGCCTTATCTAAAAAATGGTTGTGCACTGCTCGGCCCGGCATCCCCACAGGACTTTTGATAATCCTCACATCTTCTTCCCTGGCACGGATATACGCTTCCTTATACCGGATATCTGCATCACATTCCTTTGTCGCCACAAAACGGCTCGCCACCTGCACACCATCAGCACCCAAACACATTACATGGGCAACATCCTCTGCATCAAAAATACCTCCAGCCACAATGACCGGAATCTGTTTTCCGTATTTTTCCTCCTGCATACGGACTTTCGCAATAATTTTCCTAATCTCCTCGTCATAGTTAAGGTTTCCATTTTTGTCCTCTGACAGCTGTTCCTCAGAAAAACCTAAATGTCCTCCAGCTCTAGGACCTTCGATAATTACAAAATCAGAGGTTGTCTTATACTTTTTATCCCACATTTTAAAAAGCACATGCAATGCTTTTTCCGAGGAAATAATTGGAGCAAATTTCGTATCTGTTCCTGCAAGCAGTTCCGGCAGGGTAACCGGAAGTCCCGCCCCACAAATAACGACATCTGCACCCGCTCTCGCCGCAGCTTTTACATGTTCCTCATAATCCTTAAGTGCTACCATTACATTGGCACCCGCTAAACCGCCGTCTGCCTGTGCTTTTGCAATCCTAATATGCTTTTCAATAGCCCGTTTGTTCGCCTCTTTGTGATTATCCGCAAAATCCGGCTCGTCATATCCAATCTGTGCAGTAGAAATGATACCTACCCCGCCTGCCTTCGCCACGGCACCTGCAAGACGACTGCAGCTGACTCCTACTCCCATCCCTCCCTGAACTACCGGAATGCGTGCTGTTTTATTTCCAATTCTTAATTCCTTCAACCTTCTGCTCCCTTCTGGATAATTGCTGTTATTTGTTTTTGTCATCCAATTTATTAGACTATTTCAACTTATTTGTCTAATAATATTATCCAGAATAGCACTATATGGTTTGTTTGTCAACATTATGTGGTATCAAATACTATATGAAGATTATTTATTATGAAATGTTTCCAGCATTGTCTTTAATTTTTGGAACCCGGCAGGGGAAAATGAAGATTTTACCACACAATCATATGTACTTGTCAATACCATTACAAAACGGAAACGGCTAAACGTGATGGTCATATCTATATAATCTTCCACCGGAATACAATATGCTTTTCCGTTCGACTGTATAAATACATACTTATAATCCATCCATATCTTATGTGTGACCTTATCTGCCATGTCATAGTGCTTTGCCAGCTCCTTAAACTTGACTTTGCTAATATCCATATACTCAAATATTGGCATGGGATTCTTCTTAATGCCTGATGCAACACAAATCAGTACAATGGTAAGGGCAATTGATACTACAGAAAATGAAGCAATATTAAAAATATTATCATCTCCATCAACAAAAAATATATATTTAATCACCATCCATACACAGACACTCCATAAGACAAACCATAATATAAATGAGATTATATTATCTATATCACAGCCAACACACATGTCTTTCCACAATTTACTTTTTTTGTTTTTATCACTTACATTAATTTTTTTTAATTTTGCTGAGCGGGAACCTAGCAGCGAAGGAAAAAACATTTCCAGAATGGCTTCTATATACATCATGGTACTAAAATATGATTGCCCCTGTCTCTTTTTCAATATACGGCTGGAAATAACTACAACTGCAAAAGAAATCACAGTAAGAATTCCAAAAATTAAAACCAGCCACCACAAAGACACCTTACCTGTCCTAATATTATCAGCCTCTGCGCCTACACCCATAATGGTGCCTGCCAGCATGATCACAAAAGAAACTGTACTCACTACCTTAATATCTTCTAACTTTTCATCATTCACAATAATCACCTCTATCCTATCATCTGGTCCCTTGCATCTTCTGGTATTTTATTGGGTATACCATGATTCCTCTCTGTTGGTGCATATTTATCTACAACATTTTCTGCTGTTTTCTTTGCTGTTTCTTTCACTGCATTTTTTGCCGCCTCTTTTTTGGCTGCTTTAGCTGCTTCTTTTGCCGCTTCTGCCTTTTTTGCAGTATTTTCTGCCTTTTTTGCAGTCTTGACCGCTTTTTGCGCTGCCTTCGTCTTAGCAACTGTTCCTCCTGTTTTAGACGCTGCTTTTGTTGCTGTTTTCGCTGCTTTTGCCGCTTTCTTTGTTGCCTCTTTTGCTGCCGTAGATGCTACCTTTGCAGCCTTGATACCCTTAGCTATATTCTTTGCCAAAGAAGCAAGAGCTATGAAATCCATTGCAAGAAATGCAAAGTCCATTAGGATACCCATTATTTCACCAACTGTAGGCTTATCACCATCTAATATCTTTTGAAAATCCTTCCAAATTTGCCTTATATCCGCAGCACAATTTAGCCCCGGAATAAAACCCAATATTGTCCAAATCATCTCGTTTGTTTCATTATCTTCCGATTGCGTTTCATCCCCAGACCCAGCAGTTCCCTCATCTCCTGACTTATCATCAGTCGTATTCTGCACTATACTTTCCTTCGTTATATTCTTTTCTGCGTTTTCATACTGAACAATAACTTCATTCAGTTTTGAAGAAAATAGTGCAAGATTGGCACTCTCTGTTCTTACATCCTTAGATATGCTTTGTAATGTTTTCTTTACGGAAGCCGTTGAACGATCCAGCGATATTTGTGCAGCGATTTGGTCAATTTCTTCTACATACTTACTTAATGTTTGAGCCTCCTCACTCATTGTTTCACACTCATTTTTCAATGCCTTTGTATGTATCTTAAAACTTGCCATAATATCCGCTCCCTTTTATTCCTCATCCTCGTTTCCGTTTTGCAAGTCATCAACAATCAGAAGTCTTTGATGTATCTCATCCAAATCCTGATAACCCAAAAAGTAAACCATTAATATATTATCCGCATCAAATAACAACACATCTTCATTATCTATTCCCTTGGGATAAACGCAACCAAGGTAATCATATTCCACCTGCTCTTCCAAATCAATCTGCTGTCTGCCACATATCATTATTTTCTCTTTCTTATTCAATAACTGCACGACTGTGCCAATGGGTAGTAACTTCCTGGTAATATTATTCATTGCTCATCTCTCCTTTTCTATGTGTTTTCACAAACCGTTTTACACTATTGTATGTACCATATATATATATCATATTTTTAGGCTTATGATTCATTTTACGGACGAACAACCAGTTTTTTGGATGAATAACCAGTTTTCTCCCTTTCTGCAATATATGCGGGAGATATTTCACAGTTAATCAGATTTGCCAAACATGGGCTGACAAATTCCTATATGGGGAATTAAAAAACGGTATAGCCATCTGACCATACCGCATTTAATATAAATTTACCCTCATTTCCTCCACACCTCTATGTGAAAAAGACAAGGCTTCCCTTTATCACTCCAATATTCTTACTACTTCACCTCCGCCTGCCGGTACACCTGATAAATAACAGGACAAAGGACGACGGACAAGACTATATATACCGGAAACAGGATGCTTAATATCCCGGTTACTTTTCCGCCAATCTCCACCAGGCTGAACGTCTTCACTACTGCATCAATATCCATCAGTCTGTCTGGCAAAACAGCCAGAATCTGGTTTAAGAGATGATGATTTCCCCCGCTAAAAACAGACGGTATAAGCAAAAGGATAAATGGAACCATTACCGAAATCACCGCAGATTTTGTCTTTGCCGATACCAGCATGGTCAGCAGTGCGATGAACAGCGTACCAATATAACCGCCAAACAGAATTAGCAGATGCCTTTGTAAAAAAGTAATATTGTAAAAACTTTTCCAGCCGCCTAAGCTGATCTGAATCATGCAGTCTGCACCGTCTGTACCCAGAGCTCCCAATACGATTGCAGAATATACGAGCATGACAACCCAGTAAATTCCTGTTACAATGATCAATCCCGCTGCAAGCTTTGCCATCACTCCCTGCCTGCGTCCATGGTAAGCAGAAAAGAAAATGGAATCAGCTTTTAACTTTGTCTCATTGGAAAATATCCCTGCCAGTAAAAACCCGAAAATCAGGCACATCAGCATAATAATGACGGGCATATTATATGTAGCCTCATACCACCCTGTAAAATCATCATATTTTAATGGTACTTCCATATCTGCATACTGTTCTATTAAAAACTGCTTTTCCTTTTTAGAAAACTGCTCCGCCTCCGGGGAAGCAAGCCATTCCTTTAGGCTTTCTATCCGGTTGGAATAAAAATGCCCTGCGTCCTCCGGTTTCAGATAATCTATCATATAATAATCATAGTTCTGAAATCCTCCATAGGAATTGGCGATCATATTGCGGATATCCAGCAGCCCCTGCCTCTGGCTGTACGCAATATTATTTTGCTGTATATCCCTTGAACGTGCCTCCGGGGTTGCCTGAATTCTCGCATTTTCCGCTATCACCTCCTTAAGTCTTTCTTCCGTAAGCTCACCTGCCCACTCCTTTTTCAGCTCTTTTAATTTGCGGGCAGCCGAAATCCCATACTCCATATTCCCCTCCTCATTTACGTATTGCACATGAATGGCAAAACCAGTCATCAATCCCAGTAAGACCAAGATAAACAAAACTGCTATCTTATTACTTGTCTTGGAAAACACTTTTTTCATCTCATAATATACCATTCTCTTCACCTGCTTTCTCACCAAAGTAATATAAAAATACATCCTCTAATGTCACTTCTTCCTCCACTGCATACGGATTCGGCATCTGTTCTGATAAGATTCTAAGCTCTACACCTTCCGGAAGCGTTTTTACATTGGTACACCGATACCGCTTTAAATATCCATCTGCCTCTGCTTTACCCACTCTTACATTCCATACCTTTTCCGGAATGGATGAAACCAGCTCATATACTGTACCAGAATGAGCAAATTCCCCATTCCTCATCAATAAAATTTCGTTTGCAATATACTCCACATCGGAAACAATATGAGTGGATAACAGAACAATCCTATCCTCTGACAGTTCGCTGATCAGATTCCGGAACCTAATCCTTTCATTGGGATCTAAGCCTGCTGTCGGCTCATCCAAAATCAAAATACAGGGATCGTTCAGCATGGCCTGGGCAATTCCCACCCTCCGCTTCATTCCACCTGAAAGCTTCTTCATTTTTTTATTCTTTGCCTTAATGAGACCTACCTTTTCCAGCAGCTCCCTTACCTGCTTGCGCGCTACTGCTGATGGAAGTCCCTTGATGGATGCAATATACATCAGATAATCCTGTACCGTAAAGTCCGGATAATATCCAAAATCCTGGGGCAGATACCCTAAGATTTTCCTGTACTCCCCATCCATCTCAAAAATATCCCTTCCATCATAGGTAATCTTTCCCTCGGACGGCTTTAATAATGTACATAACATCCTCATCGTAGTGGTTTTCCCCGCTCCATTTACTCCCAAAAGACCGTACACACCGTTATGCATGGTATAGCTTATGCCGGACACAGCCTTAAATCTATTAAATTCTTTTGTCACATGTTCCAGTTTTAATTCCATATCGGATTTACCTCCCAGTAATTTTCACATTTTTTAAACACCTGCCGGATGACAAACAGCAGGTAAACAATGGACATCATAAACAGTCCTGCCCATACCGGCATTGCCAGAGACTCATACAGCATTTCGTTGAAAACAACCCATCCCCAGACCACACTCCACAGTAAAGAAAGTGCCATCGCCAGATATTCTGAATTTACCCATCTGCTGTATAACAGACGGAAACAGATACAGCATGTCACATTGAACGGAAGAAAAAACTGAACCAGTACTTCCTTTATCGTAATCTGCACGGAAACAGACACTATACCGAAAAACAGGCTTAACATCAATATGTCTGCCATTGCGAATAACAGCATTCTTGCTGCATAGATCTGACGCAGGGAAAAATAGGCTGTTCCTTCTATTTCCATGGATTCATGACTACGGTTCTTCCATAACTCCGGTATCAGTAAAATGACAAATACCACAGCCAGAACCCCCATTCCCCTGAATACATACACATTATTTTGAACTGAGCACAAAATCTTCCACAAAATCAGCAGAACCAGCCCCTGGCACAGCCACCATCTTTTCCTGATATAAGCCATCTGCCCGAATAGAAATTCAAAATATGATACATTATGTTTTTTTGCATTTGTATAAAATGCCGTCTTTGCCCTTGACAGCGCCTGCGTTATCTCTTCTTCCTCCACAGGCATCTTCCGGTACTCTCCGCACTCAAATAGTTTCTTCTCCAATTCCTGTTCCTGAAACCGTTTCTGCTTTCCCTCCTGCCTTAGCGGTACATTTTTCCGAAATCCTGTCATATCCCTTCCTCCTCTCCTAATAGAGTTCTTAACTGTTTCTTTGCCTTTTTCATCCTATATTTTACTAACGGAAGTCCAATCTGTAGGATTTGTGCTATTTCCTTTAATTTAATTCCCTGAAAATAATACAGAATCACAACTTCCGATAATTCATCCGGCAGTCTCCCGACCGCTGTTTCCACATCCAGCTGATTCGGTATCTCTTCCATCGGATTTTCTTCCTGTTCCGGCAGTTCCTCCATAACCAGCTCTGTTTTTTTCTGATAAAAGCTTTTACACAGATTGCCTGCAATGACATACAGATAGTTTACCGTCTTTCCCATATAACGGTATTCTGGCAGCCTTCCAAAAAATCTCTCAAAGGTTTCCTGGGTAATATCTTTTGCGTATTCCCTGTCCTGAATATGATATCTGCAATACTTTAAAATGACCGGATAATACTGCTGTACAAAGCATTCCATAGCTTCCTCATCTCCGCTTTTCATTTTCTGTATCAGGAAAAAATCCTTGTCCATGTTCTCCTCCTTTCTTCCCTGTTGAAAGTACTTTCTATATGGTATAACCGAACAAACAGAAAAAAAGATAGTCTAATAAAAAAACTTATCAACTATCTGAATAATATTCACAAACTGCCAGATATCCGTACAGACATGTCTACCTGGCTCGTTGCTCATGGGAATAAATATTCATCCAATTGATAAGCATTCATCATTACTATGCTGTTTTACTTTTCACGGAATATTTTTTATTCCCTGTACTATTTTAATTCCTCCACTTTGGCGAGTCTGATTTCTCATACCCTTTCTTCACGTTTTTGCTGTTTGGCAGCCAGCCGTACATAGATATTTCCCGGCAGAAATTTCCCAAAACACATGGCCAATTTCATAATAAATGCAGGAATAATGACGACCTTCCTCCTTGCCATTTCATTTAGTGCATACCGGACACAGTATCCCGCACTAATTCCCCTCATTAGGAACTTAACATTCGCAACGTGATTAAATTCTGTATTCACCGGACCTGGACACAGACATCCTACATATACTTGACTGCCGCATTCCCGCAGCTCCTCTGCCACTGCTCTTGTAAAGCTTGTTACATATGCTTTTGTGGCATAATATGTCGCCATATAGGGTCCCCCAGGCATCAGTCCTGCACAGGAAGCAACATTCAAAATATATCCGGAATCTCTTTTTTGCATGTTCTGAAGGATACGTTTGGTGAAGAAGTGAACTGCCTTGATATTTAGCTGAATCATGTCCATCTCCTTATCCAGTGATGTCTCTGTGAATTTGCCACAATCACCGAATCCAGCATTATTGATGAATATCTCGATTTCCTTATCCTTTATCAAATCGTACACTCTTGTACACTCAGACTCCATTGTCAGGTCTGCTGCAATCACTTTACACTCTGTTTTCAAATGACCAGCCAGCTTTTGCAGGCATTCCTTTCGTCTGGCGACCAGTATCAGCCGATATCCCTTAGCCGATAATCTCTTTGCAAACTCTACTCCAAGTCCGGCACTAGCTCCGGTAATCACTGCATATTTTTTCATACTACACCTGTCTTTTCTTTCTCATTCAATCCTTCCCGCTGCAATTTGTAACAATCCTCTTTCTATTTATCAATCTGTCAGACTCTGTACATATCCGTATAGGTCTGACCCCAAACAATCACAAAATCACATCCCCACTATGGATATATACAAGCTGTTCTCCCAAAATCTTCTTCATCACCTCATACGGATATTCCCCTGTACAATGTCCCGTATAAAAAACAGTTTCTGTTTTTTTAAGTTCTCTTGCTGTTTCTTCTATCAAAGTAACATCTTTTTCCGAATAATCCGCTTTTTTACGCATATGAAATCCGCTGATGACCATATCCGGATTCCTGCCATAAATAGAATGATACCGTTCCATTATATTCAATATTCCGGTATGGGCACAGCCGGATACCAGTATATACTGTCCTTCCTGTTCAATAACAAGATATTGTTCATGGGAAAAATCATCCTGAATAAAGATATCTCCCTGTCTGCATTTTAATTCCAGATTCCCCTCGGGAAACAGCTTTTCCCCTTCCACTCTGCTAAATAAAAACAATTCCGAATCTATCCTGAAATCCCCGTCAAGCATCACAATCTGCGGAAGTTCAATAATTCTTTTGTCAATACCGATATATTTTTCTATCTGTCCGTTTTTATGATAATACGCATCTCCTGCGTTGCTTTGCATATATATGGCAGCCTTGGGATTCCTCTTCGCAAATTCCAAAATTCCGCCTGCATGGTCATAATGCCCATGACTTAGTATAACCATATCTATCCCTGTTAAATCCATTCCCAGATTTTCGGCATTTTTAATAAATGCATCCGTAGCACCTGTATCCACTAACAGTTTATGTCTTTTCGTCTCAACATAAAAGCTTAATCCATGTTCAAACAGACAATTATTTTTTCCTTTCGTATTTTCTACGAGGTTTATTATCTTCATGATTCACATTCCCCCGGAAAAGTAATCCCCTGCTGCCTTCTGGCCTGTTGCATAATTTGAGCAGCAATCTGGCTTACTTCCAGCATTTCTTCAGCTTTTACAAAATCTCTTTCTTCTATGATTCTGATAAATTCTTTAAATTCATAAAACAGGCGGTGTTCGCCATGATCAAATCGGCAGGTCTCACCATTTCCTGCAAGCTCCGTGATCTCATACTCCCTTAACTGGTTTACCGGTCCGTCTATCTTAATATATCCTTTCTCGCCCTGAATTGTAGAAACCACAGGCGCCTGACAATCCTTTGCTCCAATGGCTGCTGCTTTAAAGCTGCCGTAATCCAGCATCAATATTCCACTTGTATCAATATTTCTTTCCACATTTGCAAGATATTGCACCTTGTCCGGCTTCCCAAAAATCCCTGCGATGGCATGGACATTATAGACATTGATATCCATTAAAGCACCACCTGCCTTTTTATAATCAAATACCGGTAAAATCTCTCCCCTTTTAAAAGCATCGTATCGGGAAGAATACTGACTGAAATTAAAACTCACAATCTTTATTTTCCCCAATGATTCCACTTTTTCTTTCAGAGACTGAAATGCAGGCAGATAATGAATATTCATTGCTTCTAAAATAATTACATTTTTTTCATTTGCAAGTTCAGTCAGTTGCTCTAACTCGTCTGCATTGACCGCAACAGGCTTTTCTATGATTACATGCTTTCCCTGCTGTAAGGCTTTTTTTGCAAATTCATAATGCAGAAAATTAGGTAATGCCACATAAACCGTATCAATATCTGTATGTAACATTTCTTCATAATCAAAATAATATCCGTCTAAATGGTACTTACAGCACAAATCCTTTGTTTTTTCCATAGATTTCTCTGTACCCAAAATATACACCGCCTCCAGATTCAGACGGTTTATCATCTGTAATACTTCCTGTACGATCATTCCCGTACCTAAAATTCCTAGTTTCATATGGATATCCTCCAAATTTTATACCAATTTTCGTACATACAACGCCTTCCTTAACCAGGCACATATTCATATGGGTAATTCCAATCTTATAAACCGCTTGCTGCTGTCCTATTTACCCTTGATTCCTCTATCAGCTGTTTTTATGATATCATTTTCTCATAAAAAAGTAAATTTATACCCAGATAATTTCCCTGGCTTTTTAACATTAATTTCCAAAAATTCACTTCTTATGCTATAATGCTATTATCAAGGGGTTATTAGCAATAGCAAAATTATATGAGGTGAGAGTATGACAAAGGAAAATGAATCTTTAGTTTTCACTAATGACAAATGTATTGGGTGCAATAAATGTATCAGTGTATGCAGCTGTACTGGTGCATGTGTCTCCCGTGAAGTAGACGGCATAAACCGTATTGACGTTGACGGCAGCAAATGTGTTGCCTGCGGTGCCTGCTTTGATGTCTGTGAACATGGAGCCAGAGAATACCGGGATGACACGGAACGATTTTTTGAAGATTTGAAACGTGGTGAACCCATTTCTATCCTGATTGCTCCTGCATTCAAGGCAAATTATCCAAAGGAATACGAGAGTGTACTCGGAGGCTTAAAAAAGCTTGGCGTGAACCGCATGATCAGTGTTTCTTTCGGTGCTGACATTACAACCTGGGGCTATCTTAACTATATAAAAAAACATAACTTTTTAGGAGGTATTTCCCAGCCTTGTCCCGCAGTGGTGGGTTATATAGAACGCAATCTGCCGGAATTACTGCCAAAACTTTTTCCTGTACAAAGTCCAATGATGTGTGCTGCTATTTATGCAAAGAAGGAAATGGGAATCCGGGACAAGCTTGCATTTATCAGCCCTTGCATAGCAAAGAAAATGGAGATTGATGATCCCAATAATAAAGGCTATATTTCTTATAATGTAACCTTTGATCATTTGATGAAATACATTCATGAACATCCTGTTTCCGGTGAATTACAATCAGATGAAATTGAATATGGTCTGGGTTCCATTTATCCTATGCCCGGTGGACTCAAAGAAAATGTATACTGGTTTCTCGGTGAAAGTGTATTTATCCGCCAGATAGAAGGCGAAAAACATATGTATCATTACCTGGAGCAGAATAAAGAACGGATTGCTGGAAACAAAACACCTTATCTCTTTATTGATGCCCTTAACTGTTCCTCCGGCTGTATTTACGGAACCGGCTGCGAAGCCGAAAAAGGAAAGACAGACGATCCTCTCTGTAATCTCCTCGCAATCCGTGAAGAATCAAAAAAAGATAACCGACGGAGTGCATGGTCCAAAAAGCTCACGCCGGAACAGCGTCTAAAACAGCTAAACCAGCAGTTCCACAACCTTAACTTAGAAGATTATCTTCGCTCCTACACAGATCATTCTGCGGAATGTACCTATCAAAAACCAACTGCTGCCGAGCGCAATACCATATTTGATGAAATGAACAAACACACACAGACAGAACGTACCATCAACTGCTCCTGCTGTGGTTATGATTCCTGTATGCAGATGGCTGATGCCATTTTCAACGGCTTCAACCAGAAGACAAACTGCATCTACTATATTAAAAAGGAAGTGGAGGCTCAAAAAGAAATGGCTGAGACGTTAGCCTCCCAATTAGAGTCTGATAAACAGATCATTGAAAACCAGCATCAACTGATCATCAATACCATTCAGGGTATCAATGAAGAATTCACAAACCTTTACCAGTCCGTAGATGATATGGCAACAAGAAATGAAAGCAATGCAGCAGAAAGCTCCGAGATTTCTCAACACATAACAAACGTAACTTATTTCTGTGAGGACTTATCGCAATCTATGACTGAAATCAGCTCTTTTCTGGATGAATTATCACAGAACAATGCAGAAGTCGTCAGCATCGCCGCCCAGACCAATATGCTCGCTCTAAACGCCAGTATTGAGGCAGCCCGTGCCGGGGAAAGCGGAAGAGGGTTTGCGGTAGTTGCCGGGGAAATCAATAATCTCGCCAGCGAATCCAGGGAAACTGCCAACCGTAGTAACCAAAGTCAGGAAAAGATTATGAATTCCGTAGGCACAATCTTAGAGGATACCCAAAAGCTACATGAAATTATAGATGCAGTAAATGGAAGAACTGTAAATCTTGCAGCCTCCAGTGAAGAAATTGCAGCTTCTGTCGCCAGCATCCTTCATACTGCAAACGAAATCAAAGAAAAACTGAACGCGTTAGGCGATTCATAAAAACGATGAGAAACATGCTTTGCGAGTTTCCCACGTTTGCGGGCAGCGTCAAATTGGAATGTCTGCATTCCAACTTGGCTTATACCTTCTACGCAAATAAAATAACTGCCGCAAAAAGATATCTTCTTAATGCGGCAGTCATTTTTCTAATATATGGTAAATCCTATTTCTTCTAAAAAAGAACTTAGTTTTTTGTATCCGTAATTTTTATAATTGAACTCTGGAAACTGACTGTGCAGACGTCTGCCCAAAGCACCTACTTCATGCTCTCCTATCACTTTTTTCGGAAACAGATCGATAATAAACCGGCATACATTCTCTAACTCGGTATTTCTCCTGCCGGAAACAACATAAGTATGTTTTCCGTCCTGATACACCTCAAATTTGGTCTCCTTATCAATCAACTCCCGGATAGTCTTATACCCATAATCCTGTTCATCAAATCCCGGATATCTCAATTGGATACGGCTTTTGATTCCACCCAGATCAGCATACTTGCCTGCATTTTCATCCTGCTGTACCAGTTCATTCAAAGCCATCTTGATATTTTTTAACGGCTCTTTCTTTTTGCGGGATTCCTTTTTTCCTGACTCTTTCTTTCCTTTTCCGAATACTTTTTTTATTTCTTTTTTGCTATTATCAGCATGATTATCATTCAAGGCATGGCTGTCCTTTTTCTTTTTATCGGATTTTTTTTCAGCCTTCTTCTCCTCTGAGCCTCCCAGATTTTCAAGTTCATAATAACTGCTGCATGCTTTTCTCAGTCTGGGTGACGCATCCGATTTACCGATTCCGATTACTTCAATTGTCTCTTTCCTGATTCTCTCTACAAGACTCGTAAAATCCCCATCGGATGTAACAATACAAAAAATATCAGCCGGATTTTCTTTATGTAAAAAGTCCATGGCATCAATAACTAATGCTATATCCGCAGCATTCTTACCTGCTTTGGTAGTATCCGCCTGATACCGCTGGAAATTATGTACAACTGCTTTACTATTCCATTTTTTTGTATTATCGTTATCCAGAAAATCACCATAAATCTGGGCACTAATGATATCCCCCTGCTGTTCCAGATAATGTATAATGTTGTCCGCATATTTTGCACTGGTATTTTCTGCATCTATTAATAATACAATCTTCTTCTCATCCATAATTTTATCCCGACAAACAATATTTCCCAACATAATTCCAATGTATGGAAATACTATATTTCCTTCCTCACCACGCTCATTTTTATCCTGCCCTTATTTTTCCTGATTTTACAATTTCGCAGAATAAATCATATGTATTATACTATACAACTACCTTTTTATGCAAGCAAATGGGACTGCTGCATTAAAGATTTCTTTTTCCTTTAATGCGACAGCCCCATCCAAAATCATACATCAATTATCTATGGACTGGAAAACATCTATTGTTCCCATTTGCAATTACTTCATCAATTCTTTGATTTTCAAAGCTTTATCAATATTGCCTTCCACCTTCAGCTTCCCAAATGTAAAAGCTTTTACAGGATCTAATTCGCCTGAAATAATCTTGAACAGATTATCTGCCGAACAGATAAATAGTGCATCCCTGTCAAAGTATTCATATGGCTCAATAGATAACTTGCCATCCTTTACCTCTGCATAAAAGGCTCCTGCACCTTCTCCCGTAATATTGAACTGATATGCCAAATGTTCTTTTACTTTACTTACATCTGCATCCTTGAACATATCCTTAAATTTTGTAAAAACCTCATCGTATGTCATAGTCTCATACCTCCTTCGAAACGATTAATCGCTTTATTTGTCGAAATATGCGTTTAATCAACTTTAATCATGCAACCGTCTATCATTTTATCATAATCCCCATTAGGATTCAAGACTATATTTATTTTATTTGATTACTACGGTCTTAACTGAAGTAAAACTTCCATACAGTTTTTTTTTGCCGAATGTTTTGTATGGCCGCATTTTCACATAATATGTCTTAGCTGCCAGCTTCTTGCTATAAGAAGTTTTTGTGCCCTTTGAAATGGTGGCCAGCTTCTTATATTTACCATCCTTGCTGGTTGAATAATAAATTTCATAACCGTTCGCTGCACTGTTTTTCTTCCATTTCACCGTTAATTTCTTACCGCCTGATACCTTAAAATTCCCTACTTTGGAAGGTCCTACCGTAACCTTGCACTTTAATGTCTTTTTCTTTGCACCACCCATAAAGGTTGCAGAAATTGTTGCAGTACCATAAGATTTTCCTTTCACAGATCCCTTACTGTTTACGGAAGCAACCTTACTATTGGAAGACTTCCAGGTAACCTTTCGATACACGTTAGCTGCACTCTTTAAAGACAGCTTCTGGGAAGAGCCCTTCGATACGCCAAGGCTGGAACCACTTAATTTAAAATTGGATTTCACCCTTGTCACATCTGTATATGCTTTAATTCTTGTATTCGCACTTAACTCCTTACTGACATCATACCACTTTCCACCCACTTTCATAAGAGACTGGTTTTTCCCTGTGTTAGAAATAAAGCTAATCCAATTATTCCGGTAAGAAGCATCCATTCCAACATAAGCATTACTTCCTGAGGACTCCGTCACTCTCACTAATACAGCAAAATTTTCTCCCGCCGTTAATGATACCGGTTTGGGCAATGTAATCGTCTGAAATCCTGCATCTTTAAGTGTGCCTTTCGCAGATAATGCCTTTGTTCCACTTGTGGGTTTATTTGGACTGGTCAATCCTGTATATACCTGAACCTCATAGGTCGTATTAGCTGAAAGAAGATAAACTCCAATCGCTTTTAACTCTTCATTGTAACCGGAAGCTCCCTTCGCTTTAAACACATTTGCATACCAGTCAGCCCCTTTATAGCTATATGCCGGATTGGCAGTACCGTCATGCTGATAATTATTATCATACTGTTCCGCCGCTGTCACTGCCTCAAATGCAATGAATTCAGCCAATGACCGATCCTCATAGGACACATAATTATATCCCTTATCCAGATATTTTTCCGTTGTGCCATAGCTGTTTTTTACAATCCATGCTCCGTTTGATGACGGTTTGTTGACGAAATTATTTCTGGAATAATTATCATCCCATCCCACAATTGCAACAGCATGATTACCATTCTCCTCTGTACAGTTATAGGACGCATTATCAAAATTAAGATATTTGGCATCCATATAAATTCCACATGCTACTGCACCGTGGTCTAAAATGGCCTGCTTAACCGTTGTCACGGAACGGTTGAGACTTCTTACGTCATAATCATATAAATATACATTCTTTATTGAATAATCGGATGCATAACACAGAGAAGGCGACGGCTTCGTAAGATACGGTGACTTATCTTCTGTTGTCACTCCTGCCCATGTTGCAAGTGCTAATGCCGTGCCCTGCAGAGTTCCACCAGCCTGTAGATAATCTCCCCTGGTTGTCATATTATAATCCCCAGCTGTATATCCCAATTTATCTGTCTGCCTGTTATAAAAGAAATACGCCAGCTGATTTTCAGACAAGTCAATTTCACTAGTCGCCCTTCCATTTTTGATCAGATTACTTTCTATTGCCGCTATGGAAGAAAAGGCCCAGCAGCTTTCATATGCTCCCTGATCCTTTACCGGCGTCACCCAGCCCTGCTCTCTGGCATCAAATCTGGTGGGTAACGCAGCGCCTCTTTTTACAATTTCATCACTGTCGGAATTATATATCTTGGCAGGCTCCAGCCAGTTTTCACTGACAACAAACGGTGATTCGGTCTTCGCATAGACCCCTGACATCCCGGTGCCACCGCTTAACATACTTATTCCCAATAAGCTTACCAGAGCTGCCGCACATAGCTTTTTCACTCCGGAAAAATGTTGTTTCTTCATTCTATATCCTCCTTAATGATTATGTAGCACCAGACATTTCACTATATCACCATATTGAATATGTAAAGCAAATGGTGTAGTATCCTGCACTATCAATAATAGCTTTTATTATATCGGTTATTCCAATTTTAATCAATGCAGATTTTTTTGTATATTTTTCCTTTAATGCAGCAATTTGTAATCCGGTCCTTTTCCCTGCCTAAAGCCGCTTTTCAATCTCTTTTATCAAAATCTTTAAAGCTTTTACCCTTGCATACTTTTTATCGTTAGATTCCAGCACATACCAGGGTGCAAAAGTAGTACTGGTCTTTTGCAGCATTTCGTCTACCGCGTCTTCATAAAGATCCCATTTTTCTCGGTTACGCCAATCTTCATCCGTAATCTTCCACTGCTTTTCTGGTGTATTCTGACGAAGAGTAAAACGCTCTAACTGAGTTTCCTTGTCAATCTGCACCCAGAACTTTATCACTATCGCACCCCAGTCAGAAAGTTCTTTTTCAAATTCATTAATCTCATTATAGGCACGCTGCCAGTCATTTTCACTGCAAAACCCTTCCAGCCGCTCTACCATCACACGCCCATACCATGTACGGTCAAAAATAGCAATATGTCCGTCTTTGGGCAGACGGTTCCAAAAACGCCACAAATAATGTCTCGCCTTCTCATGGGGCTCAGGACTGGCAATAGGATGTACTTCATAACCTCTCGGATCCAAAGCTGCGGCAATCCTCTTGATATTACCTCCTTTTCCCGCAGCGTCCCATCCCTCATAAGCGATGACAACCGGTATCTTTTTACGGTATAATTCATTATGTAATTGCCGGAGCCTTTTCTGGCATGCCTTAAGCTGCTGATCATATTCTTCTTCTGACAGTTTTTTATCCAAAGGGATCTCCGACAGCCTGGATATTGTTTTTAACGGGAATATATTCTGTAAAATCGGAACAGCAAGAGAACTGTTCTTCAATGCCGTGTCAATACCGCTGATCAATATCTCCAGCATCTGCAATTCTGCCCATTTTTTACTTTTCGAATCTATCAGATACCAGGGTGCCATGGAATGGTTTGTATCAAAAAGATACTGGTCATATACTGCCATGCATTTGTCATAATTTTTGTTCTGCCATAAATCATCCTCTCCGACACGCCACCTGGTATTTTTATCCTCCAATAAACCTTCTATCCTTTTCTTTTGTTCCTTTTCATCAATATGAAAGAAAAATTTCATCACAAGATACCCGTTATCCGTAAGCTGCCGTTCAAAATTCTTAATGCTTACCACACGTTCTTTATACTGGTTTTCTGTGATATTTCCGTGTAAATATGCCCTTGTGACTTCATCCATCCAGCCTCCGTCAAAAAACATAAACTTCCCTGCCTGCGGTATTTTTACAAAATGACGGTATAAAAATGGTTTTCTCAGTTCCTCTTCCGTGGGCTGCTTCATGGCTGCTACTTTAAAGAAACGAGGGTCCATGTTCTTAATCACTTTTCCCAGTATACTTCCTTTACCGGCAGCACCCCAGCCCTCTAACAAAATCAATACA
The DNA here is from genome assembly GCA_910585605.1 of uncultured Lachnospiraceae bacterium. Taxonomy (GTDB): domain Bacteria; phylum Bacillota; class Clostridia; order Lachnospirales; family Lachnospiraceae; genus CAG-590. The sequence continues at coordinate 474 of CAJUFL010000056.1, read as the reverse complement.
GGCAGATTTCTCTCTTTAATAGTCATCTGTCTGGCAGCAAGCCTCACCCTCGCTTCTTTTAATCGTTTTTCAAGTTCTTCCTCTTCCGGTTTTTCTCCTTTACACCATTCTCTCAGCATATATATCCTCTCCTTTCATATAAATTTATGCTTAGGCAATTATAAAACCCGAAAAGCTATCATTTATTTATTGATATTATATCTCATAAACCGCTGTTTTTCTACATATTTTTATAATATAAAAGGAGAAAATCTATTGTATTTTAAAGGAAAACCGTAAGATTCAGCAGTACCGTTTTGCAGACAGTCATCTCACTCACAAGGGTATTTCATACCCCACTCTTCCCGAATCCGGTCCAAGAGCTTCATCACCCGCAATGTCTCACTATGGGGCATCTCTTCACATTCCGTTTTTCCTTCCTCTGTTGGATAGTTGGAATAGGTGACTTAGAAAATATCCATTATTCAAGGGTTT
>CAJUFL010000055.1 GCA_910585605.1 uncultured Lachnospiraceae bacterium | reverse complement strand
ATCAAATGGCTCTCAAGCGATAAAACGGTGGCTCCGAAGCGTTAGAATATTCACCAAAATCTCTCTGGCATTTTCAGGTGTATTTTCAAAAGGAACAATTTGAAACTTAATATCCGGACAATGTACCTGGATTTTCGACCACATCTGCATCAAAAGCTGGGCCGGGGTCATGGGAGAAGTTCCAATCCGAATGACATTCGTATCCTCCTGCATCGCATTTTTGGCCCGCGTAACAGAATCCCTGCAATACGAAATGATATATTTTACATCCTGATACAACGATTTCCCGGCTTTGGTCAAAATCAATCCCCGGTGCGTCCGTTCAAATAATTTTACGCCCAGAGAGTCTTCCAACAGATTAATTTGTTTAATGACTGCTGTAGGGGTAATATAGGCTTCTTCTGCTGCCCGATTGAAACTGCCTGCATCAGCCACACGCAAAAATGTTTCCAATTGAGGATTATACAGCCTAACCACCTTCTTTCCTGATATTGATGTTGCTTACTATATAGTTTATCATGAACGAAATAACCCTACAAGAAAAATTATCAATATCTTTCAATCTGCATAATCCGGCAAACAACCAGCTGCTATATTGTACCCTTTCTATTACCATCTATTTTTATACGGAAATTGAAATATTGCTGCCCTCCCCCATTTGACTCACTTCTCCTGTTTCGGTATAAATTACAGGTTCTTTTCCCATATCCGGTTTTACTGCTTCTGTACCTGTTATCTGCTTATCAGAAGTTACGGCATCTTTCAATAATATCTTTCCTTCCTCACTTACCTGCACTGTATCTGCTTGTATATTTCTACTTCCCTCAATTCTCTCTTCCAGCTTTTCCTTTTCTTCCCTGCGTTTTTCGATTGCCTTTTCACGCTCTAATTCCTCTTTTTTCTTTAATTCTTCTGCCTCTTCCTTCATTCCTTCATCAGCTTTTTTCTGATATTCGTCTACCTTCCCCGAAAAATCACTGACATAGTCCATCGCTCTGTCCATTTTCGCAGTATCTCCCTTTCGACGTGCCTCTTTAAAAACCCGCATAGGTGTATTTAACTGCTTCATATTTGTACTTGCACCGACTAAACCCTCCATTGTTTTTGTATGCATAACAATGACCTCCTTCAAACAATTTTATCTGCTGATACAGCTTTCACTTTTATTTTCGGGAGTCTGCACATTCGCTTTTAGCTTTTTGTTTCAAACGGTCTGTTTTACGTTATATCCGTCACCATTCATGGGAAAAAGAATAGAAATTTCAAACACATTGTTTTCCACCTTAAACTTGACAGTGCCATCATACTTTTTAACTGTTTCATAAATATTTAAAAACCCAATTCCCTGCTTCACTTGCTTTGCATCTTCCACAATCGTTCCGTTTTTCATTACCAGAAGAAAACATTTTTTTACCTGCTGTGCCCGAATATCCACAAAACGATATTCCTTGTCTTCCTGTTCCTCACATGCCTTTATGGCATTATCCAAAAGATTTCCAAAAAGCACACACAGATCAAATGTATCTATCGTACAATCCCTCGGAATCTGCACATCACACACCCATCGGACACAGAATGTTTCCGCCTGTTTCTTTTTATTGTACAATAATGCATCTACTGCCTGATTGCCAGTTACCTCATCACAGCCACCGATATTTCCGCTCTCCATCATTTTTTCAAGGTAATTTCCTGCTTTTTCAAATTCCTTCCTTGTCCATAAACCATGCAGGACAAGCACATGATTTTTCATATCATGCCGCAGCCGTTCCATTTGCAGATATTGTTCATTTAACATTTTATAAAACTCAATTTGAGAATAATACTTCTCCGTCTGCCGTTGTTCTAAATAAATCTTATTCATAAAAAATATAAACCCACCTGCAATACACATGGACAGAATCGTCAGAAGACAGATTCCGATATGACTGAAAATCTGATTATAATAAACATTCCAATATACCGCACCATTCGCATTCGACACTACCATAATTCCATTGCTCGCACCCCAGTTCACAATATCAACAACTGTAACGATACAAATAAGAAGTACTGATATCATAAGATACCAGCTGCTTATTTTATGGTTGAATACAGAAGTAAATTTCTTCCGTAAAACAATTTGTACCAGAATGACCAGACAATAAGCAGCAGTTCCAGTCACGCCTTCCAGCCATGGTTCAATATATGCCACCTGTCCACCCGTAATCCAATTTGTGCAGGCTAACACAATGCAGGAAAAAAAGGAACTTCCGAAATTTAACGCCAATGTCTTGACAGCAATTAAAACCATTGCTGCAAAAAATTTTTTCATCGCATGATCCGAAAAGGCAATTAAAAACAATCCCACAAACAGCATGTGGCTTAACATTGCTCTCAAAATATAGGGAGTACCCACACTCCCATTTAAATTAAACACTGCCTCCATCACAAACAGGAGAATAATAAATACTCTTCTGTCTATTTTAAGATCGTTCAAATATTTTTTGCAAAACCTGTACAATGTCCATATATATCCCATGTAACAGAACAGGAATAATATAAAATCCCCTCTCATATACTGTCTCCGCTTCTTTTCATATATTCCAGAATTTCCTGACAGAATGCCTCATATCGTCTTTTTGCAATTGCTATTTTTTCTCCTGTATCAAGAATAACTTCCTGTCTGTTATAGTTGTCCACATATTTTAAATTAACAAGAAAGCTTTTATGACACCGGAAAAATCCTTTCCCCTGCAATTCCTTCTCCAAAGTTCCAATCTGCTCATAATAATCAAAGATACCTTCCACTCCATGCACGGAAATAATCCTTCCTCTTATTTCAAAATAATAAATCTCTCTGAGTAACAGCTTTTTCCTCGTTCTGTCCTGATTGATCAGCATAAATTCCTGAGAATGATTTTCCAGTTTTTTTACCACTCTTTGCAAAACATTTTTTAATTTATAAGAATCAATGGGTTTTACCAGATATTGAAAAGCTTCCACATCATACGCCTCAAAAACATAATCCCTGCTTGCCGATATAAAAATGAGAATTTTGTCAAATGCCTTCTCCCTTAATAGCTGTGCCGTTTTCATACCATCCATCCCGCACATCATAATATCCAGAAAAATAACATCAAAATTCTCCATAGCATTTAACAAATCCCTACCACTTGAGAACTGACGCACAATAAACGGAATACCTATTTCCTCTAAAACATCATTAATATCTTTTGCCATATTACAGCAATCCAGTATTTCATCATCACATACTGCTATTGAAAGCATCTTTATCACCTTCTAAAAATCATTATATTTATATATCGGCATAATAACACCTATAACTTTCTTCGTGCTATAAACGGGAGATTGAATGTATCAAGCGGGACAATACTTACATTGAAAGCAGGGTATAGTAACAGAAAATGCTATCCTCATCTTAATTGCAATGGCAGCATCTATTAGGAATATAAAAATAATTGCAAAGAGCAGAACCCTTGTTTGGCTCTGCTCTTTTATACTTATACTACCACGTATTCTTCTAATGCTTTCATGATGTCCTCTGCTTTTTCTCCCTTCTCATAAATCCTAAGTATCATCGGCTTTGACAGATTCATGCTAAAAATACCCATAATAGATTTCGCATCAATTACATACCTGTCACTAACTAAATCCATCTCCGAATTAAATTCCGTTGCAGCAGAAACAAATTTTTTCACTTTCTCAACACTATCCAATGATATTACTGTTTCACTCATATTTGTCTACCGGCTCCTTTCCTGATATCAAATTCATTTTATTAATCATCCACTAAAATTATTCTCTCCATCTGTTTTACTGCACCTGTTTTTACCACATTACAGGACTTGTAATCATCACTGTTTGTCAGCAAGACAGCTGTAGTTGTACTGTATCCTGCTGCCTTAATCTTCGCAATATCAAATTCCATAAGCTTTTGTCCCGCCTTGACTTTTTCACCCTCACTTACAAAAAGTGTGAAACCGTCACCGTTCATCTTTACAGTATCAACCCCCACATGAATCAGAACTTCCATCCCGCCGGGACCACTGATACCAATGGCATGACGAGTGTCTGTCACAGAAGAAATCTCCCCATCAAAAGGTGCTGCTACTTCCCCGCTTTCGGGCTCAATTCCAACACCATCTCCTAAAACACCTGATGCAAATGTTTCATCCGGAATACTTTCTCTTGGAATCACATTTCCCTGAATCGGAGCATAAAGCACCTTTTCCATATTACCTGCCATATCTTTTTCTGCCTGGTCTCTCATCTCTTCACGTGCAGCTGCCGTTACGGTCTCTGTCTGAACAGATGATGCCAGTTCAATTTTGCCAGCTGCCTTCTCGCCTTCTTTTCTCCCAAATACTCTTCCCAACAGCATAGTAGCAATAAATGCACTCGCAATTGCGACAGCCATGGATATCATAAACTGCAACATACAGTCCGGTCGAATGCAGATAACACCAATAACACCACATGGTCCCTGAGAAACAGATAATACTTTTACAAGCGTTGCATAAGCGGCTCCAATGCCTCCACCAATCAATGCTCCATAAAAAGGATATCTTAATTTCAAATTAACACCGAATATCGCCGGTTCCGTGATTCCCAACATGGAAGATATACCAGAAGCAGAAGCAAGACTCTTCATCTTTGGATCATTTTTCTTTTGGAACATGACTGCTAATGCCGCTGCACCTTGTGCACAGTTTGCAGCTGCAACAACTGCAAATGTAGGTGAGCCGCCCAGTGTCCCGATATTTGCAAGAATCTGTGTCTCAGCCGTTACCAGACTATGGTGCATGCCTGTGATGACCAGCAACGGATATGTAACTCCATAAATCAAACCACCCAGGGCTCCCAGATCAAAGAACAACCACATAACTGCATTGGTCATTGCATCACCGACCCCCCGCATAACAGGACCGATAAACAGGAAAGTCAATGCCCCAGCAATCAAAACCGACAAAAGTGGTGTGACAATATTGTCTAACATGGCAGGAACAATTTTACGCAGTTTTTTCTCAATAACTGCCAGACAAAAAGCTGCCGCAATAACCGGAAGAACGGTTCCCTGATACCCTACTTTAGCTACAGACAGTCCAAAAACATTCCAGTACGGAACCGTTCCGTCTAGCAATGCCTGCCCATAACTATACCCATTCATTAAATCCGGGTGAATCATGATTGCACCGATAACTGCTCCAAGTATCGGTGTCGCACCAAATATCTTAGCAGCAGAAAATCCAATCAATACCGGCAAAAAAGTAAATCCGGCATTTGAAAACAAATTAACCATTTCTGCAAAATCCTTGATTGCCGGAAATGCTTCCACAAGTGATTTGTCGGCAACAAACATACCTTGAGCTGTCAGAATATTATTAATTCCCATCAACAAACCAGAAGCAACCAATGCCGGCAAAATCGGAACAAACACATCTGCAAGGGTTTTTAACAATTTCTGGAACGGATTCATCTTTTTAGCTGCCTGCTGCTTTAATTCCTCTTTTGTCATTTCGGTAATATTCGCCATTTTGATAAATTCAGCATATACTTTATTTACAATTCCGGTTCCCAGAATAATCTGGAACTGGCCGCCATTATTGAAATTGCCTTTTACAAGATCAATGTTTTCCAATGCATCTTGGTTAATCAGCGATTCATCTTTCAGTACCAGCCTAAGCCGCGTAGCACAATGGGCAGCACTGGCAATATTGTCCTTCCCACCCATACAATCCAGAATCTCCTGTGCCGCTTTTACATATTTTTCCTCCATACTATTACTCCTCCTTCTTAAATTTATGATTATTTGCTAATAACAATTTCATAATTCAGATTAACACTGTCATACCATCATAAGCCGCAATCATTCCATGTTCTTTTGCAAATACTTCCAATTCCTCATGAGTCATCCCTCCATTATGGGAAAAATGGTTAATAACTTTCACCGTATCCGGTCGGATGCATCCTCTCTCTTCCAGCTTTGCAGCAAACGCAATATCATCTGCCAGCCCCATATGATATCTGTCACTCTGCTTCCTACCCATAGTAGCATCTAAGGAAATCAAATCGTATTTATAATTAAATATACAGTCCCAAGCCTCATCGCTTAGCTTAATTCCTGTATCATGACCGTACAAAATACATTTCCCTTCCCTTTCAATAATATAAATTAAACAATTTTCCCTTTTATCATGGTCAGCAGGAATCGAAATAACATGATAATCATCTGCCATAAAATCGGCAAAGGGTTTCAGCCTGATGAACCTGATTACTTCATCTAAGGGATGCTCCTTAAATCGGTCAATCAGCACTGCATCATAAAATGCTTTTTCTACTGCCTCGTTACCATATACATATAACATACCTTTCGCATTATGCCCAAAATGCTCATGCCGGTGAATCAACTCAGTGGGAAAAAAGTGATCCATATGAGAATGTGTGACCAGCAAATGCTGAATCTCCCCCAATTGCAAAGAATAGTTAAGCGCATGTGTATAAGTATCTGGCGGAAAATCAATAAGAATTTTATTATCCACAACTGACTGTGTTCTGGTACGTATCTCCCGCCCACCAGCATTTCTTGCTTTTTTACAAATATCACAGCTGCAAAAAAGAGCAGGATATCCTTCTGCCGCCGCAGTACCCAAGTATTGTATTTCCATAATACTCCTCCTATTTCCCATCAAATAGAAATATCATATTTTAAAACATTGATGAAAGCTGTCCCATCTGTATCAAAAATAATTCCGTCAGCCTCCATGGGCGTATGGAAAACAGTAGACATCACTTTTTCCCCTTCATTTACAAACACCTCAACAGAATATCGATCCAGTAGCAGCCGCAATTTCAGCACCTCTCCCTGTATGCCTGAAACAGTCGGTCCTACCATCATTTTTCTGCGGCAAACCACATCACGGATTAAGCCGGAATGTGTTCTGTCTATTGTCAGACATTTTCTCATATGGTTGTATTGAAGAAGCATTTCATATTCATCGTTATGGGCAAAATGGATTGCAAAATGGTGGAAATCAAATTGTGTGATATCTACCTGTAAATCTATTATTCTCCCTTTAATACCATCCAGAACTACAGCTTCCGTAATCTCTTTTCCTGTATATTCCACTTTGTTCTTATGATAATTCTCTAATTCTCTTACCGGATGCTGATAAATTTTCCCATTCTTTAAAACCAGTTCCCTTGGCAAAGTCATCATTCCCGACCAATCTAAAAAGTCTTTCATAAATTTTGCATCCCACGACTGCATCCATCCAATCATAATCCGTCTGCCGTCTGCTGTCTGTAAAGTCTGGGGTGCGTAAAAATCCAGTCCATAATCCGCAGAAGTAATTGTCTCCCTTTCAAACTGATGTATAGACTTATCATAATGACCATATATAAACACGGAATTATTGCCATTATGAAATTCATATCCTCTCGCCCTCATATTCTGGGGAGAAACCAACAAAATATGTTTATCCCCCAAAGGAAAGAAATCCGGACACTCCCACATCCTCCCATACTTTCCCCTGCTCTGATCTAAAACATCCAGAAACTCCCACTGTTCTAAATTATCAGAACGATAAAGGAGAACCTGACCATACCCGTCACCAGCCCGGCTGCCCACTACCAGATAATAGCCGTCCTCTTCTTTCCAAATCTTGGGGTCTCGAAAATCTTCCACGCTGCTTCCTTTGGGAAGACTTAAACCTGTGATTACAGGGTTACCCTCATATTTACAATAGTCTATGCCATTCCCCTTTGCCATGCATTGCACCTGACGGTAATCATGGGAACCATCCTCAAGATAACGATCAATAACACCTGTATAAACTAGTACATGTTCCCCATCCGCCTCTATTGCACTCCCTGAATAGCATCCTCCCGCATCATAGCTTTCATCCGGTGCCATCGCTACAGGCAGATACTCCCATCTGACAAAATCCCTGCTCTTACAATGTCCCCAATGCATCGGTCCCCATACGTTACTAAATGGATGATATTGAAAAAACAGATGATATTCATTCCTGTAAATAGAAAAACCGTTAGGATCATTCATCCAGCCAATGGGCGATGACAAATGATAAACCGGTCTGCTTTCCATGGAAATTTCCGAAATTCCCTTTTGTTCGATTTTACGAACCTTATCAAGCTGACTACCCTTTTCCATGCTTCTCTTCCTTTCTTTTTTGAATAATCTGCACAAATATATACGCATCATTATAACTGGTTAAGTCACCAGTTAAGTAACCGGTTACTTTATATGTTATACACTATCACGATTCTCACTACCTGTCAATAGGATTTCGCAAAAAAATAACCGCTTACTTAACCAGTTATTATTTGCTTGATTTCCCAAATTCATACTGCTATACTAAAAATAAAATTTTATTTTTGTTATTATAATTTATTTGGGGAGGTTAAATTCCATGGATAAAAAGAAAGTAACGTTTGATGACATTGCAAGATATACAAATTTTTCAAAAACAACAATATCCCGATACTTTAATAATCCCGATTCTCTTACCGTAAAAAATCAAGATATCATTGCACAGGCACTAATTGATTTGAATTATCACGAAAATAAACTTGCCAAAGTATTAGCTAATGGAAAAAGTGAATTCGTTGGTATCATCATTCCGAATCTTTATCTCCACTATTATGCAGAAATGTTAAATCAGATTCTGGCTACTTATGAGACTTTTGGTTATAAATTCTTAATCTTTGTCAGCACAAACAGCAAAGAAACAGAACAGAAATATATTCAGGAGCTTCTTGCATACAAAATTGAAGGCATGATTATTTTAAGTCATACTATTTCTTCCAAAGAGCTATCCTCCTACAATATACCAATCGTCACCATTGAGCGTGAGGATCAGTATGTAAATAGCATAAATACTGACAATTATATGGGAGCTGTTCAGGCAACCAGTCTGCTGGTAAAAAATGACTGCGACGTTTTATTGCATATCAATTCCGATGTTCCAAAGGATGTTCCTTCCTATGGGCGTATTCAGGGATTTCAGGACATATGCAGGGAATATCAGATAAAACACGAAATGATCATAAGAGATTTGGGACACACTCATCAGGAAATCCGCAAATGTATGACAGAAATATACGAGTACATCCAAAAAAAATATCCGAATCAGAAAAAAGGGTTATTTATGTCAAATGATACCTATGCCAACAGTATGCTAAATATTATTTTTCGGGAATATGGCACCTTACCGGATGAGTATCGCATCATTGGTTTTGATGATTCACCCATTGCAGGACAGGCAATCATTCCAACCAGCACCGTTGGTCAGCAAATTGATAAAATAGCATACGAGGCAATGGAATTATTAGTATCACAAATGAACGAGCGAAAAAAACGCCGTCCTAAACCACAAACAGAGTTAGTCCACAAAAGTATAACACCTGTTTTAATTCGGCGGGAAACAACCGATTAGGATAAACCATCCTGTTACCATTGACATAAAAGAATCAAGCCCCATTAATTGGGGCGCTCTTTTTTCATTGCATTAAATGCATTCTGTTTTGCGGCAATCCTCTTAAGTTCAGGAAGACACCGTTTCATATATGCCTCCAGCTGAGCCACTTCACTCTCCAGGAAACCATTGCTACTTATAATCCTACAATCTGGAATAATTCCCTCAGCAGACCTTACATTATCCGAAAACATTATGTAGGCATATTTTTTTCCGCCTTTCACACAAACCGGCGATACTGACATATTCAATTCTTCACTCATGATATCCCTCCTATGCCGTTTATTTGATAAATTCTGCAGTTACCGCAAAATCATATATTATTATCATATGCCACCATTTTTGAAAAAAATTGATGACCTGCTTGTGCATTAGTACAATTTATTTTATCATACACAAATTGAGGAAAAACATCAACAGATTATAAAAAGCCACTACAAAACTTTATGCTTCATAGCGGCTTATTAAATAAACCATTTTCCAGCTAAACCTGTTAATCTTTTCTATAAATAATAACAATATAAACTGACGGGCAGGTTTACATTTAATAATCAATCCCTTTTCTTTTATAGAAAATATTAAATATAACATATCCGGCAGCAATCCAGACGGCACAGACAGCTATTGCTGTTACATTATCATGCTGTAACAGTTTCCCGCCTTCTGCATAAGAATGAAAGATTGTCTGGAATGATGTCGTAGGCACAAACACAGCCACTTTACTTATAGTTTCATGTATATTGGAAAAAAGGGGAGGTATCATTACCAGCATCAGAAGCGGTGAACCAATCGTTCCTGCCGAAGTCTGGTCTTTTGACAAAAGACCTGCAACAGCCCCAAGAAATAATAAACCACAGGTACTGATCACGATAGACAGCAAATACACCGGCAATGCTTTTATTTCCCCTTCTGCCACAAAAAATACGATAATCGCATCCATTACGGTAAGAGCCATGCATACTGCCAGCTTTGACACCAAAAACTCCTGCCCCTTTACATTTGCCAGTATCAGGGAACGCAGAGTATTTTTTTCTTTTTCTTCTGCAATCATGGCAGGCAGCACCGTTGTGGGAATCATGGAAACAGAAAAAATAGCACACAGCTGTAACGTATACATTGGCGACATTCCTTCCGCATTCCCAAGTACATAACTGTACAATACACAAAACAGTACTGGTATCGCCAGCATAAATAATATATTTTTATTTGACAGGCAGGTCTTACAATCCTTTTTAATAAGCGTTTTTAATATCCTTATATTCATTTTTTCCATCCTCCTTTTATAACTGATTCTGCGTATACCAAAACAGTATTCATTCTATTTCAATCAGCTTCATCATCTACTTTATAATAGCCATCTTCCGTCGGCAGCTGCTTTATCCCGCCGTCAGTGACAAAAATACATCTTTTAAACTGGGTTCCTTGGAATGAATCATTAAGATATCCTGATTCTCTTTTAAGGCCTGTATAATACTGTCATTGTTTAACGGTATCTCTGTATTGCCCTGTTCCGTTGTGAGCACCACCCTGTGCTCTGAATATTTCAGCTTCAAATCCTTTGGACTGCCGCATTCAATAATGGAGCCTTTATTCAGCAGGGCAATTCTATCGCATAACTCATCTGCCTCCTCCATATTATGGGTTGTCAAAAAGATGGTCGTACCATCCTGATTCAATTTTTTAATCAGCCCCCTGACTTCCTCCGCTGTTGCAGGGTCTAAATTAGCAGTCGGTTCATCTAAAAACAGGAGATCGGGCTTATGAATGATGGTTCTTGCAAACACCAGCCTCTGTTTCATTCCTCTGGATAGTTTTTCAACTTTCTTTTTCCTGCTTTTTTCCAGCTCTACTGCTTCTAGTACTTCATCAATCCTTTTGTGATCCACATGATAGATATCAGCAAATATGGCAAGATTTTCATATACTGTCATTTTCTCATACAATCCGCTAGTATCACTCATAATCCCAATCTGCGGTTTTATCTTTGGAGAAAACGGATTTTCTCCAAAAATCAATATTTCTCCGGCATCACTGTACATCTGTCCTGTTAATAATTTGATCGTAGTCGTTTTTCCTGCACCAGAAGGGCCTAAATATCCAAATATCTCTCCCTGGCTCACTTCCATATCACATTTTTCCAACGCTTTTACATTTCCAAATGTTTTTGTCAGCTGGCTGACTTTAATTATTTTTTCGTTCTGCATATTGCATTCCTCCTTTTCAACCTCTATTTTAGCTTTCTGCCATAATCCTGCATTATAATTCCTATGAATGGAGCAAAAAACAGGGTGAACGGAGCATAATTGAAGATGAATAGCCAAAAAAAGAAGACGAATATTACCTGTTTTCGCCTTCTATCCCAATCCTGATCAAAAACTTTATACATTTTATTATGACTGTGCTCTATGGTCTAAGCCTATTCCTTTCCGCTTATAGAGATATAAAAATATTAACGTTTCCAAAACGAACCACAAAAAACAAACCAATATAGAAATGAGTCCATCCCTGGTAAATAAAACAGCTTCTTTCTCATTATGAAATAATATTTCCACTATCACATTGGTTGGCAATATTTTTGAAAACTGTTTACAGACATCTGACTCAACGGAAAGTGCCGGACATGCCATAAAAATCAGTACCAACGACGTACTATATACATTCGCACTGATCTGATCTTTTGCCAGCACTGCCACAATTGCTCCAGCAGGAAGCAATGCAGCCGAAACTATCAGATTCAATATCAGATAGATGAAAAAAGATTGTGTATTTGCCCGGGTAGTCCAAAACATACTACCTGCTATTATCAAAGTAATTATTATGACCGTCCCCATTTTGGCACAGATAAACTCTCTATTGCGGACACCTGCACGATAAAGTGTTATAAGTGTTCCTTTATCCTTTTCATCTGCAATCAATGCCGGTAAAATACATACTGGTGTAATAGATAAATTAAACAGGCTGCAAAGCATCAGGATATAACCACTGCCTGTTACTGTCATTATCATGGTGTAGAATATACAAAAGAGAACAGGCATCGCTATCATAATTAATATATTTATATCGGTAAAGCAGGTAATGATATCCTTTTTCATTAGCGTATACAATTTCTTTATCTTCATCTGATTCACTCCGTTCTCCCCTGTTTTACGGGATAAATTATAACATCTACCATTGATACATATTTCTTAACTCCTGAATCTTCGCTTTACTCAGAGGAATATCTGTATTCTCATATTTGACCAGCTTCATGGAATAGGAATTCCTTGTCCACTTAATAATCTCTACTACCTTCTGCATATTGACCAGATAGGAACGATGGCACCGGTAAAACCCGAATCTCGAAAGCTTATTTTCCAGATCATCCATTTTGAAAGAACAGGAATACTTTTCATTATGTACATAGATATAAACCTTTCCTTCACTTGCTTCGGCATAATCAATATCTTCCGGATTAAATAAAAATATCTTCTCATTATACGTAGCGGATATCTTATTGATAAACGGAATATCCGGATTCCATTCTGTCGTTCTTTCTTTATCAATGCATTCAATTCCCTGATCGGTCATCTCATAATGCTCTCCCGGACACAAACAGGTATATTGATGGGACTGGGACAACGTAATCAATCTGGCATCTTTTTCATGAAAAGAATCCATCCAGCCCAGTATAATCTTTCTGGAATCTGCATCAATATCCCCAAGTGGATTCAGCAAAAAGTATTCCTTCTCATTTTTCAAAATCTCTCTGGCAATCTCTACTCTCTTTCTCTGCCCTTTGGTGCATTTCCCAATCTTTTTATCTAAAAAATCCGTAAGATGCATCTGGTCTATGGCAGAATCCATAAAACTTCTATGATCCAGCAGCTTTGCAAAAAACTCAAGATACTTTTTCACCGTCATGCGTTCATACATATCACCCTGATTATCTACAATTGCGGCATCCTGTTCCAGGCACTCCAGTATTCTTGTGACATCCTTCTGCGTTCCTTCAAAATGGATAAGCTTTCCCTGATTCATAATATTGGCTAACTGATCATCCATAATGTATCTCCTTAATATCAGGCATCCACTATGCAGTACAGAGTGGTTCTGCCCTATTAATAAACATGAACAAACTCATTTTATCACTCTTTTCCCCGAAAAACAATGCACATCATGAACCTTCACCTATTGCTTTTCGGATACTCCCATGCTATAATACGTCAGAAATATAAACAGCGTCTTTTTTGCCGCCGGGTAATAAAGTTAAGCGTCAGGCTTTCTATCGTTAGGCCTTTGAAGATAGAAAGTTCTGACGCTGTTTTACTTTTTATTATATATGCTGCTCAATATGCGGCAGCTAATCTTTTATTAAAACGGAGTGATCATTATGAAACAGCAATCCTGCTTTCGGGATTTTTCCCGTTACACAGCTTTAAGCGTATTAGGAACACTGGGAATATCCTGCTACATTTTAGCCGATACCTTTTTCGTATCCAAAGGTTTGGGAACAAACGGACTTACTGCCCTAAATCTTGCGATTCCCGTCTATAATTTTATTCACGGTACAGGTTTAATGCTTGGTATGGGAGGTGCAACCAAATTTTCAGTCTGCAAGGGGCTGGATAAAAAAACAGACGGAGACCGGATTTATACAAATACAATATATCTCGCACTTTTGTTTTCACTGCTCTTTGTCCTGACTGGTGCTTTCTTTTCAAAACAGCTGTCCCTGCTTTTAGGTGCTGATTCCGGCATATTGGCAATGACCAATACCTATATACACTGGTTATTGCTTTTTTCTCCGGCTTTTATTATGAATGATATCCTGCTCTGTTTTGTAAGAAATGACGAAAGTCCACAACTTTCCATGTTTGCAATGCTTGCCGGAAGTTTTTCAAATATCATACTGGATTATGTATTTATTTTCCCTATGAAAATGGGTATCTTTGGTGCAGTTTTTGCAACCGGGCTGTCCCCTGTTATCAGTATTGCAATCATGCTTTTACACTGGATAAAAAGAAAAAACACCTTCCACCTGATCAAAACAAAACCGGAAGGTGCTATCATCAGCCAGGATTTATTATTAGGTTTTCCTTCCTTCATTGCCCAGCTTGCTTCCGGAATCGTAATGATTACTTTTAATACGATCATATTAAAACTAGAAGGCAATACCGGTGTTGCTGCATATGGTGTCATCGCTAATATATCCCTTGTCATCGCCTCAGTATATACCGGAATCGCACAGGGTGTCCAGCCCCTTATCAGCAGTTCCTATGGAAAGGGAAACACGAAACAAATTCAATCAGTACTACAATATGCCATGATAACTATGCTGGTTTTATCCTGTCTAGTGTATGTTCTTATTTTTATATTCGCACAGCCTGTAACCTGGGTTTTTAACAGCGAACAAAATCCGGAACTACAGCAGATTGCAGTATCCGGATTAAGGTTATATTTTACATCATCTGTATTTGCAGGTTATAATATTATACTTGCAATATATTTCACTTCCGTAGAGCGACCACTGCCTGCACATATCCTCTCTATCCTCAGAGGACTTATTTTAATCATTCCAATTGCCTTTGTATTCTCTGCCTTGTGGAACATGACAGGCGTCTGGCTGGCTTATCCTGTGACTGAGTTATTGGCAGCAGTACTTGGTCATAGAATATATAAACATGTTATCTGCTAATATTTTGTGGCTGCTATGTTAATATATCCCTCAATAACTCCATCAGCTTCGGAATATTGATAGGCTTCGCCACATGCCCATTCATGCCTGCATCAAATGCCGTCTTTCTATCCTCATCAAATGCATTAGCAGTCATTGCAATAATGGGAATGCTGGCAAGCACAGGATCATCCAATGCCCTTATCTGCCTTGTAGCCTCATAACCGTTCATAATCGGCATCTGTATATCCATCAGGATTAAATCGTACTGACCAGGCTTGGCTGCTTTTATCTTATCTACTGCAATGATACCGTCTTCAGCAACATCCATAATAAATCCTGTTTCCTGCAAAATCTCTACAGCAATCTCCTGATTCAGCTCATTATCCTCCACCAGAAGAATCTTCTTACCCTTAAAGGATACATTATCCTCGAAAATCGTATCTTCCGTGTTGGAAACCATAAATGGCGACTCAAGAAGCTCTCTAAGCTCTGACAGGAAAATTGGCTTTGAACAAAAGGCCGTAACACCTGCTTTTCTCGCTTCTTCTTCAATATCAGACCAGTCATAAGCGGTCAGGATAATAATCGGTCTGCCTTCTCCAATAATTCCACGAATACGTCTTACAACCTCAATACCATTCATATCCGGCATCAGCCAGTCTATAATGTAGGCAGCATATTCATCATTCTGATCTTCTGCAAGTTTAACACGGAGCACCGCTTCCTTACCAGAAGTTGTCCAGTCAGGCCGCATCCCAATCACGGAAAGCATCTGGGTAACACTGGAACAGGTATTAAAATCATCATCCACTACAAGTGCACGGAGTCCTTGCAACTCTGGAATAACCTCTTGCCTTACCGTGCCGGAACAGGTTCTAAGCTGCAACGCTACAGTAAAAGTTGTTCCTTTCCCTTCTTCACTGGCGACAGAAATTGTACCGCCCATCATATCCACAATATTCTTGGTAATTGCCATTCCAAGACCCGTTCCCTGAATCCCACTGACCGTACTTGTCCGCTCCCTTTCAAACGGTTCAAAAACCTGTTCCTGAAATTCCCGGCTCATTCCGATTCCAGTATCTTTTACCTGAAATTCATATGATGCCCAGCCTTCGGGTGCATTTCCCTTTTGCAGGATTCGGATGCTTACCATTCCTCCGGGTTTTGTAAATTTCATGGCATTACTCAAAAGATTCAGCAAAATCTGGTTCAATCTTAGTTTATCGCATAAGACATTTTCATTAACCACATCAACCGTATCAATATAAAATTCCAGCTGCTTCGATGCAATATCTGCCTGTACGATTGTCTTCAGGTCATGCATGATTTCAGGAAGGGATGCTTCCTTTTCCTCAATCTTTACCTTGCCGCTTTCAATGCGGCTCATATCCAAGACATCATTAATCAAACTCAGCAGATGATTGCTGGACGTGGTAATCTTTGACAGATAGTCCTTAACCTGTTCCGTATTATCAATATGCGCTGCTGCTAGAGACGTAAATCCTATAATTGCATTCATAGGTGTCCTGATATCATGGGACATATTATTAAGAAAGGTAGTCTTCGCCTTATTGGCATGCTGTGCTGCCTTAAGGGCATCCTCAAGGTCAATCTTCTGTTTCTCCAGCCTTTCTTCCATTTTTTTCTCATCATCTATATCAACAAAAAGTCCTACAAAAGTAATTGGCGACCCATCCTCACGCCGGGACAGTCTGCCTGCGGCATGAAACCATCTCCAACCGTTATGTCTAGTATGAAGGCGATACTGCACATCATACGTTTTCTCACCGGTATAATCCCGCACCGTATCCCAGTATTCCTTCAAAACCCCTTCTTTTTCCTCTTCATTCAACAAATCTGACCAGGATTCCAGCCTGTTTGGAAAATCCTCTTCACTCTCATATCCCACCATTTTTCGAAAAACATCTGTCCATGTGCAGGATATGATTTCTGCCTTCTCATTAAATTCCATGCTCCATAGACCGGAGTTCATTGCCGCATGAATATTTTCCATTGCTGCCTGTTCCCTCTCAATCTGAGCGAAAGCAGCCCTGATTCTATCCCCGTCTGCCTTTTCCTGTTCCAAAAGGAATCTTGCGTTTCTTCTGTACTGATGAATCAATATCAAAAATACCGCCAGCATCACAATCACAGTAATTACAATCTGAATGATACTGCGGCTCATCATACCGGAACTAATAGAACTGATCTGATCGCTGATAACATTATCACGAATCAGTATTGTCAGCATCCAATTAGTATCCTCTATCGGAATATAGCACAAATCCTCCTGATATCCCTGATATTTGAAAGATATCTGCCCTGATACGCCATTTTCAAAATCATCCTCCAGCTGTTCATAGTTAAATTTGTTGTTAATATCCGCTTGTGAAAGTGCCGAAAGAAGATTATTTTCACCTTTAAAGTTTCCAAAATCACTATTTGTCAGGCTCTCACCATTACGGTAATACAAACTGCAATAGGTTTCGTTATCACTAGTCTGCAAAGTCAGGGAACTGAGCATTTCATCAATATTAATCTGGATAAAGCACACCTTTATGCGTGACCCCTGAAATACAATATCTTCTACGGGAACTGCAAGAATCACCTGTTTCTTCGCCCCATAGAGATTCACTGTACTTATCACAGGCTCTGTCAATTCCTCGGAAAGAAATGCATATCTGCCAAGCCCTGACGCTGTACTGTGTTCCGTATATACAATTCCGTTTTCATCTACCAGTGCAAATTTGTCCACACCATAAAGTTTTTTGACCTTTCCAAGAAATGCACGTAATGTCTCCTGTGATTCCAGATCGGAAGATTCCAATATTGCCAGTGAATTCTCTATGTAAGCAAAATTATTTTTCAGTTCCTCAGATACCACCTGGGCTCTTCGTCCGGCCAGCTCTTCCAGATAAAATTTACTGACTCTGTTAACTGCCTGGTTTGTCCCTATCCTTGCACTGTTTGATACCCAGATTGTTGTAATGAGAAGAATCGCTGCAATTATGATTCCACCCACTATACCGTAAGCAATGGTCTGCTTCTTTTGCTTTTCATTCATACCATTTTGCCATAATTGATCCATTTTCCGTTACCGCCATTCTTATTCTATTTCACCATATAGTTCCTGAAGCATCTTCGCTGCTTCATTCTGATATATAATCGTTGTTATTTCCTCTGTTTTTTCAGGATAATCTTCTCCCGGCAGATGCCCGTCCGCAATCTTGACAGCCACCTGAATGGTATCAAAACCGATGGAATAACAATCCTGGACACCCAGAGCATAAATGATTCCATCCCGTAGATACCGAAGTGCCTCCTGATCATGGTCCATCCCTACAATTACAATCTCATCCTCCCGACCGGCTTCAACAACTGCTCTGGCAGCCCCTCCCACACCGGGCATCAGTCTCTGCTTCACTCTGATTGGTACATTATATCATGAGCGTTGCTCATGATCAGCATTCAAAAAAATCACCCTTACAAGCAAGTGATTTCTCTTCATTATATCATAATAAATATCTTAAATCTACTTTTCATCACTATATAAAAGATTCTTTATCAAAAGTTCCAGAAATAAAAAAATAACAGCCTGATTCCTCAAACCGTTATTATGTCTATCTGATATATTTCTTTCACCTGTTCTATTTACCACTCCCAATTAAATCTTCATAACTTATATCAAAAACCTCTGTAAATGCTTTCAACTCAATATCCGTAACAAACCTTTTATTTGTCTCAATCCGTGTTATTACATTCTTATCCATATCATATCCTGCCAGTTGAAGCTTATTTGCCAAACCTCTTTGGGAAAGCTTGTGCTGCTTTCTTAATTCTATAAGACGTTGACTGATAAGGTTTTTCTCTCCAGACATGGTTCTCGGCTTTGGCATGGCTTCCCTTCTTTCTATTACTATTTTCCGCAATCTATTCCTCTCCAACTAATTGTACCATCGAACTGATAAAATCCTTTTCCAAAAAAACTTCTTCATTACCACAGTTGATTATTATTCCATCAACCTCTCCTTTTAAGTCAATCACTGCAAATATATCATCCATAAACATCACGATACCTGACGTATCATTACAATAAGCTTGAAATCGTTCCTTCGACGTGAAGCCTAACATATAGACTTGATCCCTCTGATCTACCACAGTGTTTAACATACGTTCTTTCTCAGAATCACAAAATTGAATATTATCTGCACCTGTCTGCATCGTATCATCAGACACAGAAACAATCAACCCCCGATTTTCCGTACATTTTTTAAATATTATTTTAATCACCATTATCATATCAGTAAACTGCTTTTTACTACTATTCCATTGGCACATTGCTTTTTCCAAATCAGCATTATCAAGCATGTAATCCATAAAATCTTGTTCTGAAAATTTTCTTCTATCCATTGTTCTCTCCTGTAAGCCACTTTTACCTGCAACAAGTATTGTAATACTTCTTACAGTTGTCAACAACACTATAACAAGTTTAAAATAGAAATGCAAGGAAAATTTTTCACATCTTTTGATTAGGAGATAAAAATGGATAAAGACTATGGACATATACAAATACGGCTAGCCGAATTATTAAATGAAAAAGGGTTGAATAAATATAGACTCTCACACAAAGCAGAAATGACTTGGAAACAGATCAATAATTACTGCAATAATGAGATTACCAGATTAGATCCCCTTGTTCTCTGTAAACTTTGTACAACCTTGGAATGCGACATCAATGATCTGCTTGTTTTCGTTCCAGCCTCTCAAGATGATAATGATTGAACAGTTGCTTTTCACCGACCTCACTTCAAACATTTGTTTCTACTATTTCTCATCTTATACTTCTTTAGGATTATAAAACTTCTACAACTAGCTTAAAATAATAAAAACAGTTATCAGAGGTGAGAACGTGGAAGATAATTATGGTCATTTAGAAATACGCTTAGATGAATTACTAAAGAAAAAAGGGTTGAGCAAAAACAAATTATCACATAAAGCGGAAATGAACTGGAAACAGATTGATAATTTCTGCAAAAATAATATTACACGGTTGGATGTTTTTGTTTTGTGCAAGCTCTGTACTGTTTTGGAATGTAAGATTGAAGATTTACTGGTATTTTATCCTCCTGAAAAGAAATAAGAGGTATTCTTTACAAGAGGATCAAGGTTTCTGGTCTATCTATCATATATGTAAGGTACTTAACATATCTTTACTTTATGGAAAAATGAATAACATAAGAGCTGCGTGAAAGAAATTGTAAATAATGACATTCTATAACGCATAACAGATTAGTGGCGGAATATAAAACCCTGCCACTATTTTTAATGTCAACTTACTTCTATAAATGTATTATCAAACGCCTTGACAAACATACCACTGGTATGATAACATGAATACATACCGACGGTATGTTAGGTGTAGGAGGAAACAATGGCAAGAAATAAGCATCCAGAAGAAACCGTTAATTTAATATTGGACGTTGCTTTTCGCTTATTTATGGAAAAGGGGTATGAACATACTTCCATTCAGGATATTATCGATCATTTAGGCGGCCTTAGCAAAGGTGCCATCTATC
Source organism: uncultured Lachnospiraceae bacterium (assembly GCA_910585605.1). Taxonomy (GTDB): domain Bacteria; phylum Bacillota; class Clostridia; order Lachnospirales; family Lachnospiraceae; genus CAG-590. The sequence continues at coordinate 4,421 of CAJUFL010000055.1, read as the reverse complement.
ATCATTTTAAGTCAAAGGAAGATATTTTATTTGCGGTTACAGACAGAATGATGGCCGAATCGAATCAGATGCTCGCAGTCATTCGTGACCGTTCCGACTTAAGCGGCAAAGAAAAGCTGAAAACAATTTTTAGAGAATCCATCAGCCGTCCTGTACAGAACGATATTTTTACAGTGGCTCCAGATTTTCATAATAACCCAAAGCTTCTTTTTAGTCTTTTACATGATACCATAGATAATGCAGCACCAAACTATATTCTGCCGATTATTAAGCAGGGAATTTCAGATGGTTCTATTGAAACGGATTATCCGGAACAATTGGCAGAACTGATTTTGCTTGCTGCAAATGTCTGGATGAATCCTATGATATTTGACAGTACTGAGGAAGACTCCTGCCATAAGTTTATGGTATTCAGCCAGATGCTGCAAGGCTTTGGACTGGATATTGTAGATGAAGAAATGTTGGAAAGATTGCAGGAACTGGCATCTATTTATCAAAAAAGCAAACGATAAAAATCTGCCCTGTAAAATGGGCAGATATATTTTAAAGAATATACATACCGTCGTGCGGTATTGTTTTTTCTGCTTTTAGTTGGAAAAAACATTCAGTAATTGCAACAATCGTATGTTCCGTGATTATTGTTTGCACTATAACTAATTTCATCGTAATTTCTCCTGGTAACATTATCGGGGTAATGCTGGCAATGAGTGCTGTTTTCGCTGCAATTGCCAATTTTGTGTATCATATTCTAACAAACAGAATAGAAAAATGGAGGTTTAGAAAATGAATCAAAAACTTTTTTCAAAAGATTTCACGTTAGTTGTCATCGGTCAGATTATCTCCCTGTTTGGTAATGCAACCATAAGATTTGCGTTGCCGCTATATTTATTAAATCTGACAGGTTCATCCGCACTTTTCGGAACTGTTACGGCATGTGCTTTTATTCCTGCAATCCTGCTGTCGCCCATTGGCGGTATAGTTGCGGACAGGGTAAATAAAAGAAATATTATGGTAATATTGGATTTCTTTACGGCGGCAGTGATCTTAACCTTTTCCCTGCTCATGAATGGTGTGAACCTTATTCTCCTTCTTACAGTTACGTTGATGCTTCTATATGGTATTGCAGGTGCATATCAGCCATCCGTGCAGGCAAGCGTCCCTGCATTGGTAAGTCAGGATCATTTTATGGCTGCAAATTCTATTATCAATACCATCAGCTCTTTCGCATCCTTAATAGGTCCTGTACTGGGAGGCATATTGTACAGTACATATGGATTAAAGCCTGTACTTTGGGTTTGTGTAATATGTTTTACTATGTCAGCAATTATGGAAATTTTTATTAAAATACCGTTTCAGAAACAAACTTCAGAGGGCGGTATATTGAAGATGGCAAAAACTGATTTTGCAGAAAGTATTCGGTTTATCCGAAAGGAGAAACCTGTTATCGGAAAAGCACTTCTTGTAATATGCGGAATTAATTTGTTCCTGGCAGCGATGATTATTGTTGCATTGCCATATCTGGTAACAGAAGTATTAGATTTAGAAGCAGTACAGGCAAACAAACTTTATGGTTTTGCAGAGGGTGCATTGGCAGCAGGCGGACTTACTGGCGGTATTAGTGCAGGTGTTTTTGCAAACAGGCTGGCAATTCATAAATCGGGCAATCTGGTAATATCTTGTGCGGTATGTGTGTTTCCTATTGGTGTCTCATTAATATTGTTTTCATCTGGAATAATAAACTACATCGTTATAACCGCATGTTGTTTTACCATTATGGTATTTTCAACGATTTTTACCGTGCAGATGATGTCATTTATTCAGACAGAAACACCACAAAATTTAATAGGGAAAGTGATCGCTGTCATTCTTACCGTTTCTATGTGTGCACAGCCATTAGGCAATGCATTATATGGTATCCTGTTCGAAATCTGTAAGGGATTTGAATATGCTGTTGTTTTATTTTCGGGTATTGTGTCGCTGATCATTGCTATTAGCACAAGAAATATATTTAAAAAATTTTCGGCAGAATAAATATGGAGGGCTGGAAGGCGGTAAAAAATGGATTCCCATTGTCGGGGTGATATTTCTTCACCCCCCCCATACCGCTTCCTGAGTTCTTCAACTGTTTTTGTTTCCATCTTTAATTTACTTTCAAGAACCATTGACCGACAGAGTCACAAAATTTATATATTTTTGCATCTATAGATATAAATTAAGCTTCTATTTGTTTTCATCAAAAAACTTTCTAAATATGTCTTTAGACATTTTTTCTTCTGGAAAAAGATTATAAGCATCCTTACTAAAAATCTCTTTTACTCTTTCGATAAGTGGCAGTATATTACTTACATCATAGCTCTTATCATAATCATTTTCGTCCTCTCCCCATTCGCCTATATTTTGAATCAGGGGCTTGTAATGGACAATGTTATTTCTTAAACTACATATTTTATGCACATCATTAACAATATTAATTTCCATACATTTAGAAGTTGTTAGTTTGTATAACCAGGTAAGTTTATCTTTAACAGAAATGCCTTTCATACACGACTCATACTCTCTCCTTGAAAAATTATATTTATTCAATAAAATCTTTTGATAAAATTCATTTGTTATTTGTTCAAAACATATTCCTGCCAAAGCTATTGCTACATTGTTTTGTCCTAAATTTATCGCATTTTCAATAGCCTTTTCAAATTCATTTCCCATTGTGATAGCAACATTCATTAAATCAAGTCGTCCACTATGTAAATAAGAAGTTATTGCCTGCTTTACCTCCTCATCACTAGAATATTCTGTAATTCTCTCTTCTAAAATTAATTCTGTAATAATTGCAGGCATCATAGTTTCTACAATTTCTTTCTCAATTTCTTCCATAATAAAATACCTTCATTTTTATTCTCTTATATTGTCATTGTAGGTCCTTCATCCTCTGGAAACTGGTTCTGTTCGATACCAAGATATTCATCAAGCCGCTGTTCTTCCAATAACGCAATCATCTCAGTAAAAGGCTGCAATTCTCCATTTACCGCATAGGCTTCCAACACCTCAAAGTATTCCAGTCTGTTTTCCTTTGCGATGGAGACCGGAAGGAAACCATTTGCCATCAATTGATAATTCATAATCATGCGGGATGTTCGACCGTTACCGTCCACAAAAGGATGTATTTTTACAAACTCTGCATGAGTCCATGCGGCAAGTTCCACTGCATTTCCTTCTGCCCTATATTGCATATCCCCATAAAATTTTTTAATCTGTTGATACATTTGACTGGGTACAGGCGGTTTATGCCCTGCACCAGAAATACGAACTTCCACTGTACGATAAATACCACCTGTCAGAATATTGTCCATCAGCAGAGCATGAATATCCTTTATGATCTTCTCATCTAACTGTTTTCCTTCAACAATACATTTTTGGACAAATCGGAATGCTTTTTGATGATTTACCACTTCATAAATTTCACGAAGTGTTTTCCCACCGACAGAAATACCATCCTCCAAAACTGCTTTCGTTTGTATCAGACTCAATGTATTACCTTCAATAGCAGTAGAGTTGTGGGTGTACTCAATCTCAAAACTTTTCTCAAAACTTTCCAGTATCTTTTCAGGCAAGTGTTTCCGCATTTCCTTTAGTTGTTCTCTTTTCTGACATAGTATATCGTAATGCATTTTGCTTCACCTCGATTCCTGATTTCAGTGTACCACACGTTTTTTCAAAAGACAACAAAAAGGGGGCGCTTCTCATTTTGACGCTGTATTTTTTGTAATGTCCTTTTTCTTGAATATCGTAGCAGTTCACTTTTTTCCACTTGTACATTTATGAAAATGGGTAAAAAACGGGGCAAAAATCTGCACTTTTTCGCTTCGATTTCCGCCCCAAAACTACAATATTTTGTGGTTATCACATTAAAACCACAATACTACATCTGAATTATCATCTCTACACGTGTTGAGCCCATTTTATAGAAAAAAATCCCATCATATATCCTTGGTATTTTCCTCCAATTCCAACAAATATTTATCATAATCAGACATGAAAAGCCTATCCCGTTCAATTTCTAAGAGACTGTCGCCCGTTTTTTATCGGCAAGGTGGACACTACATAGACACGTTGATTGCCCGGACCCTTTATTTTCCGTTTGTGTTCCCACACCCGATATCAACTACCACAGAAACATCAAAGTAGTTTTTGAGATGCTTATTTCGGATTTTTTCACCCTCCGAAGTGAACATGAAATGCTTCGCAAAGTGCCTAAAATAAAGGATTTCTACGAGGTTTTCTTTTGTATCAACACAATAGTCTCAACGGTATTACCTTTTTCCCACAAACTAATACTTCACTAATAAATTTACTACTACCTGTTTTTTAATTAGTGTCTGCTGATTAGGTTGCAAACACTTGATTTTACTGACTTTTGCCCC
>CAJUFL010000054.1 GCA_910585605.1 uncultured Lachnospiraceae bacterium | reverse complement strand
TGTATATGAGGGCTGAGAATCTGCCGGCAGCTTAGCTGGCAGAACCTCTCATTTTGTTTTGTACTAAATCTTGACACAGGACCATGTATTCTTCTACCAAATGATTGATTATTTTGCCAGATTATAATTTTATCCCTTCCTTGATTTACCTATTTTCAATTTACCCGAAATGCCGCCTTGTGGTATTTTCGCCAGATACGCATTTTGTATCACAAAATGCCACTGGTTAGGGGAAACTCCCCTAAAACCCCAAAATATTTGCCTATATGAACAGAAAAATAGAATATTTGCGCCAGTGATAGCATAGATATAGTGCTTTTTGCCATTTTGATATACCCCGATATATAACTTTTTAGGAAAAGTGATATATCTGTTCTATAGTTTTTTCTTGATACAGAAAAAGGTATATCACTGTAATGTTGCTGTGATATACCCGAATATATAATTTTCCGCAAAAGTAATATAACTGTTCTATATCCTCCACCATACTTATAATTGCTTTTAACAAAACTAATATGTTAGATATAGTACTTTATGAAAAAGTGCTATTACTATGATATAGCTTAGAAAGAGTTCAGTTCAATTGAGTGTTTCGTTCCAATTAGAAAAGCAGATAGAGAAATACTACAACTCCACCCGCTTCACTTCTTACATTATGAATCCATCTTCTGCATCTGTTGAAATCAAAATTTTTCCGTTGTGTGTTCATCCCCCCCGACAACTGAAAGTTGTCGGGTTTGCCAATCATAACAATTCAAGTTCAAATGTAATAGGGTAATGGTCAGAATAACTTACTCTTCTGTTTACATCTAAGTTATTTACCTTGTGTGTCTGTAAAAAGGAGTACCTGCTCCTTAGCAAGACATGATCAACATAAGTATAATACTCTGTTGTATACTCCCCTTGACATATATCTATGTAGCCATTTGTGAGTTCGAGATACCTAACTCTGTTTTTCGCAATCTCATCATCATTCTCTTCCTTGATATAATTTCCAGCGTTAAAATCCCCTAATATCAAAGAATAATCTGTATTACAATTTTTTCGCAAATAAGCTAGACACTCTTCTGCATCATGGGCGTGTACAGCCAATGCTGTCAACTGGCTAGGAGTATTAGGTAAGATTTGAAAAGATACATATAAGTTATTGCCTTTTTCAATATCCATGGGATGAATTAAATTCTTTTTAGCAATCACCACTGTCATTTTAAGCGCTTTATCTGAGTGAATTTTGTTATAAATACAGCAATAATTTTCTTTTGGGAAAGTATTAACAAATTTTTTAAACCACGGATGTTTTTCCCAATTCAAATTAGACACATACGGTACTTCTTGCAAAATTGCAATAGCCTTTTCTTTTTCTAAAAACTTTTTGACTATCCTGAAAATCTCATCAACTGTTTTATTAGCTTTATCATCAATCAGTTTAAACGATTTATTCTTCATCACGTTTCCGAACATATATAGTCCTGTATTCCAAGTCATAAAATTGATAATCATAGTTAATCTCCCCATTCGAATCCTAATTTTATTGTATCATAATCTTTTTCTCCAAACAAGAAGATCACAAAAACCAGAAATATATAAAGATACTATATGCTACCGAATTTTCAAACCACATCATCCTATATCTTCTCACCTTTACAAATAAAAAGAAGATAATTAACACCCTTTTATCCATTCCAATATCATTTTACAATTTTATCGTATTGAAACTCTTCCCAACCTGTGTAATTTCTGTGTAAATTTCCGTCCCCAATCTCCCAAAATCCCCAAAACAAGCCTTTTTCCCTCCCGTCAACCACTTACAGATTTGAAAGGTTTGGGAGATTTATACTTCTCTATGTCTCAAACCTTAAATATTCAACACATAACTCATTTCATACCACTGCTCTCCACCCCATGAGGATTCAGCGATTCCGTTATTGTGAAATCCCATCTTCTCATACATCTTAACTTTTGACTTTAAGCACGTCAAAATCACCATTTTTCTGCCCCTTTCGCATTCTCTGCGGAGATATTGAAACATGATTTCTTTTGCCAATCCCTGACTACGATATTCCGGAAGCACATCCAATCCTAGTAGCATTACATTTTTTCCTACCGGGTCATGCAGCTTGGCATTTGAGAAAAACTCATCCCTGAAAGAATACTCATTGGTGGAAATCCCATTTAAGAATCCTGCAAGCATTCCTGTCTTTTTGTCAACTGCAACCAGAAACAGGTCAGGCACCATAATTGTTCTTTCTTTCATCGCAGCCTCAGAGCATGCTTCATTAGGAGGAAAACATATTTTCTCGATAGATGTTGCCTGCTCTGCTTCTTCTGGAAGAATATTCCTAAACTCAAACCGTTCGTTCAAATCTTTATCCGAAAGACCATATTGTTTCAAAAGCTCCTGTGCCTTCATCCGTCCCTGCTCCGTCAGATAGAGATATTTTTCATAGCCTCTGCGGCTTCTTGGCTGATATATTGATTCGTCATTTTCAAGTCTTTCAAGAATGTTAAAATCATAACCTTTCCAGCTTAATTCCCTGTATCTGCAAAATTCATTATTGTCCTGCGTTCTTGTCAGATACATTAGCATTAGGGTTAATTCTTCTATTGCTTGTGAATGTGGTTTTTTGTTGTTCATTTTGTGGTTCTCCTTGTAAGATTCCTCTTATATTTATGGTTATCGCAAGCTATCTTTCATATCCCTGCAAAATTCTTCTGCATTTTTATTATAATAAGATATTGTCAGATTCATTATTATCCTTCCCACCCATATAAATCCAATCTTTAAATCCACAATTTTTTGCAGATTGATATATCGGCTGCACCGTTTCCTCCAATGCATTGGAAAAACTTATAAAATCCTGCCCCTCTTGATAAATCTTTCTGCGCACCGTATCATCATTTAAATGTTCCTTCGCACATTTTTCAAATTCATCACGCACGACATCATATTTCCATATCATTTCATAAGAGAAGTACTCTAACCTTGCCAGTTGCGGAAAATAGGTTTTCCAATCCGGCAAATGATTACTCTTACTACTGTTGATGCTTCTTGTCGTAGGATGCAAATTCCAAAATTCATCATGTGCCACATAAGACCATGGAACAAAATGATCAATCGAAATGTCTTTATCTGATAATTGCACATGTCCATAAATTTCATAAACTGGTTGTAACGTCAACAGCAATTTCCAGTATTTTTTGACTTTTTCTAATTTCCGCTCCTGCGGCGGATACAATTTATCTGCAATTCCTGGAACACTGGGGTTTCGTTTCTGCAAATATATAATCATGCTATACATAAGCCAACCTTTTATAATTTCCTGATTCTTATGGATATATGCAAACCACTCTGGATTTAAACGAATTGTAGTCTGCATGCCATTTAGACTTTCAAAATAATACATTAACCTGTGTTCCTGATTAATTCGTGAAACCAATGCACTCTCTGACACATTCCATTCTTTTCCCTTCATTTTATCCATGAAGGGTGCCTGAATACGATATGGAACGTTTTTGGTAAGTATTCTTTTTCGCCTGGCCACTTCCCTATCCTTGCAGTTTTTCAAATAGTTAATGATATTTTCCTTTTTTTCTGAAGATTTCAGCCCGGATATCTGATGTAAATAATGCACCAGACCTTCTAACGTATCCCTTGGACCCAAATTTAGGTGATACTCGACTACCATATACCATGCATCCACAATCATCTCATCAATTAATTCTTCGTATGTTATGTACTGTTTACCTTCCAACACCTTAGAAACAATTGCCTGAAACCAGAAAAATTTGTAGCACTCACTTGTATTATCAAATATTCGACTTAAACGTTGAATCTCTAGGTTTTCTGAATATGGTAATTGCATGGGGGTCACCTTCTTGCTTGTTTTTTCTTCGTAACAAAGACATTACACTTTAATATATTTTCTCCTTTTTGTAACATCTGTACATGTTAAATTTCCCTTAGATATCAGTTCATTTAATAACTGTCTTGTTTTTGCCTTTTTAAGCCTATTAATCTTGCTATCTCATCTAAAGTAAATTCCCTATTATTTTTCATAATATCTAATGGCTATATATGCCGTTTTAGAAATCTCTACTGATTTTTCTGTTGATTCTTCCAAATTTGAAAGCACCTCTTAACCTAATTCTGGCATGAGTGTTTATACAAATCCCTAAAGCATGAACAGCTTAAACTAATATGGATATTCAAATAATCTTCTAGCAGGAAAAAATTTAATATCAATGGCATACTTTTCTCACGCAACAACAGAAATGTGCACGGTTTTATCATAAAATACTACCTCACATTATAGTTTAACATAAAAGGCATTTGAATAAAGCCTGATTTAACCTACAATAAATCTTTTTCCTCAATAGGAAAATCTCTATCTAATAAGTCTTGTAGCTTCTGCATAAAATCCTGTTTTCTTTCAATTTCATTTCCTTCTATAATTTCTATTCGCATCATCCAAATATTATCAATCATTACTTTTATAAGAACAAGAAGTGCAATCACACCCACACAAATCGCAAACAAGTCTTCACCTGTTATTTCTTGAGATAATTTTCCTGCACCAAAAGCAATAACTGGTACGATATATCCACCACAAAAATCATTGTAATTTTGTTTTATATCTAAATTTTCCTTTTTAATGTTATCAATATCTACTTTATACTTGCAAATAAGCTGTTTCAGTTTATTTTTTTCATACATATTAAATTCTGGCTTGGATAATATTTCTTTGACTATATCTAGTTTATCATGATATTTATGTATATTTTCATTCCATTTTTTTTGATTTCTTTTTCTATCCAATACATCCATTATCTGAGACACAATAACTAAAGCTACTAATGTGCAAAAAAAACCTTTTTTCTGATTCATCACTAATGTTATATACATTGTAAAACCACATATTAACAGGAAAATCAAATAAATATGTAAACCTATTCCCGCACGCTTCAAAACTTTAAAAATATCACCCTCATTCTGTCGTCTTGTCTCTTCATAAGCATTTAATATACCATTTATCATTTTATATTGCCTCCTTTATACTACTTGTCTTTGCCATTTTTAACACTCCTTTATTTAATTGCAGAATCTGTCAGCTAAACAAATTCTGCATCCCATATCTTTATTTTTTCTTAGTATCTACCCAAATCTTAAATGCTTTTTTCCCATAGTTCTTGGCATAAATTCTTGTTCCATCCTTTGTGGTAATCCATGGTCTAAATATATACATCCTTTTAGCCTCCTTTCACAAATTACCCTTGCGAAAGTAGATATACAGTGTTAAAATTATTTTGCGGAATAATTTAACTAGCTGAAACTGTATATATACTTTTCAGCAAAAGCCAAGCATCTCATGGTGCTTGGTTTTTCTATGTAAAAGCTAAATAGCATTTACATTCTTGTTTTTCCTTAGTTCCCTGCCATCCTCTTTGACTGATATTTCAAGAAACTCTCAATACTATTCAAAATCAATTTCCTCTTCTGCTTTTTCATAAACCTTTTGCAATACATCCGGTTTATATTCATTTACTATCCAGCCATGCATCATACACAATTGTATAAAGTTATCCAAACGGTTGACGCCGTTCATTTCCCTCAAGGTAACTACCACACCAAAAGGTAAGCCCTGACCTGCTCCTGCTTCCTGACGTTCCTTTGTGCGAATCAAAAGTCCCCACATACCAGAATTATATACCTTTCTCGGTCTGGCTCTATCCTTAATGATTTCACCGATATGCTTTACATTGTCCCATTTTCGATGAAACTTACGGACATTTTCCTCATACAATATATGCAATCCCTCATCAGCCTGCTTATTTTTATCAATTGATTTAATCGAAGCTTTCCCATCTTTCTCCTGCAAACGCCCAAAATGAATATCCATTTCCGTACTGGTATAGTCTACTCCCTGATTTCTATCACTTTTGGGGAAATATACTAATGTTGCCCTCGCAAAATAGGGATGTCCGTCCTGATCCTTTGGCACAGGAAGCTGATAAGTATATGTCTCATACTCTTCAATCGTCCCCTTAAGCACAAACCGAATCTCATCATCCCTGCAATGTAGCAAATCTTCTATTTTTTTCGGAACGATACCATATCCTATCGCATAGCTTGTATCGTCTTTCCGATTCCAACCTGCGGCTGAATCTATAATCAAAGCCTTTGCAATCTCACGGCTAAAGCCCATTCTGTGAATCAAATATGCCAATTTTCTTGTAACCCACGGTGCCGCAAAAGACGTACCTGACACATACGCTATTCCATTCGGTTCACAGACCACCATTTTCTCCGCACCGTCACCACCATAATAGCTTACATCCGGCTTGTAAAAAAAGGATAACACCGGTCCTACCCTTGTATAAGATGCCTTTTTTCCGTTAAAATCCACAGCATTCACTACAAGCGAATTTAAGGAATCTGCCGGTGCCCCTATTCGCATTTCCCTATCTCCCTCAATCAACTTCTTATTTGTTCCTGCCACAACAAAAATCACATCATATTCACTTTGGATGCGGTCAATTTCTGCCGATTCCGGTGACATAAAATTAGGATTTATCTCCATTGCTGAACCAAGTGACAGATTCCATACTTTAATATCTCTATTTTTTGCCACTATATCCTTAATCATTTTTAGAATCTCAAAAGAACTAAATCCTCGGGCTATTGCCACACCAAAGTGTTTTACACGAAAACGACCACAGTTATCCTGTAGATTAGGATTAAATGAGGGACCATCTACTATAATTGAAGAAACTGCTGTTCCGTGAAAATAATCATCTTTTACCGGTTCTATATTCTCATCCAACATATCCTCATATTCAACCCATTCATGAAAATAAACCCGTTCATCAAACCTTGTATCTATTACCCCTACAATGGGTTCGTTTTGCGGTGCAGGTATCAAATATTCCTCTGCAGTATCCTTTACTTCCAATCCTTTGTTCTCATCCTCTAAAAATTCAGAAAAATCTACTACATTCATCGCAATCAAATAAGATGCATTATTTTGTAGTATTTCAATTTCGTTTTGATTCAGACGTAATGTAGTCTCGTCTATCATTTTACCATTCGTTAACGAAATACCCAATTTACTGAATAGCACTTGCGTATCAACACCTGTTTTATATATTGTAATTATGGATTCTCCAATAATAGGCTCCAATACTCTATCCACCGTAAAAAACTCCACATAATTAGCATCTGCAATCACCCTCAAAAAAGCAGATTTAGACATTAATTTATTATTGTATTTTCCGGAATTTATATCTTTTGTGTTGCTTTCCGTAATTTGCCCACCATAATCATCATTAACTATTCTAGCAACTGTATCCAACAACTGAATTGATTTTCTTATCGCATCCAAAGATACGAAATGTGTAAAAACATGCTTCTGCACTTTGCCCTCTGGTGTATCTTCCCAAACAAATTTTGCTCCTCTAACAGAATCATTTGGTTTCTTTCCCGCATTCGACAATAAACTCTGTATGCGATTACTCTTAGCAATAACCGTTTTATAATGCACACTTACCAAAGCTCCTTGTAGCGTGTTATCCTCTACCCAAGTTGCCAATACACCAGACAATTGTTTCTTCAAATCATGCAAATGCTCCTCTGTTACCACAGATCCCTTTGGAAGATTTAGTGGTCCAAATGCACTTGGGTTTTTCCTATGCATAAATTGTCCTTTCAGTTCCAATAAATTATTCATCTGCAATTCCTTTCAATTCTCTATCAATACTACTTTTTGACTTCTTTGTTAAGACACTTATCTCTCGTATCGTAAACCCCCGTTCTTTTAGAGAAACAATATCTTGCGGCATTTCTCCAAACGCTGCATAGTATAATCTTCTAAAATAATCCACTCCATCTTGCGGGTCACTAAATGCCACTGCTGATTTAATCATATTTTTCAAATCACCCGGATACGGCATATCAGCAATCTGATTCATTATCTTTCTAAACAATCTGATATCTTTATTTGCCAATTTGAATTTTATCAAATAATTCTCCAATAGTTTTTCTGCAACCATAATCAAATCATCCCTGCCATATCTGTTAAAATTAATGATAGCATCAAACCGACGTGTCAATGCCTTGTCAAAGTGTTCATATAGATTTGTAGTGGCAACTAATACTATACGGTCATTTATATGATCCATACCTTTTAACATGGCAGATGTAGCTCGTCCCATCTCTCTCAAATCATTAGAATTCGTTCTATCCAAGGCAACCGCATCGATTTCATCAAATAGGACAATAACCTGTTCCGGATGCACAAAACTATTCATTTCTTTAAACAATCTAGATATATTTTTTGTGGTCTGCCCCATTTTGCTGTCAATTATCGCCGCAAAATCCACCATAAATATCTCCCGATTCATAGTTCTTGCCAATTGTTTCACCGCTTCCGTCTTACCTGTCCCCGGTTTACCTTGTAGCAAAAACTTATTTACTCCTGCATGATGATTCACCGCATGTAAAATACCCAATAAATCCCTTGCAATCGGTTCTGGTAAATACAATGTGTCCGAATCTGTCCGGACACGCTCAAACATAGCATTATCGTCTTCACTCATCTGTGGAATGAACGTGTTTGCATTGGACATCAATGCCATAATATACTCTGCCAGTTGATAATCTCCCTTTTGTTCAAACTCTCTGGCAATTTCATGTGCTTCATTGCGGAAACCCGAATCATTATGCTCCGCATAAAATCTAATTAAATTAATCACATTTTTCTTTTTCATGACAACACGCCCCTGTTTTATTTATATCCCTAATTATACACCCTATTTTTCCATTGTCAATGCTTTGGGACAAAAAATACATTTTTGGGACATATTTTTATTATGTATATTCTATGTGCACTAATTTTATCTTTTTTATCAATAACAAAACAAGCCCGAAACCACAGTCCCGGACTCATTCCTTGCATTCCTATTTAATTTAAAATCCACCTAAAACCTATAACCAATTTCTCTTTACAAAATTAACTACCAACCTCAAAAAGCCACAATCACCCCACCATCATTCGCATAAAGAGAACTAATCCCCCTCGTATCAATAACCACAGAATCCTTAAAATGATACCGCTCCATCAATTCCTGCTCCACCGCTTTTGCCCGTTCAAGGCAGTTACAGTTTGCAATCACAACGGTTTTCTCTGTCAGATTCTGTCCGACCTCTCCCACAAAATCTACCATTTTTCCGATTGCCTTGTTAATGCCCCTTGCCTGCCCCGCCTGGGCAATGGTTCCGTTTACAGCCTTCATATAGGGCTTGATATTCAGGGCAGATGCCACCAGTGCTTTGACTCCTGTCAGACGTCCGTTTTTACGCAGAGTCTCCAATGATTCCAATACAAAGGTGGTCTGCATTTCATCGCGAAAAGCCGTAACCCTCTCTACAATCTCTTCAAATTCCATCCCTTCCAGTGCATACTTCTCAATTAAATGTGCTAATAAAAACTGACCGCAGGAGGCCGACTGGGAATCAAATACATGGATATCAACCTCTGGATGCTCTTCCTTATACATTCTTCCTGCAAGCTGTGCACTGTTATAGGAACCGCTAAGCTGTGCGGAAAGCGTCACCACATAGACCTGCTCTGCTCCCTGAAAGCTTTCCATATAACGCTCAGGAGACGGACACGCCGATTTCGGACATTCTGGGTATTCCGCCACCCTCTTCAAAAAATCTGCCTGGTCAAATGTCACATCATCAATCACCTCATAGCCGCCTACATCTATTGTAAGTGGTACAGATACCATATATTCCTTTTTCAAATCTTCCGCTGTAAAATCCGTACAGCTGTCGCCCACAATCTTAAACTTCATAAAAATATCCTCACAAATCTGTATTAATATCACTTACTATTTTACATAGTTTCATTTACTATGTATCATAGCATAACGTATATCATTTGTGAAGTATCATTTCCAACATTTATTGCCCGATTATCCTATTCGCCATTTTTCACAAGTCAGCCAACCAACAGCTTCAAATTGAATAACCATCAAAAGTGGCATGAACCTTTACACGCCCTTTTCCAAACTCCTCCCTTACATCATAAGGAAATTCCACATAAGCACCATCTATATCCGGAACCTTTTTTATCTCTGCCATAAAACGATATGTTTTTTCGTTCATACCTTTCCTCCTGTATTCATAACCAATTACACGCAATTAATTACCTGCTCACGTGCCATTGCATGGCAATTTCCATGTATGCGATTCCTTTTTCTGTTTGTAACCAGCTTCGAAGCAATTGACTACCTGCCTGGCACTGCTGTTTTTCATTTCTGTTTTTAAACAATTTTACAACTTATTGAACGACTATGCTAAGCTCAACTTTCGCCTTAGGCTTCGTTTCGCTAAGCATCGCTATATATAGGAAGTTACCCAATCAGCCTTTGTTAAACCTCGACTTCTACAGTAATATAGTATGGCTTTTCCTAATCATTTTAAACCGTTTTCTGTATCTTCCGGTACTTTTACAAGCATACAAATTATTCTGCTTTCCATTTCAGAATGGCTTCCAGCCGCTCCTTTACCTGCTTTTCTTTTCCCTGCTCTGTAGGCTGATAATATCGCCTGTCCGCTAATACATCCGGCAGACACTGCATTTTCGTTAATTTTTCCTCCGTATCATGGGCATAAATGTAACCTTTTCCGTAATTCATTTCCTTCATCAGACCAGTGGGGGCATTACAAATCTGCAACGGAACCGGTTCTGCCGGCAGCTCTTTCACATCCACCTTACAGGCTTCCACTGCCGCATAGAGGGCATTTGACTTGGGTGCCATGGAAAGATAGACCACGGCATGTGCCAGATGTACATCACACTCCGGCATTCCTAAAAAATGGCACGCCTGATATGCCGCAACTGCCACCTGTAAAGCATCCGAATCCGCCATCCCTACATCCTCACTGGCAAACCGCACCAGCCGCCTTGCAATATACAACGGATCCTCCCCTCCATCCAGCATGCGGTACATCCAATAGACTGCCGCATCCGGATCACTGTTCCGCATGGATTTGTGCAGGGCAGAAATCAGGTTATAGTGCTCTTCCCCATTCTTATCGTATAACAGGGAGCGGCGGTTCATGCACTGGGATAAAACCTCTTCATCCACGCAAAGGACCGCCTCTTCATTCATTCTCCCGTTAAAGACAGCCATTTCCAACGTATTCAGTGCTGTCCTTGCATCCCCATTGGCAAACCTCGCAATTGCCGATAAATGGGCATCCTCCATGGAAATCTGCATATTTCCCAATCCCTTTGGACTTTCCAGTGCATGCACCAGCAGCTCCTTTAACTCCTTTTCCTCCAATGCCTTTAAGATAAACACCTTACATCTGGACAACAACGCAGAATTAATCTCAAAAGAAGGATTTTCTGTTGTGGCCCCAACCAGAATGATACTGCCTTTCTCCACAAATGGAAGAAAAGCATCCTGCTGCGCCTTGTTAAAACGGTGAATCTCATCTGCAAACAGCAGGGTGCGGATTCCCATTTTCCGGTTCTGCTCTGCCTGCACCATCACTTCTTTAATCTCTTTGATTCCACTGGTCACTGCACTAAACTCCACAAATTCTGCTTTGGTCTGCTCTGCAATAATCCTTGCCAGCGTCGTCTTGCCCACTCCTGGAGGTCCCCAGAAAATCATGGAGGAAATCTGGTCATCCTCGATTAAACGCCTCAGTATCTTTCCCTTTCCAATCAGATGTTTCTGTCCCACATAGTCCTCTAAAGTGCCCGGTCTTAATCTGCTTGCAAGGGGTGCCGTCTTTTCTCTATTATCAAATAAACTTAACTGTTCCATATGATTTTTCCCCTTAAAAAAGTTCTGCTTTCCCCAGCAGAAAATCTATCAGACTGCAGTGAAAAATACCATTTTCATCATAAAAATT
Organism: uncultured Lachnospiraceae bacterium; assembly: GCA_910585605.1. Lineage (GTDB taxonomy): Bacteria > Bacillota > Clostridia > Lachnospirales > Lachnospiraceae > CAG-590. Next base: position 13,541 of record CAJUFL010000054.1, on the reverse strand, counting down.
ATGTGGCACATCCATACGAATAATCACCTTTTTGAAAAAATCCTTCGTCAGCATCAGCGATGTAAGCTCCGATGACTCTTTCCTTTCCGTATCCATTTGGAATGCAGACTGAATGTAGATTTTTTTGTCTGCATCATTAACCACAAAATCTATTTCTTTCTGTACATTGGCTCCGCCTGTCCGATCGGTTATCACTCCCACATCCACGGAATATCCCTTCCGGATCAGCTCATTATAAATAATATTTTCCATAATGTGTCCAGAATCATACTGTCTGTAATTCAATCTTGTATTCCGCAAACCCATATCTGTATAATAGTATTTATTGGGATACTTAAAGTAAGTCTTCCCCTTCACATCATACCGTCTTGCCCTTTCTATCAAAAAAGAATCCATCGCATGCTGCACATAGTTGGAAACCAAGGTCGGATTCACTTTTTCATTCCTCATGCTTGCTAAAGCATTTGCAATGTTGTTCGGATTCGTAAGCAAACTTATCTGTGAAGCAAGAAAATCAAGAATATCATTCAGAATATCTTCACGTTCTATGCTATTTCGCTCAGCAATATCCCTAATATACAGTTCTTCATAAAGAGAAGACAAATAGTCCTTCTTGTCCCTCTCTTCCTCCAACGCAAAAATTCTCGGCATACCGCCATAGAGCATATATCCCTCCAACGCCTTCCGCTCGTCTCCGCCCACATAGGAATAGACTTCTCCAAAGGAAAGTGGGAATACATGAATCTGCGTAGCTCTGCCGCGGAATTCCGTTGCAATGTCCTTGGACAAGCCTTTGCTGTTGCTTCCTGTGACATAAACATCAAGATTTTTGTATGCTTTCAGCTCATTCAGCATATCATAAATCGTAACCTCTATACCACCATTTTCTTTGTCGACAACCTTGGTTGTAAGCTGCACTTCATCAATGAAAAGATAGAATTTCTTTTCCTTATGATTTTGAACAACAGACTCCACATATTCACAAAGTGTAATGGGATTTCTGTACTTGTAATATCTTCGCTGGTCAAGCTCAATTTTCATAATTTCTTCTTCAGGAACGCCCTGCTCACACAGATAACTGTAAAACAATTCAAACAGCAGCACCGACTTTCCACATCTGCGAATGCCAGTAATTACCTTTATCTCACCATTCCACATATTATGAATGAGCCTGTTCAAGTAGGACTCTCTCTTAATCATTACTACCACCTCATACTTCCGACATTCTTGTCGCTACTTCTATGTATAGTATACCACCTTTTTTCAAAAAATGCTTTATTTTTTTTATATTGTTGAAACAGTCTGCTTCTTGCTTTGCTACCCTACATAATCCCCCATTTCAAACAACACTAAAAAGCAGGCTCTGTCTCCAAAGCCTGCTCCCGTTTACATGCTATCACTCCTTATAAAATTCCCGAAGGGCACGGACAAAAAAGTCTGTCATACCATTTCCATATTGTTCATCCAGTACCTTTCGCATTTTGTCGGACTTCTCATAGGCGGCTGCCAGTTCCAAAACGAGTGCTTTCGCATCCTTCACCTGATAATACTGTTTCGATACAAAATCATATTCTCCTATGATTTCCCTTACTTCAAAAGCCGTCACATCCATTCCAAGCTTTCCTGCCAGCTTTTTCATAATCCCATCCATACGGTTCTGGTAAGACTGCATCAGCTTTGAATTATCAGGATTCTTAGCGGCACTGAGTACACTCTCTTTATCTCCATACCACTCTACCATTTTCTGAAAATTTTTCTGCGCCCGCTCTCCCGCTGCCTGTTCCATAAAATGCTTCTGAAATTCTTCCACGCTTCCATACTGTTCTGCAATAATCTGCCTTTGTTCTTCCGGCATATTAGAAAGCATTTCCTTGCACATTTCCTCAAGCTCTGAATGGTTAAATACTGCAAAATCCATCTTATTCTCTCCTTTCAAAATGTCATCAATACTGGAAATCAGACGCTGTAAACGTTCCTTTTTTAATTCCAGCATTTTCCTCTGACTTTTTAAAATCTGGTTCTTATCAAGCATTGGATTATCCATGATAGATTTGATTTCCTTAAGCGGCATATCAAATTCTCTGAAAAACAGTATCCGTTGCAGCAGCTCTAATGCTTTATCGTCATAAAGCCGGTATCCCGCTTGACTGCATTTTGTCGGTTTTAACAACCCGATTTCATCATAATAGTGAAGCGTGCGTACGCTGATTCCTGTTAGTTCTGATACTTCTTTTACTGTTCTCATCATGTACCTCCATTTTTTGTAACCAATTGCGCCGCAATTGATTGCCTACTCACGTGCCATCACAATGAAGCTCGCTGATGCTCGCGCAGGTCATCAACCTTCGCTTTGCTTTGGTTGGTGACATTATATCGCAAAGCGATTCTCATGCACGTGATTCCTTGTTTTCTTGTAACCAATTGTGAAACAATTGATTACCTGCCTGATAAATCCATCATAGTCTATGACGTTCCGTGAGAGTCAAGGAGATTTTTTCAGTTTTTTATTTTCACTACTCTTCTACTAATATCATAGCAAAACAACAGCGCCAAAAGAACTTGTATAATGTATTCTTTGACGCCTGTTTTAACCTATAGAATTATCATTGGTCTTCTCTCAATCAAGATTAATCCGTTAACCATAATCAGGATTCATCCCTTAACCTGCTAATTTCCAATCCTTCCCTTGTAAAACCGCACATAGCTTATTGCATTGAAGATTGATGCCGCTGTCTTGTCCATGCTCGTAAAATTCGGCAACCATCTCCACCAATGTAGTCTTTCCAATGGCACTATCCCCCTTAATAATTGTCAGATTCCTTTTTATCTCAAAATCATACTTCATCTTCCGATTCTCAATAATGATTCGATATTTTCCTCTCATAAACCACCTCTATACATATAACCCTGCCACCGGTATCAGTTCAGCCATGTTATGAACAATCTGATTGGTATTTAATATCCGTATTTCAAATTCTTCATTTCCAAAATTCATCAGATGCCTCAAATTAATTGTTATCTCCTTCTCTTCTCCCATTTTCAATAACCACTTTGCACAGTTATCCCCACATGTGGAAGCATTAAAAATCCTATGTTCTATATTGTTTATTAAAATCTTTATGGAAATCATCTATTCCGCCCCTTCAGCTTCTGATTCATCCGCTCTGCCGTCTGGTACTCAGCCCAATAGGAAACCACCATGACAAAAGCAAAAACAAAGGCAATTGCAACTGCCATTCCTAAAACCTGTTTCCAATCACTTAAGACAAACCATGAAAAATATGCTCCTAACGAAAGCACCACCACATTGACAAAACAATAATAGAAAAGCATCCGTATCAACATGGAGCATTTTGACACTTCTCTCTCTCCCTCAATGGGAATAAGCAATGCAGGCAAAGTGCATACTGCGGATACAACCAAATCCTGCCAGAGGATTTCAACACCTAACTCTATATCTCCTCTATAAAAAATCTGAATAAAAACTGCCGTGACAAACACGACACCTGTTGTAATCTTCGTGAAGATTGACACCATGCATTCTAATCTTTTTAACATCACTGCCCCTTCTTTCTATCGTTCTATACTCCCAGCTTTTCTTTTAAGAGACCGGCGTACTGTCTTGAAATAATTACCTTTTCCCCATTTTTCAGCAACGCCTCATATCGTCCTCCGAATGCCGGCGAGAGACTTTTTATCTGATTCAGATTCAAAATTGAGGACTTGGAAGACCGTATAAAATCTCTTTCCGGAAGCTCCTCCATCAGCTCATAGAGCCTGCTTTTCACCTCATATACAGCCTCCTCGCAATAGGCAAATACCTTCTGGTCCACCGACTCAAAATAGAAGATTTCTTCCGGCTCCACAAAGAAAATATCCCCCTCCCGATACACTGTCAGCTTATTATTCTCCTGTTTAAACCGGTTAACCAGCTTCACCATATCATCATTTAAGTGACTGCATTTAATGATAATTTCCTCTTCATCTCCCGGACCAATATCTATAATTGTAACTTTCATATCGCAATCCCAGCTCCAATTCTGCGGTTTTCCGCTCTTTCAAACCTATCCCCTGCCATTTCCTCCTACCGGTCACTGATATTTCTTTTCTTCTGTACTGCCATCAGTACAATCAATGCTATTATACCACAACCAGCAAGAAATAAGACCTGAAATGTCTCCGATACAAGTTCTTCTCCCATTTTTATCTGAATTCCCATATATTCCTTGTACTCAGCAATCAGCTCGGCTGGTACATTGGTAAAAGTATGGTCAAGAGCTGCTTCACAGCAGGCACTCCGCATCAATGCGGTTCCGTGTAAAATCGGTATATATTTTAACACGGCAGCTACCCCTTCTGGCAGATTACCCATAGGAAGATAAATAGCTCCTACAAAACCCACAAGCGTTCCTACCACCGTTCCAATACCATTCCATGCACTGGTGCTTTTCACAAACAATGCCGCCAAATACATAATAACCGCAAAAATACAGACATTCAATACAATTAGTAATAAGATCTTTGCAAGCATTTCATAACCAAGCATTTGTCCTCCAGTTGCTACGATATAGAAAAGAGCAATCCCAAGTGTCAGTACACACATCAGCGTCCCGATGAAAACCGAAGCAGTAATATAAGCAAGTGCAATAACACTGCGGCTGACCGGAGCGGAATACAAACTGGCAAGCTTCCCCTCATGCAAATCTGTCACCATATTCCCTGTCACTGTCAAAGTAACCGTAACTGCATTTACCACCAGAATACCTGCCAGAGTCCAGTACTGCACCAGATGCTTTGCATTTTCTTCATCTGCCAGTGCATCCCTTACCCCTCCGTATTCCTTTAAAAGATTGACAATACTTTCCTCATTCATATTGCCTAGAAAAATGCCCATTAGCATGAGTACGATCAACATGGCAAGCAGGGAAAAAAAGACTGCTCCCCTGTCTCTTAAAAATACCTTGCAGTTCCGTTTTGTTAGATTTATATATTGATTCATTATTCTCCTCCAATTCTGTTTCATAAATACGTAATTGTGAAACTCCCTATTTTCAAAATCTAGTTGTGCAATTACCTACTGTTCCGTGACACTTAAAAATACATCATCCATGGTTCCCTGAATCACTTCAAAGCCCTGTATCCTATCCTCCAGCTTTGTCAATAAAGGCATCGCAGAAAGAGTACTGTCAAGCTTTACAAAAATCCGTTCCTCTAAAACAGAATACTCCAGATTATTTTTTCTAAGCTCCATTACAATATCCTCCCGCTGCTCTGCTTTCGGAATCAGATACAGCTTATCCTTTGCATAAGTCTCTTTTAACGAAAACGGCGTACCATACTCCACTAAATGTCCATGGTCCATAATGCCGATATGGTCCGCAGCAGCCGCTTCCTCCATGTAATGCGTAGTCAAAAACACGGTCATCCCCATTTCTTTTTGTAACTTAGACACCGTCTCCCATACATTTTTCCTCGTTGCCGGGTCAAGTCCTGTTGTTGGTTCATCCAAAAACAGAATATCCGGTGTATGCATCAATGCCCTGGCAATCTCACACCTTCTCTTCTGTCCTCCCGACAGCTTCCCAAAGGGACGCTTCAATACATCAGTCAGATTCAGAATCTCTGTCACCCGGGTAAGGTTATGCCGCAAATTCTCTTTATCCTTCTCGTATAATCCACCCCGAATCAGCAGGTTTTCCTGTACGGTCAGCAGATGATCCAGGCAGTTATTCTGATAGACAATACCGATATGTTTTTTTATCTCATCATCTTCTTTTCCAAGCTCCATACCGTTTATCAAAGCTCGGCCTTCCGTAGGCTTTAAAAGTGTACAGAGCATATTGATGGTAGTGGATTTTCCAGCACCGTTTACCCCTAAAAATCCGAACAGCTCACCCTTTTCCACGGTGAAGCTGATGTCGTCTACCGCTCTTACTTCTCTGTAATATTTTTTCAAATGTTCTACTGTAATCATTTCACTCACTTTTCTTATCTCCATTTCAGTTTTAATCATCGGAAATGTCCAGACATATTTCTATTTTCCAGCCACCTGATAAAAGGTGGCACATTGATACCTGCGCACAGCATCAACCTTTTGCTGGTGAAATTATAACATCTGAAAAATACAAAACAAGCACAGGTCAGGTGACCTGCAAAATCAGATAGGTAAGATGTAAAAATAGTGTGCTGTGCTTCAATTTAACTGGATTGATTTCTCTCCATAAGCCTTTTTCAAAATTCATATATCACCTTGTCTGCTCTATCCATTATCATAAAGCACACTAACTTTCTTCTTTCATCAAGAAACATATGGGAGCAAATAATATTCAAAAAAGTATTATTATCAAATAAACTATGGTATAATTTATCTTGATAAAATTGGATTTTGCAGGAAATGGAAGATATTTATGTCAAGAATACGTGCTGGTGAATGTGAACATATGGATATGGAATGGTATGGTGTTGATAGACAAGGCAATATCGCTGTGTTTTGCAGCGGAGGAGAAGGAAATCTGCCGGAGTTCGTTTGCGAAAGCGAAGAAAGAGCAGATGAACTAATAGAGTATTTTGAGAAAATCGAAAAAAACACAAGCAGCATATTGATTTTTACTCAAACCAAAATAGGACATGCGGAACAAGTAGCAAGGGACTTTTCCGATAAAGGATTGTATTATTTTGATGCAGATGATGGCACAAAATTAGGAGTTTGTTCGTTTCACGAATATTATACAAAGCATTCCTACCCTCAAAAGCCATTGAAATATGAGTTATTACCAAAGCATATTAGAGAAATTTTAAAACATAATTTTATGGAAATTGAAGACTTTTCACTTGTGGATACGATATATGTAAAACATGCTTATGAATGATAAAATTCTCGTTTGTTGGGAAGTTACATATAAAGAAAAATCGAAAGTTATATAGGAGGGCTAATATGCTTGATACGATACCTAACGAAGAAGAAATGGTAGATTTACTCGGACAATCTCTATATGATGTATGGAATAAGTTATGTGCTTTAATTGATGAAAAATATGATATGGATTGTTTGTGGAATAAAGGCGGTAAAGCATGGAAATATGAATATAAATATCGTCGGGGTGGTAAAACGCTGTGTGCATTATATGCAAAAGAAAACTGTGTGGGTTTTATGATTATCTTAGGGAAAGACGAACGGTTAAAATTTGAAACAGATAGAGAAAATTATTCAAAGGAAGTTCAAGAAATATATGACGAAACTCAAACTTACCATGATGGGAAATGGATAATGTTTGAGCCAGTGGATACTTCTTTGTTTAATGATTTTATTGAACTGTTGGGAATCAAAAGAAAGCCAAACAGAAAGTAAAATTACTATCAAATCATACAACTTCCAGTTTATAGGAATCAGAAAATATGGATTTTTTTGTGGAGAGAAGTATGCGGAAATTAGCTATATTTCATAAAATTTATAGTTATATTATCATATTTTCCCTTTTGACTTTGATGGAATAAATGGTACTGCTGTTATTTACGATCACACTGAGAATTGCTACCAGATCTATAATCAGGAATTAACTTTCACCCAGCGCTCGCCGTGTTCAACCTTTAAAATAATTTCTTCCTTGATTGCTTTGGAAAATGGAATAATTGAGCCAGATCACTCCACACGTACATGGAGTGGAGAAATATTCTGGAACGAGGAATGGAATAAAGACATTAATTTTTCCGATGCATTTCATGCTTCTTGTGTCTGGTATTTTCGAGAGGTTATTGATGAAATCGGAAATGATATGATACAGGAGGAATTAAATAAGCTTTCATATGGTAATTGTGACATTTCTGATTGGGAGGGACGATTAAATACAAATAACAGCAATCCAGCTTTAACCGGATTTTGGATTGAATCATCATTGTTAATTTCACCAAAGGAACAAGTGGAAATAATGGAACGCATTTTTGGTGATAATACAGATTATTCGGAAGGAACACGAAACCAATTAAAACGGGTCATGTTACTGTCAGAACAAAAGGAAGCAGATATTTCAATTTATGGAAAAACAGGAATGGGTAAAGCTGATGGTATCGTTGTGGATTCATGGTTTACAGGGTTTGGAGATACTGTTGATAAAAGAATTTACTTTTGTGTATATTTAGGTGAGACAGATGATAAAACGGTATTCAGCGCTAAAGCAAGGGAAATAGCAATAAAAATAGTAACTGAATATTTGGACTAGAAATTGCCAAATCAAAATATGAATTTATAGGAGGTAAAGAAAATGGCTATTACAGTGAATATCTATTATAGTGGTATGAATGGAAATGCAAAAAAATTTGCGGAGGAAATGGTTTCAAGCGGCATAGTCAGTGATATTCGTGCAGAAGACGGAAATCTTAGATATGAATACTTTTTCCCAATGGATGATCAGGAAACAGTGCTCTTAATTGATAGTTGGAAAGACCAGCATTCTATCGATGTGCACCATGCTTCACCAATGATGGCAAAAATTACTGAGCTTCGGGAAAAATATGATTTGCATATGAAGGTAGAACGGTATGTGTCTGACGAAACCGGAGTTTCTGAAACGGATAAGGCATTTATAAAGGAATAAATTGATACCTTTGATATTGTGAAATAGCAACATTCCATTTGATGCAAACGATTTTACTCTCGCATATAAATCAAATCTGTCATACCATTATATGATTGTGTATTAAGTAATTTTAGCCGAATCTCTTTTTTTCCATTTTCAAAAAGTCGGATACCTGACCCTAAAAGTGTCGGAATTACAGTTATATAATAATAGTCAATGAAATCCTCATTCATTAGCTGCCAAACAAGGTTAGCACCACCACAAATCCAAATGTCTTTTCCGTTTTCTTCTTTTAACCTGCTTATCAAATCAACAGGATTTGTATTAGTAAATCGAATTTTTTCAGAAGAAGTACATTCTCTGTGCGTAATTACATAAGTTGTAAAATCATCATATATCCACTCGTCAGGAGAAAGTTTGGTAATAATTTGATAATACGTATTCCAGCCCATCAAAATTGTATCAATATCTTTTACAAACTCAGAATACACATCAATATTCTCATCATCATCACCCTGACCCCTTAGCCAACCAACATCCCCTTTGTTATCTGCAATATATCCGTCAAGGCTCATCGCAATAAACAAACTGATTTTTCTCATATTGCTTTACCTCATCAAATTCTTTTTTATTGGTTTAGATGGATGACAGCTCTGTCTTCATCCTGCCATATAGCTCCACTATCTTATTCCAGTCTGTATTTTCTTCCGGCTGGTTTAAAAGTTTAATATTGTCCAAAAAAGCAGACCTACGCTCTTTATTTTTTTCTATAAGCCGTTCTTTATCCAGCGAAACAAGGAATGTCAGCTTACCACTCATTACAAAATTTCACAAATTCTTCTACGGTTTCTGCCGGATTCGCCTTAAGATTTTGCTCACCAATTTCCTCATAGTATTCTAATTCGTGAATCAGCACAGGAATTTCCTTGCCAAATTGCTCTTTTATAAAGCCTGATTCATGAAGCTCCTTAACCACTTCAATTAATACCTCTAAAAATGTCTCTGTGATACCCTCATACAAACCCTCTTCCGGGCTCTCCCCGGCACCGAACATTTCCTCATAAGTAAAATAGGAATATCCTGCGTTTTCAATCCATTGTCTTACCACAGCCTGCGTCTCTCCTGCTCCAAATGACAGTTCCTCGTTTTGCAGCCAGAACGCATAATTCCATTTTGCCTCCTGTTCTCCATCCGCATTCGGTATTTCCTTCCGCAACTGCTCTACTGTGTTATACCCCAATGTCACAACTGGTTCACAGGGATTATCATTCATATCATATACAAATAAGGATACCGCATAAATATCCGATTTGTCCCAAGCCGCAATCTTTTCTTTTATCTGCTCTAACAACGTGTTTTTCATCACTTTTCCCTTTCCTATTATATAGCCACAATCTGACAAAGCCGTACTTCGATGTTCAGATTTTTCCGAAACAACCACATCACCAATACCTTATGCATGCTGTGCTGCATAATACTCTTGTGGCGATATCTGATTCGCCTTTATCTCTTTCTTATTATCATACATCCGCCTATCTGCCTTTTGATAAATATCCATGAGCTTTGTACCCTTGCAGCTTTCATCATATAAAGCAAATCCACAGGCAATGCTGATTCTGAATTTTTTATCCGGCAAATCATTGTACCGCTTCATTTGATCTGTAAATCTGACGAGACCTTCCTCGTAATACTCCTGCACATGCTCACCGCTGATCAAGACTGCGAATTCATCCCCGCCGATACGGAAGCATTTACTATCTGCATTCTCAAATGCCGCTTTAATGATATCTGCACTCTTTACCAGCATGGCATCTCCCTGATGATGCCCCATATGGTCATTAACGTATTTTAAATCATTGACATCAAACATCACGATTCCAACAGCAGGAATCTCATCCTTGATTTTTTCCAAATCCACCAGATGTTCTTCAAAAGAGGTACGGTTTCCAATCCTTGTAAGACCATCCAGATAAGCCAGCTGCGCAACAAATTCCGACTGCACGCCCAGCTTAACTGCATTAATCGTCTTTTCCAAACTGGAGCTGCCAAAGCAGAGAATAAACAGCAAAAGACCAATCCTTACAAACATGGCACTATCCGTACCATTTCCACGGTAATATCTGACCACATCAGCAACCGTAGCTATGGAAATCGCACTTAACCCAATCGTTCTCAGAACACGGTATACATTACGTGTCTGGCTATGACTGGTAACAACAGAATTACGGATAATCGAATACAATAAAACGATTGCTGTAAATACCAGCATAAAATGGCTGACAGACAATGTTTCATGAATATCTGCAAGTCCCAGAAAATGGAGTCCCCAGCATACAGCAAATACAATAATTGACAGCGTACAAATCAAGCATACTACCAGCTTATGGCGGAAGCCGAAAGCCGTATCCAAATAAAGTGCTGTCGGTATGGGTATCAGCATCAGCGATGCACAAGACACCACCTGCATAACCCGGTTATCTCCCAGATAAAACTGTATCAGGTTCGTCTCAGAAGTACACCATACAGCAATAAAAATTGCAAAAAGACCCAAATACCGAAGCTCGTGATTCTTCTCGGCTCGCATATTTATCGGAATATCTGCTATGATTAACAATAGTCCAACAAACAAGAGAAGGACACAAGTGATAAAAGCTACCATCTTGCTGCCAAACGTATGTAAGATTGCACCAGCCGGCTGGGCAATACAAATATGATCTATGCAGGAACGCGCATTTTCGTATACATAAGTCATGCGGATTTCAATCTCCCGACCTGCAGCCGCCACCGGAATATTTACATAATTCCATTTTGTTCCATAAGATTTTGTATATATAGGGCTTTCCGGAACATACGGATCATATTGCAGTTCTCCGTCAATATACACCTGAAAGAAAATATTTTTACTCCGGAAGCATAACGCATCCCCTTCCTTCACCGTATCAGGAATCACATTATATATGGAATATTCTTCTCCTGCCTTTGTTCCCGGGGCTTCATTCAACTTGTTAAGGGTTACGGAAGTTCCATCTGTCGTATGCCACCCTGTTTCATAAGCCGTCTCCTGACCGAAAAAATCCTCCGTCAGATCATTCCCTTGAAAATGAAAGATTGGTCATGCTACCATAGCGGCAAAAAACAAAATCATTACCAGATAGGCAACGTCATATTTTGCATTTCGATTTTTCATAGACTGATCATCCTTTCACCGAATCCAATTATTTATGTATAGTTTATTAGATACGGCAAAATTTGTCAATTTTTAATAAAAACACGTTTCTGTCAAGTAATCGTTGGCACGATTCTTACCCGGACGCTTTCTTCACGGTGATGGTTCCATTCCGGGACCGCTCCCGCTTAGTTGCTCCGCGTAGCAGTACTAAATTCGTGCTTTGCACTCATTAAGTACTGACGGTCGCAAATGTCCCTGCATGGAATCCATCATCCGCTTTCGAAAGCTGTCTGTTTCAGAATACTCACATAATTTTTCTTATCATTAAATTTATAATCCTGCATAGTATTCCCATGCCTGATGTGCTTTCCCGGCAACTGATTCATACAGATATATCAGGCTGCCTTTAACAGGATATTCATATCCTTTGCCTGCCTTCTTTTTTATCTGACCTGCCATAAGTATTTCTTTTTCTATTCTATCTGTCACAGCCTGTTCAAATACCGGCATCTTTAGCTTTGATGCTGCCTCATTTAATCTGCCACTGCATTTCTTTGCCAATATTTTAGCCAGATTATTTCCGCCCTTTATGCTCCAGCTGGTATGGTTATGTTTCATGCGCTTTGCTATGATACTCCATACATGACTCTCCATGGTTCCCATATTTCTGTATATCAATCCATCTTTATTTTCTGGCAGATTTAATCCTTTCTGTGTATATGGTATTAATCCCTCACGGTTGTTCCTGAAATATGTCATTAACCTGTCCGCTTTTTCGATTTCATCATCGTCGTCCAGACTGTTTCTATATATCTCAAGATAATCAAAAAGTCTGTCAAGTTCCCGGGCATCCAACATTTCATGTATTGCAGATATACACTTTGGATATGGAATATTTTCTTTTATTGCTTTATTGCGATGGAACGGATCTAATTGGAATACCGTTTCCGCATCGCAGATGTTTTTAACCCATTCTGCACCATCAGCATTCATTATCCTTACTTCTGTTTCGTCAAGATTATAAGTTTCGGCTATGGCAGCTTCCCTGTACTCCTGGAACTCCTTTGAACTTGAAAAACCAGCCACTACAACCTTGCTGTCCAGGGCATACCTGTCCTTGCCGGATTTCTTCCAGCCGTCATAGGCTATACCAACCTTTATCTCGCCCTTATTCTGCTTTTCCCTCTGTAGTCTGACATATACTCCGTCTGTTTCTTCAAACAGCACAGGTGCCTCTTTTTCACCCCTAATCTGTCCTGCCTTATGTGCTTCTACAAGTTTGTGCTCATCCTCGCAAACCTTTTCCCCGAGTGACTGGATTACATTCCATACACCCATTGGACTTATACTTTGTCCTGTCATTTCTGTTATCTTTTCAGCTGTTTCACGATATGACGTCTCTGTGATATTGGACACCATCTGTTCTGCCATGTTCATCGAAATCAGTCCTGCTCCGGATATTTCCAGCTGCTCGTCAAGAAGAAATACGAACTCTGATAATCCATCCTCTCTGGTTACCTGATAGATTCTTCTTTCATATTCAACTTCGCCATACACTGTTTTAACTGTAGTCTTTTTCTTACCTTTGTTGCGGTATGCTTCCTTGTCTCTATTCTCCATAAGATAAGTATCATAGCGTTCCAGAAAATCTCTTGTATACTCCTGGCCTAATTTACATATCATTTTAAAAGTTTTTACCTCAAAGTCCTTGAATGTTAATCCATTTTCGTTTAGCATAGTTATATCATATAAATCTCCATTCCGCCGCCTTTCAGTTGGCGGCACAAATAGTAATGAAA
>CAJUFL010000053.1 GCA_910585605.1 uncultured Lachnospiraceae bacterium | reverse complement strand
TATCACAAACAACAGGAAAAGTAAATTCGTATACCAAAGTTTTTTATCTACACCCGATATATCTGACCATTCTGCTCTCTGCGTCATAGACATTGTCAAGCAGGGACATTTTTCCAAAGTTTCCATGACTGTCCATACCTTCCCATACAATAATCGGATTTGGATTATGAAACCATTGCTCCGGAGATTGTGGGTATATATAATCCACAAAGATATGACCGCCAACAGCTAATGCATCCGCAGACCTCTGAATCATCAATTTCTGGGCTTGTTCATAATTCATATCAGACACGATATTGAATAAAAAATTAGCGCCTAAAGTTATAACATCAAAGCCCGTACCCCAATCATCATAAATCACGTCAGCCTTTTGCCATTTAATTTTTTCATTTGTGATTTTGGGCGCGATCCTTTCCAGCATGTACTCATCAAAATCAAGCCCGGTTACATCGTGTCCTGCTTTTGCCACGGGAATCAGGAAACGCCCGCTGCCACAGGCAATTTCCAAAACCTTTTTGGGCATTGTACCCATAAGCATGAGCGCAAGTGCAACATCGTCCGTATAGGTTTCATTCAAGTCGTACATATCAGCATTCCATTGCGCTATAATATCCTTTTCGTTATACATTTTTCCTCCAATTACGATACAGGAGGGTTAAAGTATAGTCGCCCTCCCGTTCAATTTATACTGTTTATACCCTGATTTCCTCATCTTAATCATCCCTTTCTGTATATATTTGAGATATGCAACACCTGATACTTCAATTGCATATTTTCATTCAGGCATATTTTCAATTGCCTCAAAGAGATTATAGCATACTTAATCTGCTCGGGCAAGCAATATGTATAACCGTCCAGACAATCCTGAACGATTGGATTATTGTTCTCAGTCACCATTATGCTCCATTGTGATAAAAGTTTTTTGGAAAAAGGATTGACTCTCACGCAACGTGATACAGTATACTCTCCTTATGAAAACAGAGCAGCATTGGCCGGCGAATCCTGTTCTGTTTTCTGATTACGGTAAGGAGTTGAAAACAATGAGAACGATCAGCCAGGTTGCAGAATTAACAGGGATAAGCCCACGCACGCTACAATACTATGACGAAATCGGACTTCTGAAGCCGAGTAAGCTAACGCAGTCCGGCTATCGTTTATATGATGACGAAGCACTGCAAAAGCTGCAGCAAATATTACTTTTTAAGGAATTGGGCTTTAAACTGAAAGAAATCAGGGAAATTTTACAAACGCCAGACTTTGATAGAATTAAGGCTTTCCAAAAGCAAAAAGAGTTGCTTCTGCTAAAGCGCAATCGTACAGACAGACTGATACAGCTCCTTAGCCGGTTAGAGAAAGGAGAACAATGTATGAGTTTTAAAGAATTTGACTTGTCTGATTACATCAAAGCATTAGAAGATTTTAAAAACAACAGCATTGATGATATTATCAAGCACTGGGGAAGCGTCGAGAATTTTGATCTATTTATTCAAAAAATCAAAGATGATGAAGCTACGGTAGCCAAACTTGCTATCAAGCAGTTTGGAAGTGTTGAAAAGTATACGGAAGCTATGAAATACAATCTGGAACACTTTTCTGAAATCATGGATACAAAACTATCGGAGGAAGCAAAAGCAATTGCAGAACAGGCTGATATGCTGTATGGCAAATTAACTGCGGATTTATCAGAAAATGTTTCTTCCCCCAAAGTACAGGCGATGGTCCACGAATTATTGCAATTTATACAGAAAAACAGCACTGACGTATCTCTTGGCACGTCCTATATAAATGTGCTCATTGACACATACTCAAACGATTATATGAAAAACATAACCGACGCCAAATATGGGAAAGGGGCTTCTGATTACATTGTTGGAGCTTTCCGTTATTACTCTACAAGTAATATTCCCGAAGGCAATCAGAGCCGACAGGCATGAAGCAATCGATGTCTAGCCCCTTCACAAGAAAAGCTTCAAAGACATCCTCCAGAAACTGATGGAGGCAGAACCGGATGCCTCCATCGGATATGAAAAGAACCGGAAGGGTGACCTGACCACTGATCATAAACACAATGGCATCTCACCCTTTTTTTTGAACACGCATATATACAAGTATTCACTCTCCCACATTTCATTCCCCACAATGTCCTCACCTTTTCTTAATTCTACAACCTCAAATCCTTCTCCCCAAAAATCTTTCAATCTTGCCTCAGTAAACGCAACTCCTGTTTGTTTACTCCTGTAAAATTCGTAATCATCCACCTCGTCCGCACCATCTTCCCCTGCAGCAAAGCATACTAATATGAAATAGCCATTTTCCGCTAATATGTTTGATACAATATTTCTATATTGCAAACGTCTATGCGGTGTCAAATGATGAAAAATGCCACTGTCTATTATCAAATCAAACTTCTTATCCACAAAATCCAATGCAAAAACATTTCCCGCTTTAAAGACCACTTTTTCTGCCTTGCTTTCTCTTGCGTTTCTTTTTGCATTTTCTATTGCAACTTCTGATAAATCATATGCCTCTGTATCAATATCGTTTTTTGCCAGATAAATTGCATTTCTTCCCTCACCACAGCCAAATTCACATGCGGTTTTGATATTATGCACTTTTATAAAATCAACAATGCACTTATCCGGCAATTTATTATATTTCAAAAATGGGGCAGGCTTATCTCTCTTGCTATAAAAGCCATCCCAATCTACCCCTTCTGTATATCGGTCAAGCATATCAAATAAATCTTCTATTGTATTTATATAATTCATGCACACCTCCAAAACTCAATCCTCATAGTGAAATGTTCCGCTGATTAACTATTCCACAAACTGGAATTCTGCCACGTTCTGATTTACACTGAAAAATGTATGTGTATATAATGGCATTTTTAGCATTGAAGTGTTCCATAGTGCCTGAAAATCTTCATTGCAAATTTTTCTATTATATGTATTTTCATTACAATTAACCAATTCAGCTAACGACTCTGCCATAAAGATGTTGTTTTCATCGTATCCTACTACTGGAACATAATGTAACCAGTTTTTATCTTTCCTTACTTTCATAAATACAATAACAGGAGTTCCCTTACTTATCTCATTTCTTAAAGCGTGCAAATTACCAACACAATATTTCACATGAAATCCATATTTCTCTAACATTCTTTTTACTTCTTTCGGATACACACACCCATTATTCATTTTATCAGGCAATTCAGTATAAATTTTATCGCCGTTTACAGATATACTGTAGTGTCGTAAAATATATGCGATGGAATATCCAGAACACGAGTTGCCTGTTTGAATGTCAAAACGGTTTTCTTTTGTAATCATAAAAAAACGGTTTTTTGTTCTTTTTGAGAATTTCAATTTAAAATTCCCCATTAAAATAATATCTACGATACTTATCATTATGAAAGTATTTATGAATGTGCTGATTGTCAGCCAAACAAGCCACTGCATTTCAAGTTGTCTCCAATCTTATAGTCCGATTCGTCAATTCAATTACAATCCGCTAATACTACAAGCTACCGCACTATTACATTTTCCCTTTATCCTTCCAACGACCTTTTAATTATTTCATAGCACCTTCTTGTATATTCCATAAACAAAGGAATGTCGCTTAACATACCCCGTTGCAGTTTATGACTTGTTTCGATCGCAAGATTAAATTGCTCTTGTGTAATATCCTTCTCTGATAACGCTTCTTCCAGCTCGTCCATATCATCAACTATAACTGTTCCATCCGGATAAACTACCAGATCCAAATATAAATCATCAAAATATGGCACTCCATCTGCATCAATTCCCTGCTTTGCTATCATATCTATATACCACAGCAGAACCTTTGCATCTTCATCCATCATAGCCGTTATGCAATACCAATCATTCTGCGGCAGGATTGACAGCCATTTTCTTCCTTTATCACAGACAACGATATCTTCTCCGTTATATTTCCATGTCTGTATTTTACTTACCTCTTTAATATTGATAAGACCAATATAGCCATTAAACAGTTCTGAGTTTACCGTTTTCCCAAACATATCTTTAGAAATAATACATTTCCACTCATCATAGGATAACCGACTCCTTTTCATAAGTTCCTACCTCCATAGTCCAAATTTATAGATATAATTATATCACTTCCAATTCCCGTTTACCATAAAAATATAAATCGGGAAGGTACGAATGCTGATTTGAGTAGTACAAGAATTGTTCTTGCAGAACATCTTCATCCTAACGGCAAAAGATAATTTTTGTTGAGACGGAAACCAAAAAAGGGCTGTTGCAATAATGGCGATACAGCGCAAACCGAAGCCATAACGGAAAAACTGTTGTTGGAGTTCTTCATCATGGGCGTATAAGCAGATTGCATGGGAAACGGCTCCTGCCTTTACCCACTTTTCCCCTGCTGCCTGATACATGGCAGCATAAATTTTCGGGCGGTTTTCAGAAATGGCGGCATTTGCACCCATAGGAGAAAAAATCCCTCTCACATCAGTGGCACGAAACGCATTGTCATTGCTTCCTTAACGTGCTTTTTTTCAAAGTTTATAATGTTCATCAATTATATTTCCTGCCATTTCCACGGCATTGATATAATAGTAATAATCGTCAATAGTCGGTGTTACCTGAAAATCAGGATTGCAGCAGCCGCATCTCCATACGGTTTTATCATTGAGACGATAAGAAATTCCCGAAGCGCATTTCCCCGAAATCCTGTTGGCGCACCCGTTGTCGCTGACTGTAAAATTGCCGACAACGCTTTCGGGACAGGTTTTAATGTACGCAATAGCCTTGTCCATATTTTTTATGCGGAAATAAAATATGAATTCGGTATCCATTGATGTGATCCAAAAATCGGCGTTTGTGTTCCTGTCCCGGTCTGCCGCTTTTTTGTAGTACCTGATTTGAGGTCCCTCGTTCCAGCTCTGAAAATTATAACAGTAATTTCGTTTAAGCAGCTCCTCATGTATAAGTCCCGCAACCGCTCTGTCCCGTTCGGAATGAAAAAGGTCGGAAACCGCTTCAACGCCGTTGCCATATTCTGCGGTATCCCAATCATCTTTAAGCAGCTTATAGTTCAGCCTGCAAAAATCCTCAAATCTGTTTGTCTTGTTTGCCTTGACTGCCAAAGCATATAATACCGGCAACACATTTTTATTATCGGGAAATAAAACCGTAATTTCCGTACCGCTTTTTATTTTGCTGCCCGCAAGTCCCTCTACGACAATTCCGTAATTGCCCAGAATATTCAGAAACGCACCGATATTTGTTATTTTAAGAGCCTTGCACCGCTCCTTTAATTTGTCGGCATTGATACGCAGCTCCCCATTGTGAGTAAGCTCTCCCGAAGACCCCAGTACATAAAATATTTTCGCATACTTATAAGAGTCGTTCCGCGACGACCTGGCCTCCCTGGAAAAATAATCGTACTCATTCATATCATAAACCGGCAGCAGCATTCCCTCCGGATCGTTTAAAATATTCTCGTAGCAACAGGCTAAAATTTCATGCAGTTCTCTGAATCCGCTTTTCAAATCCTCATGACTGCACAATGCTTGATACACATCATGGATTTGAAAATCATCAGGGTAAGAGATCAATTCCTTTTTTCGAAGCTGCGACCAGCGTTCTATCCAATATTTCATCTTGCGCTCATTCCTTTTTCAGCTTTATGGGTGCGTAAAAATTCAGTTGGTGATAGCCGAGTCCCTGCCTTATCTCATCGTCCGCATATATCATATGCACCGATGTTGCGCGGACGCCGTCAATAACAAAATTCGTTTTTTCTATCCACTTTTCTATTTTTTGCAGTACATTGCTGCCGCTTTCGTCGTCACCGTCTATGCTTACCGCAACAGCATAAAGTCCGCCGGGGTGCTCAATAATTTCATACGGAGCAACGTCAGTCTCTGTGATCCCGTCCTTTAGCCGCCATATCCATTCGGGACTTCCGTTGTTGTCGTACAGAAAATCGGGAGCGTCAAAAATAATTGGAGTAAAAAACCCGTTGTGCGCCTCCTGCCAAAGCTGGAATTTCCCGAAAATCTCATCGTATGACCCTGCGCCCGATGTTACCGCCCTGAACCTGGGAACCCGGACTATCATTATATCGGGTATCTTGCCGTTAAGCTTATCTGTAACTTCAAAAAATCTTTCGGCCGCTGACGAATTGCCGCTGTAATCCGTATTTGTAATTTGCGTCTCAATGTCTCTCGCTTTTTCATACAGCAGCTTTATGTCTGTTTCTCTTTCAAAGTCCAGCCTTTTTATCTGCTCGATAAATTCCAGTACGATTTTTTTCAATTCGTGCAAAAGGGAAACCTCTTCGTCTATATGATCGACCTTTTTCTCCAGTACGTCCAGGACGACCTCGGAGCCTGTCGCGCTGAAAATGCGTTTAATATCCTTGATACTAATATTAAGTCTGCGTAAAATCAGAATTTGCTCCAGACGTTTTATTGCGGCTTCATCATACAGCCTGTAAGCATAGCCGTCGCTTCGGGTACTTTCTATCAGACCCATATCCTCATAATAACGAAGCGTGCGGGCAGATACGTTATATCTGACGGATATTTCTCTGATCTTGACCAAATTTTCCATACTGTTATCCCCCTTATTCGTATAAGTATGTTATATACTATTCCCCAAGGGAAGAGTCAATAGGAAAATACATCAATCACTTTGTTGATACTTGTTTCCAAAACCTTCTCACCCCAGCCAAGATTCCAATCCTCTCCGGAACCCGAATCTGATATTACATAGATACCGGCTGCACGGCAGGAACGAAATTCTGCTACTGCAAACAGACCTGCCCCCTCCATTTCAACACAAAGCGCTCCCTTATCCTCATAATATTTTGCGCTCCAGCCTGTCTGAACATATCCCGCATCCGTAGTCCGATGGAAGCCCCTGCGATATGCGATCCCCTTTTCGTCCATTTCCCTGCAGAGTGAATCGGTAAGTTCTTTCGCTGATCGAACAATCTCTCCATGACAGCCGTACAAACCTGCAACCGCCGTATCATGAAATGCTCCGTCAGTGATCACCACATCTCCGATATATGTTCCCGGATATCCTCCTGCAAATCCTACATGAATAAGTTCTTTCGCTCCTGCGGCGATCAAATCTTCAGCCTGAGTTGCGATTCCCGGCGAACACATCTCCCCCTTTACAAATCCGACCGAATTGTCATAATCCATGACATACACCTCGCCACCCACATGGTAGGTAAGCGTTCCTGCTTTTTTTGCCAGCATCGTGTCATACAGGCTGTCTGCAAGAAGGTATACTCTCTTTGGGAAAACTTTTCTCAATTCCTCCAGATCAATCCCCTGTAATTCCATTTCACGTCTTACAAGCTGAGACGGAGCATTATATTCATCAGGATCAATGGGAAAATGATTCCTGCACATAATCTCATATGCAAGCACTTTATCATTTTCAAGCTGATATTCCTCATATTTCTTAGTGATATACCCGCGATTGTAATAGAATTTTCCCGCAGGAAGCGAAGAATCCAACCATGCAGCGCCATAGTTCTTTATGATTTCAGCTTCAAGGAAATCCATAATAAGCCCGCCAATCCCCTGCCTTTGAAACCGTGGTAATACGAATAGACGCTTAATATGGTCTCCATCCAGCGTGCCAGTTCCGATCACAGCATTTTCAAGAACAACAACATATACTTTTCCTGTTGAAATATCGTTTGCAATATTTTCTTTGCTGTGAAGTTCCAAAAAGAATTTGACCGCTTCATCCGAATAATACCTTGTGTATATCTCTTGAATCGTCATATGAATCAATTCATAGATATCCGAAATCATATCCATGTTTGCCTGAATAAGGCCAGGTTCATATGTCTGCTTTTGTCTCATATTTATTTCCCTCATCTTTCACTATGACGCATTTTTCAATTCACCACACGCGTGTAGCGAATTTACCTGTCTGTTGTATAGCAGCGACAATTTGTTATGCTATAAAATAGTATCGTTTTAATTGCAGCAATGAAAAACAATTATTCGAACCCAGCGTGCTCTTTATTGTTCTTAACTGTACTTGTTCAGGTTTTATGCAAATGCACGCTTGTTTTTACTTCAATTATAACCGTTTATTTTGACCTGTTAATTTTCTGTTGCCAAAATGTTACCACTCTGACTTTGGCTTATTTTGAATAAACGGCATCATTTCTGGAAAGAAGATACACACAATATTGATTCATGCTGATTCCTTCTTTCCTGGAATGTTCTACCAGTAATCTGTGTAAACTACGGGGTATTCTCAATTTGAACTGACCCGAATAATCCTCTAAGCTATCTGGTTCATGAATCTCTATCCCATCTTCAATCGCTGCTTCAAACCATGCCCTCTTTGCATCCAATGCATTCGCTACTGCTGATTCTACGGTTTCACCATCTCCATGTCTGTTATATCTCTAAAATGAAATCTGATAATCATTCAATTACTGTTTGGCATTTCTTATTTTTTGATAATTGGCACCCACATACGAAATCCATCAGGAACTCCACCATTTTGAAACCACCTTTCCAAGAAAATATGTTCTTCATAAAAGATGCCCGCCGGACAATCAAACTCATATCCTACAGTATTTTTCATAAATTCAACAAAAGCCTCCGAAGCTTTCATTAGACTAAGTGCTATATCCATATTTTCATTTTCGTCAAACTGATTAAGTGTGACATCACTTACAAGAAACAAACCTGACGGAGCATCCTCAACTTTCAACCCACAGAATTCTTCCCGGCTGCACTCATCACCCTCGGCGGATAGCTTAAACTGACTGCTTTTCTCTGATTTTTAGCAAGTTAATTATTCATATTCTTTAAAATTTAATCTTGTGTTTATGCCAGTCAAAATTTTTAGAGCCAAAAAAGATACAACACTTTAAATCCCTTTTAATGTAAGTTTCCATTTATTATGCATTTCATCAAACCCCAATACCTTTGCTTTACGAACATCGCCTACAGAAACCTCTTCTTCAACTTTTTCATTAAATCGCTCTGAAAGCTGACTAATATGAATACTACCCGTATACTTTCCATTATCAATGGTAACTATTGCGAAATTCGGAACAATTCTCACAACAGTTACCTCAACTTTATCTCCAACACAAAAATTAATATTTGTATTACTATTATTAACCTTATCATGCTTTCTATTAACAGAAAGAGCATTCTGCAAAGCAACATGAATCATTATCTTCCATTCCTTAGATAAAACAAGTCCATCATCACCTTTATGTTGCCATCGATAGGACTTAGATATAGGGGAGAAATTACCTATTATTCCTAAACGATATAAGTCATCTAAAATAACATTTAATTTTTTTTCCAATATCGAATCGCTGTAATATCTCTTTATATGCCATTTTAATTCATCAACTGTAAAAACTGATCTAAATCCTGTAAGACACCTAATAATAAGATTAATTTCTTCCGATGAATATAACGCTCTCATCTCCTCTTTTATTTCAACTAAACTATCAGTTGAATATTTCTTATGGCAAAAATCAATCGTAGCTTGTGAAAAACATGAATTGCTACTTCCCAAACAATTTTGTGCTGCCAAAATAAGCCGGACTATATCTCTAGGTTTGCACCAACTATTATTTAACAGATAATTGGCTGGATCATTACCATTGATTTTTTCTGGAAACCATTTCTTAATAAGTTCCTTTTCACTTAACCTATTTCCATTTTCTTTTTCCGCATACTCTATTCTTTTTGACAATATTTTTAAAATTGGATGTCCAAAAGAATTTGTATTTGTATAATCCCATATAAGTGGCACTTCGTAACCAGAGGTTACCTTATTCAATTCTTTTGTTATTACAAACCTATTAATCGCATTCAATATCTCTGTTCTAACCGAACATATTACTTTAGTTATAACGCCTTTATCTTTTACAAATACAGAATTAACTTTTTTAATTGTAAAAATCAAATCTCTTATTAATCGCAAATCTCTTTTGAATACTTTTTCTTCTCCATAATATGCCTCCAACTCATCTACAAAAATATAATACGGAATATCTGTTCTTTTTAATTGCCCAAAAAGCTCATCCGCCAAATCTATAATTTGTACAAATAAACGATAATTATTTGATTCTTGAACCTTTGCTGATAAAAAATCCAACTCCACTTTAGGTTCAGCCTTTATTTGCTGCGTTGAATCAATATACGGAAGCGCTAAAGTTACTTTTGATGGAATGGATAATAATTTCTTCTTTCTTTCCCCACCTATTTGATTTATTGTTTTCTCAAATAAATCCCACTTATTGTTCTTCACATATATACCATAGTTATAATCTTTATTATCTTCTATTATTCTTTGATAAAATAACCATCTCCAAATATACTCGAAATCCTGTCCTTCCAAAACTACATCATTACCTATAGATATAGCAGATATCAATCTTTTAGAAAGCAATTCCAATTCCTGCCTTTGTAAATCCGAATAATCCCCCTTAAAAAAAACAAACGATGAACATGTCATCATGTCTTCTTTTTTGATGTAATCGTCTATATAATATAAAAGAGCTGTTTTCCCCGTTCCTTTATACCCTGTTATAAAATAGTAACTACCCTTAACCAAGGATTCCAAGTTAAAATTTTCTGGCATAATATAATTTGCCAAAAAAGGCTCTAATCCCTCAGCATCTATTTCATCCTTCGCATCTGGTTTTCCTGCATAAATATCTTTAATTTGAATATCCATTATAAAATCCACTCTCCTATCCTTTTAATATAAGCCCTTTCTTTATCCAGTGTTACTATCATGTTAACCCTATGGTTTTTTCATAAAAATAAATTTAACTCACATTGTGTCAAAAACCCCTATATTCTAAATAATATCAGTATAAATTTTTCTGCAGTCTATCCATATATACAAAAATTCTAATAAAACATAACGATATAAAAAGGATCTGTAGATTCAAATATTACCTGCCTCTATGCTTTTCTTTCTTTTTTAATTGTTTCAGTTCAAACTGCCGCTGTTTTTCTGCTTCCCGTTGTTCCCGGCTCACAGTCTTGCGTTCAATTTTCAACTGCTCCTGCTGTAATTTCAAAGCCTGTTGCGATTTTGTTCCTATCCCGCTATTCTGTATCTGTTTCCTCACTTCTCGCTGTACCCGTTTAGGATTGCGACCAATTTCTTTTACATCAGTTGCCACAGCCGGGCTAAATTGCAACCGGTAGTAATTTTTCAGAACAAACTCATAAACCTCATAGTCTTTGGGTTCTGCCCCAAACGTAACCTTACACACCGATAGCTTTCCCTCTGATACACGTTCAAATACTCCCACCCAAAAAGGTTCTTCAAAAAATACTGTCAACTTTCCCGATACTTTGTCCATGACAAATCCTCCTTAAAATGATTGTAATGAACAAAGAACGGACGACCCTAAGGAGGGAGGGCTACTTACACCAAATCGGTGCGACTGGACTACCTACCAGTTCTGCAAGATTGCCTTGCGTTGTGTTTTTATCTTTGCCCCTATATATTACCACATAAACGCCCATTTTTCCACAAAAATATGGCAATCCGCCTATAACTGCAAATTGCCATACCATCATTTTTCTTATCTGTCCTAATTTACATGGCGCCAGCACCATGTGCCAATCATCGTCAAAAGGAACATTATCTTTACCACAGCCTACTTCCTATAGCCATACTCCCCAATCCCCATAATCAAATGTCCCACTGCCATGATGAAGTTTTCCGTCTGCCTTAAGATTTCTGAATGCTTCCCGCATACGCATTAAGATTTCTGGCTTTATATCCAGTGAGTGATGTGCCGGAAACACTTTTTTCACAGGCAATGCCGCAACTTTTTCCAAAGAATCAAGGTATGCTTCCGGGTCAGTAGACGGATAATAAGCAAACAGAATATCTTTATAAACCAAATCTCCAGTAAATAAATATCCCCTGCTTTTTTCCCAAAAGCACAAATGCCCCGGAGAGTGTCCGGGAGTATGCAGCACTTCAATTTCCCTGCCGCCAATATCAATGATGTCATGGTCTGTCAGCACTTTTGTTGGCATACCCTGAAACAATTCATAATCGCTCACGCAAAAACCTTCGGGTAAATCACAGCGGTCTACGACCATCTCTCTTATCGTTTCGATTGATAAAGGGAATTTACCATTCAGCCAATCCAATTCATCAGCATGAGCATAAAAATCCGGAAAATACTTGTGACCTCCAATATGATCCCAGTGAATATGCGTGGCTACTGCCGTAATTGGCTTATCGGTAAGCTTCAGCACTTCCTCATAGATATTGGAAATGCCAAGCCCCGTATCAATAAGCAGACTTCGGGTATTTCCATTCAGCAGATAACAATGTGTTTCCTCCCAATGGCGGTATTCACTGATAATATATGTATTTGCATCAATTTTATCTATTGTAAACCAGTTATCCATTACTCCACACTCCTTAAAATCTCCATAAACTCATAGTTTCTCTATCTCTGCCAAAGAATTTTGAATATCCTTATAGACCAATGTTATCCATATAGCAATATGCCTTGTCCGGTTTCTCACATTCTTTTTGTAACATCTGTAATGCTTTATATGCCGTATTATTATTTTTATCAAACAACAATTCAAATGTTTCCGCAATATTTATTAGTATAATTGGCGCCTTCAGTTTTGTATTTATCATTCTGATTTCATCTTTTTCAGCAAAATAAGTCCAAGTATAAAAACTGCCCCACCCAACAATACAAACAAAGACCAAATCATGTTCCAATAAGTTGAAGATATATCAAACATTTTTAATAATAGCTCATGCCAGAATTTTACCCCTGTTGCAATAGCAAACAAATCAAACAAAACATAAACGCCACCAAACAGGTATATATATCGCCACCAATAATTATTATGCAGATTTTTGAAAAATGTAATGATTCCTAAAATACACAGAAAAGCCAAAATTCCCATAATAAAATAATACGAAACACCCTTGCTATTCAAAATTCCAATCCAAAAATCGGCATACGCTTTTCTGTCAATCAGCCCCCATATTCTATGTAAATGAAACAGCCCAAATAGAATAAAAAATACTGGCTCATAAAATTTAATTCTTTTCACTTTTCTGCCCTTTCATACTGGAAATTGCAGATACAAAAAACTGATTTTACTCCAAATCCATTATGTAAAATTTTGCCTTGAACGTTTGACTGCCATCAAGTTTTGTATATTCCCCATAATGGTCAAATTTCAATCCGCACTTTTCCATAACTTTCCCTGAACGCGGATTATCTACTGCATGGTCTGAACATATCTTTTTTATGCCAAGCTTCCTATATGCAAATTCAATAATAGCCTTCATTGCTTCCGTGCAATATCCCTTGTGCCAATAATCATAATGAAGATTATATCCTATACCCCAATAATCTTTCATTTGTTCATTTGGACCTATACCACCTGTTCCAATTACTTTATTTTCCTCTCTCAAAACAAATGCCCAATTCCACTCTTTTTCATCAACAAGTGTGGAATTTATCCAGTCTATAGTTTGGCTAATATCGGAATATGTGGAATATGCCATATACTTTGTAACTCTTTCATCGCTGTTCCAACTAAAACAGGCTTCTGCATCATCAAGTGTTATGGGACGCAAAATCAATCTGGCTGTTTCAATAACCGGTTCTTTACTCATTATCAGGCCCTCCAATGCTGATTTATTATACTGCAAGTTCTGTTTTTCGTTGCCCTCGTAACTGCAACATACAAAATATTTCTACCCCTCTCATACTTTTCATATTTCGGCAAATCTTGACTAATATCTTCTCCATACTCTTTAAAAAATAATTCAAATAATCCTTTATCCTGTCCAAAATCTTTTCCTAAAATTATGATAACATTCTCATACTCTAACCCTTTAGTACTGTGAAAAGTATGATAATAAATTTCTTTATTCTCGTCTCGATTGACATAGTGAAACCAACATAATACTTCCGCAATTTTCAGATTTAAAATTTCTCCAATAATTTGCTTTGTTTCCATCTCTTCATCATATGAATCATATAATGAATGCAGAAAATATTTTAACGTCCCTTCATAAGAGATTTCATCAATATCAAATATTTTTTCTATAATCAATTTGTATGTTTTATCATTTGATACTTTATACTTTCCAAATATATCAACCAATAGTTCATCCAGCGTATTACCCTTTAAAGATTGCAACAATACTATAAGTTTCTTTAAATCAGTAAAACTCATATTTCTATACTCGTCTGTCGGCAATATATCCCTTAGTGCCTGTTTCTTTTCCCGTACTTCTGTATACAATTTAATCAACCTATATAACAAAGATTGAACTTTCCCCAGACGAATAATATCATACCTTATTTCTTTTACATACTGTCCTATAGAATTCATTATCTCAACAACAATATTTGCTGTGTCCTGATATTCATCTATAAGAATATATGGATAAGAATCTATTACTATCTGTCTCATTTTAGGGTATTTTTGAATTAGTGTAAATCCGTATTTCAATAATGTTTCATGGCTGATTCTCATCTTATCTAAACGATCACGATTATACATTGGATCATAATAAACTTCTCTATATCCCTTCTCGCCTCTGCTGATTTTTTCCAAACAATCTGAATATCGTTTGTGCCGTAGAAAATTTTCTATAATTAGTAAGTTTCAAACTCTTTAAATACATATAGCATCTCCTTCATTTATCTTAAATATATTAAACACAGCGACAACGCTAATTATCCTTCAATTCCTCTCCATACATCAATTGATTACGTTCTAACTCGTTCTTCAGTTCTTCTACCGTTGGCAGCACAGTCATATATTTTGACGCAAATATCTGTTCACTTTCATTCAGAACAGAATATTTTACCATCGTTTCATCCTTATCTGTACAAAAAATAATTCCAATTGTCGGATTATCATCCGCTTGACGCTTCAAATCATCAAACATCCTGATATACATGTCCATCTGTCCAATGTCCTGATGCGTCAACTTATGAGTTTTCAAGTCTATCAACACAAAGCATTTCAATATATAATTATAAAACACCAAGTCGATATAAAAATCTGATGTTTCGGTACAAATATGCATCTGCCTGTCTACAAAGCAGAACCCTCGCCCCATCTCTAATAGGAACTTCTGCAAATTACTGATTATTGCATTTTCTACGTCTTTTTCAGCAACCACTTTATTATCTTTTATACCCATAAACTCTAAAACATATGGATCTTTTACAAATTTAGGTGTCTGCCCAATCTTTTCAGGAAATTGCGTTGAAAGGATCCGCTTAAAGTAGCCCGACTTTATATTACGCTCCAATTCCTTAACAGACCAATATTCATTTACAACCTCATTCAAGTAAAAATTCCGCTCTTCTTCATTATCCAATCGCATAATAGTTCTAAGATGTGACCAATGAATTTTCCCAATCAATGAATAACCATAAGACTCCTTTGGAAATGTCAAATATAATTGCCTG
This sequence comes from uncultured Lachnospiraceae bacterium, assembly GCA_910585605.1. Taxonomy (GTDB): domain Bacteria; phylum Bacillota; class Clostridia; order Lachnospirales; family Lachnospiraceae; genus CAG-590. The sequence continues at coordinate 10,201 of CAJUFL010000053.1, read as the reverse complement.
CAATTCCTAATATTGGCAACCGAAAATCCTGTGCCGTATTCATCAGACAATTCTTGTGAAAGGCGTTTGATAAGATATGAGCCATACTTTGCTTTCCTATTGCCTTTCTGCTCTTGCTCAATAATCCTTTTTCCGACATTCCAATATGCATATGTCATAATATTATTAGCCGCTTCATATGTTTTGCTCTTTGCCTCATCTAAAATCGCATAAATATCTTGATAAAATTTCAGCTCATCTTCTGTATCCATCAATTCTGTATTCGCCATTTTTCACTCTCCTCAATTCGCTACACGCGTGTAGTGAATTCAATTTGATAAATATTAATCATAGACTTTATTTCGGTTACATCATTCGAGGCTTTTATATCATCATATTTACTTTTTATATCAATTAATTTTAGTGCTGATTCTACCTGTTGCTTATAAAAATGTATCATTCCCATTGCTCCAACTAAATCCAAATACTTTTCAAAATAAGCCAATAATCTGTCAATAACTCTTTTCTTCGTTTCTGTGCGCTTCCCTGCTCCGCCACCGCCAAATCTTGACACCGCAGGCATTATCGCATCAACGTCCATCCCCGTAGTTTTTAACACACCGTCACGGAAAGAATTACCTATAAAGACATGCGTTTCCTTATCCTTTAACTTTTCATCTTTTATAATCATAACAAGGGCATTTTCCCGTTGTTCATCAACATATTTGCTCCAGTCCCCATCAACTTCGGTATCGGCATTCACCCTTGACAGAAATTCTCTGATAAGCGCTATTTTGCTCCGTAGGTTGAGGCTTGAATTGACTGCCTTTTCAATCGTGACTACAATCTCTTTGTCCTTATTCCCGTCTTTCTGGTATTTCTTCACAAGCATTAAAATATAATCACTATTGACCTCGACCTGCTTTACAAGCTCAATCTCAAAAACGATGATTTCTTCTTGTCCTGCTCCCCAAGTTCTGAAAAATGCCCAGGCGGAAACATTGTCTGTAACTTGTCAATCAGTTCTATATAGCCCTCATAGTGCTTTCCGTTTTCATCATACCCATTGTAATAACTTGCATAATTTTTCAGCAGGACAATACCGCCTGCCTCTTTATTTCCAAAAAGTGCAATGGTTCATGCAAAACGATTTTTGCTCGATTTGCAAAAAATAAATTTTTCTCGCCACGCTGCCAATCATTCCTCTTCCCCCTCCTCATCCTCTTAAAAGAAAGAGATAACGGTTACTTCCAGCTCCTCTCCATTCTACCACACCATCTACAGCTTTACAATCAGGAGAAAATACAGAAAAGAGGAGGAAACCCCCCATTTCCAAGGATTCTAAGGGTATTTTCTCCTCTCTTTCCTTATCTTCTCTCAACCTCTGAGAGAACGCAGAAAGAAAAAAGACCATATAAAGACCCTCTTCTTTGCCTTATCATCTCTAATTTTTCCTATTATATCGAAACATCGCCACCACCACTAAATATCAAGAGAAAAAGGAGAAGAAGGAAAAGAAGAGGACCTTGAAGGTGTGAACCCCCAAGATCCTCTGGTAATTCTATTGGTTTTTGATTTCCGTCTCAGCGAAATTTATCTTCTGCAATGAGACTAAAGATTTTCCAATAAAATCTGCATAAAATCGCTGTTTTTATTTGATGTATTTCTATTTACATGATTTCTTGGCACCAAGACCACGTTTCTTCTTAACCACCTTATTTACATGGTGCCAGCACCATGTATTTCATATTAGTAAGAAAAAAGTTATTTTTTACGCCAGCAACATTTTTTCTGCTTTTTCAATATCTTGCTTTGTTAATCCCACGGTCTGATTGGTTTTAATTTGATGTTGGAAAATCAGTTCATTATGTAAGTCTAAATCATCAATTACAATCCATTTTTCTACCCCTTCGTGTAATTCAAGCCAACCCAAGATTTCATTCGCCTTTACCAGACTAAATTTTTTCGTATTTTTTATATCTTCTGTTGCAAAGTCTGGTGTTACATCAAATATCTTCATACCACATTCCAAAAACATTTCTGCCAATTTTGCGGATTCAGTTCTTAATGGCTCAATATTATCGTCAAACCAAAATCTCCATCCCGAATGTAACACAATTTTATAACATTAACACATTCCACAATATCTTTTTCATAAATTTTCTTTATCATATATTTCACCATTCCTTTCCAATGCACAAACAAGATAAAAAAATATTGTTTTCTAAATCAGGTAAACTAAAAACTACTTACAACTCGTATTCCTCTATTTTGCCATTTTCCAGCGTATAATTGAAAAATTCATCATTTGTCATATCTATAAAATAAGTCCTGATAATACGACATATCCCACCATGACTAATAATTAAAATATTTTTTCCTTGATGTTGTTCCTTTATTTTATCAATTAGCCCGTATATTCTATATGCTACCTGCATCATAGATTCTCCATCAGGATATCGGTATGCAAAATTTCTTTTATTAGCTAAAAATTTATCATTTTTTCTGTCCACCCCTTCATATATTCCATAATTCTGCTCAATAAGCGCTTCCTCTATTTGTAAAGCAATATTATTTTCGTCAGCAACAATTCGGCTTGTTTCTATGGCTCTTTTCAATGGTGAAGATATGAGTATATGAATATTGTAACTTTTTACTATATCAGCCAATTTCTTTGCTTGCTCTGTTCCTTTTTCTGTTAATTCTACATCAGTAATGCCACATACTTTATTATGAGCATTCCAAATCGTTTGACCATGACGAGCAACAAATAATTTCATAATTAGCCTCTTTCTGTTCAATCTGAATTTTCTTTTTTGATTATACCATTTTTATTCTCTATTTACTATAAAAATATGGGGCATAGCAACCGCCACACCCCACATTTATTATCGTTGCAACGACTTCTCAATCTTCCATTTCTGCCCTTTCAACTCATTCTGCTTTTCATACAGACTATTGCGCTCTTTACAGAGTTCTTTCATACGCTCCAACTGCGCCCGCACTCCTTCCCAGCAATCAGGCTCTATCTTTTTATATTCCCCGGTCAGATTACGGATTGTATTATTATTTTCTTTTATCTGCTCTGAAAGGCATACCCAGTCTATTAGGTTTTGTACTTCCTTATCCGTTTCGTAAAGGTCTGTATCTGCCACACTTTTAGCACATAACCGTATCATTACTTTCTTTTCCATATCTGTCATATCAAATCAATCCTCACTTTCCTATCGGCTTATTTCAAAAGTATGTTTTAGGCGTTTATTTGCCCTTTCTGCCTGTTCTAATGCCTTTGACCCTTCCACTATCGACTGTACCTGTTCTCTACCTGAATGACGCTCCAAACGCCCCATGACTTTTGAAAGTTCCTGCTTCTCCGATTCTATCCACTGATTCCATTCCGTCATTCCCTTTGTGCCGCCTTTGAAACCCTGTTCTGACAATGCACCTTTGAGGAAAACTCTGGTGTCAAGTCCACGTTTGCTGCTACGAATAAAGGGAACAAAATCAATGTGAATGTGCGGTGTCTGCTCGTCCATGTGCAGATGGCTTGAAAATACATGAAGAATATAAGCGGTACAAAAGTCTGAAAAAAGAAAACCTGCGTGATAACATGTCAAACATGGAATTGATCCTGAGTATGCTTGCGGAAGCATCTACAACCGAAATTTCAAAAGCACAAAATCCAGTCGGATTAGAAAAAAGCAAAGAAGTCGCAAGAAAAGGCGGTGCCGTTGCCAAAACAGCACGGGAAGACCTGGAGCGTGAAACCGGTCGGTCAGTCATTACAAAGCAAAATGCAAAGGTTCTGCGCGGAATAGACTGATGCCGTAATAAACGGCAAAAGGAAACCGAAATCACATATTAACATCATTTTAACATCACGGGGCTAAAAAAGCCCCGCAAAACCCAGTATTTATGCGGGTTTGCGGGATTTTTACCCTTTATTCGAACTCGGCGTGTTCTTTGTTGTTCTTAACTGTATTTGTTTAGTTTTTATGCAAATACACACCATTTTTTACTTCAATTACATCATTTATTCTGGCTTACTGATTTTCTGTTGCCAAAATGTTGCCACAGATTTATTATAGCAAATCTTCTCAAATTGACAACATATTTCTTCTAAATAATAGCGATAAGTTCTCTTAAACAGAAAAACACTCCCTGCTTCCAGAGAGTGTCATTTTAATTACCGCCATCTTGCCTAATATCAAAGAATCCCACTCATCACTTTCGCCTTTGGTCTTTCAACGGGGATTTGTTTTAATGCTGAATAATATGCTTCTTTACTTTGACGGATACTTTTTATCAAATCAACGTCCGACTTATCAACGCCCAATTCTTTTGTAATAATAAATGCCAACTGCTCCATCTCTTTAAATTCCATACCTAATACCTCCATTATACAAATATGCCAATGACCTTATCTTTTGTAAAATAGCGGTAATTGTATAAAATAAATTTTTCATTGGTATTTAAACAAAAAATACCAAAAAGCGATAAATTTGTCAACATATTCTTAGAAAATTTTTAAAATACGGAATTTCAATTTATTCTAAACAACCTATTCTTAAAGTGTTAAGCAATAGAAATCCATTTTATAGAATATAGGTATCAAATACCATCTATGCCATTTCATCCATCTAAAACCCCTATAAAATCAGCCCTACAAAGAACCTATTGCGTAACAAATACCATATATTAGTTATCCAACAATTCCTGATAACTCACCCCCAACACCTTTGCAATAACCTTCAACTCAATATCTGTTACAAACCTTTTACCACTCTCAATCCTTTGCACAGCATTTTTATCTATATCCAGCCCCGCCATTTGCAGCATATCCGCCAGCTTCCTCTGTGAAGTTTTCTCTGGAAGCCGCTCCCGGATTTCTTTTACTTTCTGCCCGCATATATTATTTTCACCATCCGCCGCCTTATTCTTATACATAAATCCTCTCCCACTTGACATTTAGTGATTGTCATTTTCTCTATTATATGCTAAAATACATAAGAATTGACATTTACTAGATGTCAAATATAATATTTTAGTAAAAGGAGTCCATTTATGAAAAGCATATTGTCAGAATTGTATGAGGGCAAGATTTTCCCGGCAGAGCAGTATTCTCCCAGAAGTGAAGAATACCGCAAAATCCATCAGCGGAACTATCATCATTACGACAGCTTCATTGAAACTTTAAGCAAATTAGAACCGCCGCTTGATAAACAATTCATTAAAATCATGGACGAACAGCTTGACGTAATCCCCTATGAATTTTCAGAAATGTTCATTGACGGTTTCCGCTTAGGCGCAAGAATCATGATTGACATTTTCCAAGGCGATTTAGGTATTCGGGAAAATGAACCTTCCGCTAAATAGCAAAGCCCCACCAGCCTGTCATGGGTAAACAAACGGCTATCGCCGCCCTTGACAGACTGGCAGGGCTTCGCTGTATGACACCCAAGAGGGCTTTAAGCAGCCCTCCGGCTATCACCGGGAATCTCTATCTTGTTTCCTTCTTTCTGCCCGTTTCTGTTCCTTCAATATCTGCTCCTTCTGCTTTTCCATCTGCACAATGCCGGACACTTTCTCTTTTCCAAGAACCGCCTTTACCCATTCATAATCCCGTACAAGTTCTTTCAATTCCTGATTTTCCATATAAATCTCATGGAAGCGGTTAGAAAGATTGGCTTCCTTCTCCACAGCCCGGTTATAGGACAGTTGCAGCTTGTCAAACTTTCTGGAAACATCCAGATAGGACGCATAGACAGAACGCAGCACTTTCACCATCTTTTCTATCAGAGGTTTTGCTTTTTTCTCCCGGTATGCCCTGCCGCTTTCTATGCTCCCGGCTTCTGGAAGCACCTGTTCGGAATTGTCTGAAAACTTTACTGCCAAATGCTCCATATCCTTCACCATTGGAGCAAGTTCCTGCATACGCTTCTGGTACTTATCCGCCTGTTTCTTTGCGCCCTCTGCTTCCTTTCTTGACTTTTCCATGCCTTTTTGTAAGGAACGGACTTCATCATCCAATTCTGTCATCTGCTCTTTCAGATTTTGATTGATTTTCAGATAAGACTGATTTACCGATTGCAATTCGGATTTCTTCGTTTCCAGTTCCTCAACTTCCTTTGACCGCTCCTGCTTTTTAAAATCCAGTACAGATAAATGCTTTTCGTGAGTTCCCTTTTTCTCCCACTCAATCCCATGACACAGCATAAGCGCAGAAAGCTGTTCCTTCTCATACGCATACCACTGATTCCGTTCCGTTTCACTTCTCGTACCACCCTTAAATCCAAGCGCTTCCAATGCTTTTTTCAGCGATACTCTTGTTTCAAGCCCTCTCTTACTTCCGGTGATATAAGGAATAAAATCTATATGCAGATGAGGAGTTGCTTCATCCATGTGCAGATAAGCACTGAACACTTTAAGTGTAGGGTTACGCTGCTGGAATCCTTTCATATACTCGTCCAGAATTTTCGCCGCAATCTGTCCGTCCTCTGTTTTTGCTCCCATATCATCTTTATTGCCAATCTGTACAATAATTTCATAGAATGGCTTTTCCTGCTTGCCGGATACTATTTTCTCGTAATAATCATCAATCCGGCGGTCATTCCGTGTCTGCTTTTCATTGTACCGGGCAAGGGCTTCGTCAAATAATTCATGATATACGTCCTTGATATTCTCATTGAGATACTCTATATTCAAGTGGCTGCGTTCCGGATCTGTATTGTTTGTATGAAATTTCCTGCTGTTATGGTTGACAGAACCTTTCCCTTTGGTAAAGCTGATTGTTCGCTTCAATAATCTATCCTTTCTCCCTGTCCGGGTAATCAGCGCCGGATACGGCGCATAGCCTTTGTTACTTTCTGCGAAAGTAACGCAAATGCACTTTCGACAGGCTACGCTCTATCAAAAGTGCCTTGCGCCCTGCCGGGGGCAAGCTATCCTTCGGATAGCAATACCGTCCTTACGGACGGTGCTGCTGTTCCAGCCGCTTCACTTCTGCCGTCATAGCTTTTCGGACAGCAGAAAGCAAATTTACTACCGTACATTCCTCACATCCGGCAAGCCATACCAGCGTCCTTATTTCCGCCGCGGTCAGTTCCACATCTCCAAAAACTTCATTCAATGCGGCAATCCTCCGGGTTTCGCTTTTATAAAAATATTTGTTCACGTTCCGAGTTCCCCACTCTGGCTGAATAATCATCAAATCCCACCTTTCTCCTTGTCTGTAATTCACAGGGGGCGTGTCACGCCCCTGTTATTTATCACCAACGGAAAAACTACCAGCGGAAGCTGTCCGGCACTCCCCGCTTATCCAGATATTCTTTTCTGGCTTTTTCCCTTTCTTCTTCTGTTGGGGCTGTCTTATATTTTGCGTACAGTTCATGCCGCACCATAGCATCCAGTTTCTTTTCCAGTCCATGCCGGATTTCATCAGCACAGGAATCATCTTCCACCAGATGGTAGCGGAGCAGAGCCACGAACAATTCATAAGGTATCTGCACATTTTTCATTCTCTATCTGTCCTTTCTGCGTCGGTTTGCGTCGATAGCGTCGATATTTTCTATACCGCCCCGCTGTCTAAAATACCGTCGCAACCGACGCATATCGTCGCTTTTATTCTTTCTGCTCTAACCGTTTTAAAATGATTTTTCTTTCATGCCCCCGCTTGTTATCGTAGAAAATACCATAGTCATTCAATAGCTGGCTGTTCATCACGTTTAATTTTCTGGAAAGCACATTTGCCGACAACTGCAAATCCGGCAACTGTTTTAGAAGTTCTGTTGCCGTTCCCTCCCACTCTTGTCTATCTTCTGTCAGAAGTCCGTTGACTGCTTCCAGAAACGGGTTCGGCGGCTGTTTCCAAAGTTCTGTTTCTGCCTTTTTAAACTTCCAGATACAACGCTCCCGGTCAAACTCAATGGTCAGTTCCTGGTCAGGCTGGTCACGACCTACAATATCCAAAACAGCCGTGTTGTCTGTCCGTTTTTTCTTCTGCATGATAAACGCCCCATCTGCTGCGCCAAGCAGACCATTTGTGCCGGAAATCATATCGAAACTATCCCCGGATTCCATCTTGCGAGTATGATGTACCACTAACAGGCAGATACCATATTTATCACTGAACGCTTTTAACTTTGTCACAATCTCATAATCATTGGAATAGCTGTAAGTTTCCCCGCCGACTTCCCGCACCTTCTGGAGCGTATCAATGATAATCAGCCTTGCGTCTGTGTGTAGTTTCACAAATTCTTCCAATTCTCCGTCCAGTCCTTCTTTCAATGTTTTAGCCTGTGTCGCAAAATATAAGTTATCTGCACTTTCCACCCCAAACATTTGTGAAAGACGCCGTTGAAGCCTTGCATAATCATCTTCCAAAGCCAGATACAGAACCGTTCCTTTGCGAACCGGATAATCCCACAGGGGAATCCCCATTGCTATATGATAGGCAAGCTGCCCCATAAAGAACGATTTTCCCACTTTCGGCGCACCTACAAAGAGATAAGTACCGCCATACAGAAAACCGTCCACAACAGGCGTTCTCGGCGGGTAAAGAGTATCGTACAATTCCGTCATGGAAATCGTCTGCAAACTGCACCCGGATTTCTCCGGGCTTTTGCAGTTATTTGTGGCTTGCAGATTGATTTGTGCTGTTTCATTTGCTATAATTTCAGTGTCGTTTTTAATATTCGGCTGTTTCCCATCTGCGCCAACAGATGATACGGAAGCAGTCGTTTTTCTTTTTCCTGTCATTCATCTTCTCCTTTCAGACCGTCCAACGTGATTGCGATTACCTGTAACGTGTAGAGCAGTTCGTCATTGTCCGGGCTTATGCTCTCCATACGCTTCAATTCCTCATGGATTGCCGCCATCTGGTTTTTCAGAGCCTTATACACCCTCGGATTGCCCTGCACCACAACATCCCGGCACAAGAGCCGCCTTGTGATGTAGTCCTGCTTTGTCAGTCCTGACAATGCCACCAAATCGTTCAATAGTTTTGATTCTTCATCGGATACCCGAAACGCCACCGTATGATTGCGCCATCTTCCCTTGTAATCAAGTGCCTTATCCATTCTTCTAATCCTCCTTTGTCATTCGCTCCATTTCCAGCCTTTCCGCCATTTCGGTTTGAACCGTAGGAAACAAGTGAGCGTATCGGTATGTAATCTTCTCCGCTTCATGCCCCATGCGCTCCCCAATCGCCAGTACCGAAAATCCCATGTTGATTAACAGCGAAACCGCACTATGGCGAATATCGTGGACACGAATTTTCTTAACGCCCGCCTGCTTCGCCCCTCTCTCCATTTCGTGATTGAGATAGGATTTTGTGACCGTAAATAAACGCTCGTCCGGCTTAATGTCATAAAGCATTTTGATGTACTCCTGCATTTCCTCACAGAGAAACGGCGGCATTTTGATTGTGCGGTTGCTCTTTTTCGTCTTAGGGCTTGTGATAATGTCCCGCCCTTTGGAACGGTGGAAAGTCTTGCTGATTGTGACCGTCTGTTTCTCAAAATCAATATCAGCAGGCGTGAGCGCAAGCAGTTCGCCGGAACGCATACCGCACCAGTAGAGCATTTCAAACGCATAATAGGAACGGGGCTTATCCATCATGGCTTCGGAAAATTTCAGATATTCCTCTTTCGTCCAAAAGTCCATTTCCTTAACAGCTTCGCTCCCAATCGTCCCCGCCCGCCTTGCCGGATTGTAGGGCAGGTTATAAAAGTTTACCGCATGGTTGAATATCGCCGTCAGTTGTGCGTGAATTGTCCTCAAATAATCTGCGGAATAGGGCTTGCCTTTCTCGTCCCGGTACGCCATCAACTCATTCTGCCACGCTATCACGTCCTTTGCTTCAATCTCTGCAATTTTGCGGTTTTCAAAGTACGGTAAAATCTTTGTCCGTATCACATGGCTTTTGGACTCCCAAGTGCTTTCCTTGACACGCTGTTTCTTGTCGGCTTCGTACACTTCAAAGAAACTGCCGAACGTCATATCCAGTTTTGCGCCCTGCTTTAACATGGCTTCATGCTCCCACGCCTGCGCTTCCCTTTTGGTTGCAAAGCCCCTCTTTTGTGTCTGTTTCCTCTCCCCTTTCCAGTTGGTAAAGCGGTAGATCACTCTCCATGTTCCTGTTGCATTGTCTTTGTATACAGCCATTTCCTAATCACTCTCCTTCCTTATTCGCTGTAACAGACCTTTTTATGAAAAAATGTAG
>CAJUFL010000052.1 GCA_910585605.1 uncultured Lachnospiraceae bacterium | reverse complement strand
AATGAAGTGCTATAACCGTTATACCTACGGTTATAATAATCCCATCCTGCTTGTGGACCGTAACGGAATGTTCCCGTCGCTGGATACGGTTGTTGACACCCTGTCAGACTGGGGAGATAGTGTCAGCAATACACTGGATGACTGGGGAGATGACTTTGCAGATGGGGTGGACAGTATAGCGGAAGCATCATCCGATGTTGTAGCAAATGTAACAGGATGGATTACAGACATCGGAAACCAGTATTCGGATGTTACAGAACAGATAAAAGAAAAATTGAAAGATCCTGTGCATATAATCTGTAAAGAAATATCAAAGGGTACCGGATTTACTTATGCAACACAGCAGGGTTATGCAGATGGATTTTTAGAATCGGTGGATTTCCACCGGGATAAGGCAGGGGTTTTCCATACCTCCCCGGACTGCTGGCAGCAGCATATGGGATACTGTGATTTGTATGACTGGGTATTTGATGTAGCAACGGATATGAAGAAAAATAAATATCCGGTAACGGTGGATGGTGAACAATACTGCGTCTGGATGTGGAAAGGAGACTACCTGAATCTGGGTGCAGGAGCGGAAACTTAGCCATTACACTGTAAAAAATTTAAACATTTGGTAAAAATCCTTCTTGAATTAATACAAATTTTATTATTTATATTGAAAGGTACATATAATGTACACTAATGGTACATATTAAAGATATGGATTAGATGCCGTTTCATTATTAAAATAGTTACATATACTTTAACTTTAATGAGAGAGAGGAAAAGATATATGGCGGCGTCGATTGAAAAAATTGAATCTGGAAAAAGGTTAAGATATTTAAGAGAAGAGTTAGGATATACTCAGGAACAGTTTGCGGAGCAGTTAGACATTTCTGTATCTACTGTCAAGAAGATGGAAACAGGGGAGCATAATATTTCTTTGGATACACAAAGAAGGCTGAAGACAACATTTGATAATATATCAACAGAGTATCTGATTTTTGGTGACCGAAAGGGGATGAATGAGATCTGGACCCAGTTGTTAGTATCGGATGAGTGGGAAAAATTTATTATTTTCCAAAGATTATTAGCACATTTTGTATTAGATGATAAAATGATTGCCAACAAAGAAATTGACGAGAATAAAATGAGAAGGCTGGTTCAGTATTTAAAAGAATCATTTAAGGACTAAGAAGATGAAAAATGTTTTGATTTTGGAAGATGATGGGGCCATGTTAGAGGCAATTGGTAAAATAATCAGTGAGATTGAAATAAGTACCTTTGTCTATAAAATAAATACATTAACCGATGCATATCAGATTGCTATAGAACATGATATCAGCCTTTTTATTATAGATATCATAATTGATCGTTCTGTCCGTAATGATGTGTCTGGACTAGTATTTGTTGAAAATATTAGAAAGATTGAAAAATATGCGTTTGTGCCAGTCATTTTTATGACTGCACTGACTGATCCAGAGCTGCATGCATATCGGCAATTGCATTGTTATGGATATCTGGGAAAGCCTCTTGTGGTAGAAGAAGCTAAAAAATTAATAGAAGAGGCACTGAAATATTCCATTCCTAAGAATGAGAATAGTATGTTGTATACCAGAAAAGACGGAATTATATATGCTGTAAAGAAGAGTGAGATTGTATATATAAAAAGCCATGGCGGAAAAATTGTAATCAAAACATTGAAGGATGAATTAACGGTTTATTACCGGAATTGCCGGGACATGCTAAAAGAATTGGATTCCGATAAGTATATTCAGTGTAACCGGTCAACCATTGTAAACAGGGATTATATTCAAAATGTGGATTTGATAAACCGGGTAGTAAAAATGAAAGATGATTTTGGAATTGTTCAGCTTGGAAAGGTTATGAAGAAATCCTTTATGGATAAAATGGGCTATGATTGAGTGTATTTATTTAGTATTAGAGATATTGACGTTTTTGTTGATAATCAATGACCTACATAATAAAAAATTTAAATGGGATTTTCTGGCGATCATTACAGTTACGGTAGTAGTCCTGGCTTTTTGGTCTGCAAGAAAAGGATGGACTTCAGAAATTTGTTTGTGGATACCATATATAGTATTATTTATTTACTGTAAGTTAGAATTCCCTTCTAATATCAGAAAAACTATTATATATCTGATCGTGGCATTTATGTTTTTGGGGATTTTACAATTGATAACAGGGAGTTTATCTTTTGTCATAGATAATGAAGATTTGTGTGACCTGTCAGTAAATGTGATAAATTTGATATTAATATTGCTATTAGTAAGAAATAATAGCCTGTTTAAGGTATTATCCTATATAAGGGAAAATAGCAGGATGCTCACCCGCATAATTTTATGTTCCGGAATAATCTTTGTATTTGTGCTGATAAGCTATTTTTTTTATGGTAAATTTACGATATTAGAATATTTTTTGATTTTAATGTTTTATATTTTATTGGTTGGTCTGGTTTTAATCTGGAAAAGGGAGCATGACAAATTAATCTACAAAACAGAAGAGTTGAATGCATTTAATAAATTTCATGAACAGGAGCGGCAGTTGTATCAGGATGTCAGAAAGCGGCAGCATGAATTTAAAAATCAATTAAATGCACTTTACAGTACACATTATACTTGTGCAACGTATGAGGAATTGGTTGCAGCTCAAAAGGATTATGCAGAATGGATTACAGAGAAAAATCAATATAATGACTTGTTGATATCCTGTAAACCATCTGTTCTGGCAGGATTTATATATAATCAAGTGGAGCTTGCGAGGAAGATGGGTTTTGAAGTGGACTATTCCGTCAGTGTAGTAAACATGGAGGATACGGACCGGGAATATGATTATATATGTGTATTTGGGGTATTATTTGATAATGCGATGGAGGCAGTGAAGGACTGTCCGGATGCACAGAAGAAAATAGAATTTGTACTAACATTTGATGGCAAAAATACCAAATTGGAGATGAGGAACGTTAGTGATTATGTTCATAACTCCAGTATTAAAAAATGGTTTAAAGAAAGTTTCAGCACTAAGGATCGAAACCGTGGGTATGGTTTAAGTAATGTGATTTATGTAAAAAATAAATATCATGCAGATATTGTTGTAGAAAATGTAAATAAACAAAGGCAGAATTGGCTTTCTATAAGTTTTGTAATTCATTAGCAGGTGGGATCATCTGCTAATTGACTTTAAAGAGAGTTGAGGGGCTGTTTTCCTGAAATTTGCAGCTGTGAAGCAGACATTTAGCGAATGCCATTTTGGTCAATAATCTGTTCTTTGAAACAGGATTTTTGGTTTCTGCAAGCAGCGGGGGTGTTGATTGAACGGGGATATGTGGGTTCACCAAAAAATATCAAACTTCTTCTTCTGCTGAAAAATAAGCCTAGCATTAGGCAAAATGGACATACACTTTTAATAATATGACTAAATATTTTCATCATTTTCTTTTTGTATTATGTTTATGAAACATATACTTCTCCTTTGTTTGATTTTTGATAATAAAAAAGAAACTAAAAGCTGTAGAGTTTGAAGGAATATCATCCAAAATCCGGGTTGTATAAAAGAACTTTCACCAAACAGGATTACGGCAATCATATAGCAGAGGATAATTTTAAAGGAACTTCGTTTACTTTCTTTTACTTGTAATGGCGTTAGATTTGGACGGCTTTTTGACACAACCGGTCCAGTCTGAAATGTTATGAAAATACAACATATCAGCAGGATCAGCATTGTGTAGTCTGATAATTGAAATACTGAGGGCAGAAAGATACATCCCATATAGAGGATACATATTGAAAAAATCAGACATCCTATATAGGAAGAAAAGTGTAATCCGCCACTACAGGAACGTAATATCAACAGGATGAAGACACCAAACAGATAGAGCATTCCATTTCTGGTAACAGCAAACAAAAGCAGCATAATAAAAAACTTACTTAATTCCATTACTATGGAAGTGAGCCCATATCGAATCAGTTCAATCTCTTCTATTGAATAATCGGTTTCTTCTCTTAACCAATCCATATAATTTTCCTTTTTATAATTATTACAGCGGTAAGCAGAGGTTATGTAATGATTTATTACTATGTTCATATATAAAAATTATAAACCTAGAAATTAATGGTGTAAAATAAAATAAATCGTCAAATTATTACAAAAAAATGCAAAATTCGACAGAGTACGTTATAAAGTCTCCCCCAAAATTGGATTTACCTTATTGTTTAACCTTACAAAACATGTAAGTGTTATTTTGGAAAGGAATCCGATATAATGAATCCATCATAGGAATTAAGAAGTGTTGCAACCGCTTATGTGACAATAAGAGATGGAGGAATGAAAATGCAGAAAAAAATATTGGAAGTACAGTCCTTATATAAAGCTTATGGCAGGAACGAAAATACAACAAATGCGTTAAACGGATTATCCTGTAGTGTGCTGGAAGGAGAATTTTTAGGGATTATGGGTAGCAGTGGTTCCGGCAAGACCACGCTGTTAAACTGTATTGCTACCATGATACGCCCTTCTAACGGAAGAATATTGTTAAACGGTGAGAATATTGGCGAGTTTAAAGGAAAGAAGCTGGCGGGATACAGGGGAAATAAGATTGGTTATCTGTTTCAGGAATTTGAGCTTTTGGATAATCTGACAGGAAGGGAAAATATATTGCTGCCAGCAGATATCCATGGTGAGGAAATGGCAGATAATTTTCAGGAGCTGGTGGATTATCTGGAGATTGGGGAGGTGTTGGATAAATTTCCGTCCCAGATGTCGGGAGGGCAGAAGCAGAGAGTGGCGGCTGCAAGGGCATTGATTCTTAAACCGGACATTATTCTGGCAGATGAGCCCACCGGAGCCTTGGACAGTAAAAATGCCAAGAGCATGATGGATAAATTGTCAGGATTAAATCAATGGAACCATTCCACGATTATGATGGTGACCCATGATGCAAATGCAGCAAGCTATTGTTCCCGTATTTTGTTTATACAGGATGGTGTGATTTTCCATGAGCTTAGAAGGCAGCTGCCGGGGGAGGCACAGCACGATTTTTATGAGCGGATCATTTCGGTAATGGCGCAGCTGGGAGGAGGGAGTGCTAATGTTTTTTAAATATATCAGGAGAAATTATAAAAGAAACTATAAGGAAAACAGTATTTTCTTCCTGTCACTGGTGGTTGCCATCGTTGCCTTTTATGTGGTGCTGTCGCTGGAAAAACAGGATGTGATCACATTTTTGAGAGGAATGGAAAGTGATGCGGTAAACAAGCTGTTAGGTCTGATTCCCGCAGTATATGGATTCTCACTGTTTTTGATTTTCTTTTTAATCTATTTTGCCGCAAAATACCAGATGGAACGCAGAAATCATGAATTTGGTACTATGATGATGTTCGGAATGAAGCGGAGCCGGTTGTTTTTATGGCTTTTGGCAGAGGATATTTACAGCAGCATATGGGCACTTGGGATTGGTCTTCCGGTTGCAGTTCTGCTATCGGAGGTAGTCAGTCTGGTGACGGTAAAGATAATTGGAGTGGGTATAATTGGTCATCAGTTTACGTTGTCACTGAAGGGAATCGTATTTACTGTTCTGGGTTTTGCTGGGATTAAAATGTTTGCCAATGTCCTGCTCTCCTCTAAAATGATTAAGAAAGAACCGGCATCCCTGATGAATGATATACAAGAGGAAAAGCAAAAGGAAATCCGACAAAGACGTTCAGCTGGTTTTCTGGTATTAGGTATTTTGCTGCTGGCATCTGCCTATACCTTAGCCATACGGAAATACACATGGACGGGAATCGGACTGTTTTCACTGACTATGGTTTTGGGAATTTCGGGAACATTTTTACTCTTTAAGGGAATCTGTGCGATTTTTACGGTAATGGCGGAGAAAGGAAAGGCAAAGGAACGGCTATTCCGGTTTACGTTTCGTCAGCTACAGGAAAATGTATTTTTATGTGCTAATTCTCTTTGTGTTTCTTCACTATTTATATTGGTAGCTGTTGCCTGTATGTCATATGGAGTAGCGGTTTCGATCCAGAATATAAAAGACGGCAGCAGCCATAGTATGGATTTTACTTTTGAAAGCTATGATGAAGTATCAGCGAAGGAAATAGAAATGCTGTCACAGCAAAAGGAGATACAGGATAAGATTACTTCCTGGAGCAAGGTCCGGGTGGCTTATTTGAAAACAGATGAATGGGGAGAGGACACAGACAGAATGCACCATGAATATGATACCTCGGATTTGGATCGGGCAGTAGCAGTATTGCCCGAGGAGGAACAGGAAGTATTTTCCACGTATTATGCCTATATGCCGCATCTGATCGCACTCTCCGGATACAATGAAATTTTGAAGAATGCGGGAAAGGAGCCGATTCAGTTAGGGGATGACGAAATGGCAGTCTTTCAGGATTCGGAATTTTGTTCCAGGGAAAGTGAAAAACTATTTGAAAGCTTTTTAGAGCAGAAGCCTGAACTTAAGATAGACGGAAAACCGTATCGATTAAAAGAAAAGGTATATAGTGAAGATATTGTTGTGGACAGGAGCATAACCATGAGATTTGCCTTGATTGTTCCGGATGCCAAATTTGATGAGTTTGTATCAGCAGGCAGTATATCCATTTACTGGAATGCTTATATAGACAGCGGGCTGGTGGAAGAGAAAGGGCTGATGAAAGCGATTTCTCTGGTAGACGCAGAAATGAAAAAAAGCGGACTGGAATATGAAAACTATTTGCAGAATATGGGACGGCAGCTTTTTTATGTTGTGGCATCCAGTTATCTTACGATTTATCTTGCGGTTATTTTTCTGATTATCGCCAATACAGTGATTGGGTTACAGTTTTTAATGCGGGAGGAAAAGACAAGGAAGAGATATCATACCCTGGTCTGTCTGGGCAGCAGCAGTGATGATATCTGCCGGTCGTCTGAAAGGCAGATTAAATGGTATTTCCAGATTCCCATCGGGGTAGCTGCCATCAGCGGTATTTTTGGGGTATGGTCTTTATTTTCCGGAATCCTGCCGAATGTCCTGTATGGAGAAATGCAGACATTATTTCTGATTGCGGGAATCATTATTGCAATTTTGTTCCTGATGGAATATAGTTATATGAAAATGGTAATGCGTATCAGTAAGCGAAATATTATGGGGATGATGGCAAAGTAAGTTCATTTTACTAGTTAATCGTACGCTTTGAATAGGGCATCATGGTTTCCAATCCGGGACCTTTTGCACCTAATTGCAAGCACAGCGGTATCTTACAATAGGTGTGCAAAGCTGTTCAAGCAAAAATGCGTATATTTGAGAAAATCAGAATATGGAAATGGGAAATCAGAATGAAGAAGATTGTGGTGGTCGAGGATGACCTGTTTATGCGGGAAGAATTAAAAGATATTTTTACGAAGGCAGGATTTGCGACAAACTGTGTGACAGATTTTAACCGGACAATAGAAGAGATTGTAAAGGAAGAGGCGGATCTGGTGTTGCTGGATTTGCAGCTTCCGGGCAGGAATGGATTTGAAATCTGCCAGGAGTTGAAAAGATATTATACTGTTCCCATACTGGTACTGACATCCAAAGACCAGTTAAAGGATGAGCTTCATGCACTGGAGTTAGGGGCAGATGAGTATCTGACAAAGCCCTGTCCTTCTTCCAGGCTTTTGGCAAGGGTAGAAAATCTGTTAAAGCGGTTTGCCGGAAGAGAAGGAATGCTGGATGGAGAAGGTTTTTTATTCGACTACCGCACCTTTACTGTTTATGTGAACGGAACAGCAAGTCTGCTTACCGAAAAAGAAGGAAGGATATTGCAGGAGCTTCTTATCAACAAAGGGGAAATTGTGGCAAAGGAAGTTCTTTTTCAGGCACTTTGGGGAACTACAGAATTTATTGATGAAAATGCGTTGCAGGTTACAATGACCAGACTTCGGAAATCTCTGGATAAAATAGGGCTTCGGGAACGAATTGAAACGATCAGGGGAATCGGATATAGGTTGAATATCTGAATCTTGGGGCAGAGGTCTGCTTAATACATTGTCAACAGGCTGTCTGTACAGAAATGGTTGTGTAAAGTAGATTATGAAAATCTACGAGATGGGAATTGCCTGCATTAAAATTTGCTTACTCGAGGTATCACGTGCATGAAAATTGCTTTGCAATGGCACGTGAATAGATAATCAATTGCTTTGCAATTGCTTATAAAAAGCAGATAAGCGGGTAGCCAATTTTGCTTCGCAAAATTGGTTACAAATAGAGGAGGGTAGGTTATGATGAAGAGGTTTAGAAAAATAATCAGATTTTGCCGGGAATATCAGTTTTTTCTCGGTCTTTTTCTTTTAATGAATTTGCTATTTGTATTTTTTCTCTGGCTTACGGATGCACATTCTTTCCGGGTGGTCATCGGTTTGTTTTTATGTATTACGCTTCTTTTGCTGGGGGCTGTCTTTTATGTAATCGGGAAAAGGGAAGAAAAGAGGAAAAATGCATTTTTTGATTTTTTGGAAAATCCCAGCCCGTCAAATCTGTTAAATGCACAAATACTGTCAGGAGAAAGGGAGAAGGAGCAGCTTAATGCAATGGGTGAGAGGTTAAAGGATGACCGGCAGAAATTACAGGAGGAACAAAGGCAGCGGGAGGACTACGAAGAGTATATTGAAATGTGGGCACATGAAATAAAAGTACCTCTGTCTTTGTTGACTTTGATGTTAGATAACCGGAAAGAGGAGATGTCCCAGACGGTCTATCAGCGTCTGGTCTATGTTGCCAGCCAGATACAGGATAATGTAACCCAGATGCTGTATTATGCCAGGCTGGGAGCGGCACATAAGGACTATCTGTGGGAGCAGGTGAGGCTTTTGGAATGTGTAGAAGAGACAGTGCTGCAATATGAGCCTGTCTTTCGAGAGGGAAAGTTAAAGGTAATCTGCGAGGTGAGCAATGTCTGCGTTCTTACTGATAGAAAAGGGATTTTGATGATACTTGGACAGGTTTTAAATAATGCCTATAAATACCGTGATACGGAAAAAGAGAAGCAATGGGTGCGGATATCGGACCAAAAGGATGAAGAGCGAAACCGGATACTGCTTACGGTGGAAGATAATGGAATCGGTGTTAAGCAGTCAGACCTGCCGTTTCTATTTGAAAAAGGATTTACCGGGGATACGGATGAGAGAAAAAAGAAAGCTACCGGAATGGGATTATACCTGGCAGAACAGATGGCACGAAATCTGAAGATAGAGGTGGATGTCGAGTCAGTGTATGGAGAGGGTTTAGCGTTTACGCTGGCTTTTCCAGTTGTGGAATGATGGGCAGGAATAATGTGGTTTATAAGTGTTAAACAAATGTTTTTGGATCTGATATAAGAGGAGGATTGAGGTTTGCGGGAGGGAAGATTATTTAAGATTATATATCATTTACTGGATAAAGGATATGCTACAGCACCTGAACTGGCTAAGAAACTGGAAGTGTCGGTAAGAACGATATACAGGGATATTGATGCTTTAAGCGGGGCAGGAATTCCCGTCTATACGGAAGCAGGGCGCAGTGGCGGCATTTATTTATTGGATGATTTTGTTTTGAACCGGATTATGTTGTCTGAACAGGAAAAGCAGCAGATATTGACAGCATTGCAGAGCTTGTCTGCTGTCGGCAATGTATATGAAGAAAACGTTTTAGAAAAGTTATCAGCACTTTTTCAGATACATTCCGATAACTGGTTTGAGGTGGATTTTTCCAGATGGGGAGATAAGGAACGGGATAATGAAAAATTTGAATTGCTAAAGTCGGCAGTCATCCGTTGTAAATGTGTCAGGATTACCTATGCAGGTTCCAGGGAAGAAATCAGTGAAAGAAGCATACAGCCGCTGAAGCTGTCATATAAAGGGCAGGCATGGTATTTAAAGGCATATTGTATGGAAAAACAGGACTATCGGATATTTAAGCTGACCCGTATTTTGGATTTGAAGATTTTGGAGGAAGAGTTTGTACCCCGGTCATTTCCGGATAAAGAAGAACTGCCGCCACCATATAATCAGGTGACACTCCGTTTTTCAAAAGAAGTGGCATATCGTGTTTATGATGAGTTTGATATCGCACAGATTAAGCAGCAGGAAAACGGAGACCTGCTTGTGTCTGCCAGACTGCCGGAGGATACCTGGTTCGTGGGGTTTCTGCTTTCTTTTGGAACGAGGGTTGAAATTGTGGAGCCTGTTTATCTGAGAGAGATTGTAGCCCGGCAGGCGATGGAGATATATGAGAAAAACAAATCCTAAAAAATATAAAACATGACAAAAGGTGTCAGGTTTCGGCTGTTATGATACAGGATAACAAGGCGGGGATTTTACGGAGAGAAAGAAAATGATATTTTGCCATATACCCTGTAAAGAAATGGAAGGAGAACATGTTATGGGAAGACCAACTACGAAATCTGATTTATTAGATGCAGCAGCCGGCAACTATGAGAAAATGAATACACTCATTTCCTCATTGACGGAAAAAGAATTGTCAAAGCCCTTTGATTTTTCAGGGGATGAAAAAAAGAAGGAGGCACATTGGAAAAGGGATAAAAACCTTCGCGATATTTTCATACATCTCTATGAGTGGCAGCAGCTTTTGCTTGTGTGGGTCCGGTCAAATCAGAAAGGCGAAAGCAGACCGTTTATCCCCAAGCCATATAACTGGAAAACATATGGGGATATGAATATGGAATTTTGGAAGAAGCATCAGGATACGACTTTGGAGGAAGCCGGAAAACTGCTGGAAGCATCTCATCGGGAAGTGATAAATCTGGCTGAAACATTTTCAAATGAGGAGTTGTTTTCAAAAGGTGTGTACCAGTGGGTAGGGGGAAGCACATTAGGTTCTTATTTTGTCAGTGTTACAGCAAGCCATTATGACTGGGCAATGAAAAAAATCAAAGCACACAGGAAAAATTGTTCTTTTGATGTATAATAGACAGGAGAGATATTTTATGGGAAAAATAGATTACAAAAAAGAATATAAGGATTTATATCAGCCGTCAGCAAAGCCGACTGTGATCGAAGTGCCGGAAATGTCATTTATTACGGTAGAAGGGAGCGGCAACCCGAATACATCTGCAAGCTATCAGGAAGCGTTGGAAATTTTATACGGATTGTCCTTTACCATTAAAATGTCTAAGATGAATGGTACACAGCCAGAAGGATATTTTGAATATGTAGTGCCACCGCTGGAAGGTCTCTGGTATGTGGAGGATGTGGCATTTGACGGAATGAATGTAGCGGATAAGGACAAGTTCCGTTGGATTTCCATGATTCGTCAGCCGGAGTTTGTGACGGAAGAGGTGTTTGAAAAAGCAAGGGAAACGTTAGCAAAAAAGAAGCCATTGCTTAATGTCGGCAAGGCAAAGTTTATGCATATGACAGAAGGATTATGTGTGCAGGCTATGCATAAAGGAGCTTATGATGATGAACCGGAAACGATTGGACGTATGAAACAGTTTATAAAAGAAAACGGATATGAGGATGATTTTTCAGATACCCGGTATCATCATGAAATCTATTTGTCTGACCCTAGAAGATGTGCCCCAAAGAATCTGAAAACGGTAATCCGGCATCCGGTTAAGTGGTTATAGACCGGAATGTATGCACAATTGACATTTTTTCAAACATGAATTGCTTTACCTGTTTTTCTATGGTAGGATAAAAGTATTGAAATGTAAATTGATAAAAACAGATGAAAAACAGGCGGGGTAATCTATGTTAGGAAACAAGCGAGGAAATCTTCTTAAGGATTATGTGAAAGACTATACGGTATTTGATTTAGAAACCACAGGAATCAGATCAGACTATGATTCCATTATTGAAATATCAGCGGTAAAGGTGTCAGGCGGGAAGGTGGAGGATACCTTCAGCAGTCTGGTAAATCCGGGAAGACCGATACCTTATGGAGCAACAAAAGTAAATGGAATCAGCAATGAAATGGTGGAGAATGAACCTGCATTGGAGGTTGTATTCCCTGAATTTATGGAATTTATTGGGGATGATATACTGGTGGGACATAATATTCATTCCTTTGACATGAAATTTATATGGAGGGCAGCACAGACGCTGTTTGGTCAGACGGTCAGTAATGATTATCTTGACACTCTTTCTATGGCAAGAAGATGCCTGCCCCAGCTTTCCCACTACAAATTGGTGGATATCGCAGCCTATTACGGAATCAGTACAGCAGGTGCTCACAGAGCTTTAAATGACTGTCTGATGAACCAGCAGTGTTTTGAACTTATGGCAAAGGAGAACGTAAAGTCTTCTCAAAAGCTTTGTCCAAGATGCGGGAACGAATTAAAACGCAGGAATGGAATGTATGGAGAGTTCTGGGGATGCGGGGGATTTCCTGCCTGCCGGTATACGGAAAACTGCTGAGAATGTAAATGGGGAATTCAAAGCGGAAATGCTAGTGTATAAAATATAGGAAATAGTGATGGAAGAGTTCCTATGTAATAGTTTATGAAAATGAATAGTGTATGTTAAAAGTGGAGCTGTCACTCTGAGAAATGTTCTGAATCAGGAACTTTGAATTTTAGAGAGGCAGCTTTTTTGTTGTTATTCCATGAGTAATAAACCAGGCAGATATGTTTGCATGGATATTTGATGGTTACGTTATATGTCTTTGGCTATGAATGATAGAAATTATAACTACAATATTCTTTTTATAATGGAATTACATTCTACAAATCAAACAAATTAGTCAAAAAACTTGATTAATGTAATTGGAAATAGTAAAATATAAAGTGGTGGAAAAGAATAAAAAATTTGGAATAAATTAACAATAAATAATTAGGGAGGAGACGCAAATGAGAAAAAAATTTTTGTTGCTGATAGGGGTTATAGGAATTAATTGTATTGTTAATCCAAATACAATTAGAATATTGGCAGATAGTAAATTTGTAAATAATAATATGTATTGTGTATATGCACAAAATCAGGATGTGGAATATGAATATGATTCTTTGGGTAGAGTTTGCACTGCCAGATATTCGGATGGAACCCGGATTACATATGAATATGATGCAAACGGTAATCTACAGCAGAGTAAGGTATTTAGAGAATTAGTGCCACCAGATAGTGAGGAACAGCCTGGAACAGAACGACCTGGAATAGAACGACCCGGAACAGAACAGCCCGGAACAGAACAGCCAAAGGGAGAGAGTACGGAAGAAAAAACTGATACAAAAAAACCGATACAAAAGCCGATACAAGAGCCGGTAGTGACGCCGGATACCCCCAGGGATACTGTGACAGACATTAAGAATTACAATGCATTTAAGAAAAAGAAACCGGTTATCAAGTCCTTAAAGAAAAGTAAGAGCAAAAAGAAATATTATTTAAAGATACAGATCAAACAGATGAATAAAAGAGGTACTTATGGTGAAATAGGATATCAGATAAAATATGCGAATAACAAAAAATTTAAGAAGGCAAAAACAGTAAAAGTAATCAGGAATAAGAAAGGCTCGATCACGAGTAAAAACTGGAAAGTAAAAAAGGGAAAGACCTATTATGTTAAAGTCCGTGCCATGATGAAGACTAAAACAGGGAAAACAATATATTCAAAATACAGTAAGATAAAAAAATTAAAAGTAAAATAGACAGATAAACGGGGTTTTGTAAATATCGAAAGATGATTATAAGGAGAGAGGTTTGCATATGAGGAGTAGAGGGAAGAGATTTCAAAAGATATTAGCTTGGATTTTACTTATTGTCATGGGTGTTCATTGTTTTGGGAGCAGGATTCCGTCTTCTGTATCTACAGTTTACGCAACGGATTACGAACGGGCAAGCGAGGAGGCAGAAGCGGAAATACGTGCGGCAGAGAAGGCAGCAGGAATCGGGCAGCCGGAGGAAGATGAGGAACCTGTACAAGAAGAAATTCTTGAGGAAACACAGGAGCCGCTTTTAAATGATGAGCCAAAGGATACGACAGGGGAAGAGGGGGAACCAGTAGTATCATATGAGGATATGACAGTATCGTCACAGATGACATTGACGGAAGATCTGGAAGTGGGCAATCTGGTGGTCAATAGAGAACTCCATCTGAATGGACATCGGCTACTGGTGCATGGTGATGTTACCCTGAATAATACTTTATATATGGAAGAGGGATATTTGCAGGTAGAGGGTTCCTTTACAGTAAAGTATAATGGAGTTACGTCTATGAATTCGCTTAATGATTATATAGAAGTTGCGGGTGATTATGTCTATAATAGCTCTTATTATTATAACCGGGTAATCAGCAGTGGAACTATGGTGATTGGTGGAAACATTTATGGAGACAATGGAACTGATTATTGTAATACATCTTTTATATTTGACACAGAATGTAAAGTGATAATGAATGGAAATCGTGTCCAGAATGTGGATATTCGGACAGATTCCAAATTTCAGATTCGCAATCTTATCATTGAAAATACAAGTGATGAGGGGGTTCTATCTAATTATATATTAAATTGTGACAATATAACAGATAAGGAAAGAAAGCTGCATTATAAGGCAGAAGGAGAATTTGGGGAAACACTGACAGAGGATACGATTGTGGAAGGAAATTATTGTCTGTTAGGGGATACCTTAGACCTTGCAGGACACCACCTGACTGTACGAGGGGATTTTCTTCATGCAGGAGGAAGGATTCTTATAAATGGAGGCAGTCTGACGATAGAGGGAGACTATAAAAAACAGTTCTGTTATACAGAGAACGGGGAGGAGTATACAAACTATAGTACCGGTAGATTGATCATGCAAAATGAGCAGGATTATGTATTAATCGGGGGAGATTATATAGATTCCGGGTGGATTACTACGGAGCGGGATCTGACTGCAGGTGTTCTGGAATTAAAGGGAAGCATGCTTGCAGATGATAGCTTAAGTCATTCTTTGTTTTATGCTAAAGAAGCACATCAGGTCAGGCTGACAGGGGCGGGGCGTCAGGTTATTCGAAACGGGGCGGTTTATTCTGGGAATTACATTCGGTTTGCAAATTTAACTGTTGACCAACCGGAATCCGGAAGTACAGTATTGGAATCGACCGTGATAGTGACTGAATCTATTGAACATCTTTCTACTAATATTACGGGTATGACCCGATTGCAGGGAAATTCCATTACTAGTGCGGATTTATACGGTGATATTAAAATAGAAGATAATTATTCGTTTTCATTGGATGTCACAATCCATGGAAATTTATATTTGGGCTATAATTATTATTATGAGAGAAGTATGTCTTTTCAAAACAGTCATGTTACGGTAACAGAGAACCTGTATCATATAAATATAACACCTGTTTTTAAAGGAGAGCAGGCGATGCTTACCGTATTAGGAGATTATATCCTGCAAAGTGGAAGTCATAATACCGTAAATGCTGGAATCATCCAAATCGGAGGAGATTTGAAAAAAGGTGGAGATGCATCTGTTTCTTTTGAAAAGGATGCAGAGGTTCATTTTATTGGAGATTCTCTTCAGACTGTTTCCATTTCCCATAGCCGGACACTGCTTACCAATGTGATAGTGGATAATCCGGAAGGGGTCGTAGTTGAGGACAATATTGGTGTAGTAAATGTATCCTGTAAGCAAGGTGTATTATCATATGCTTCTGGAGCGGTACATGGGTTTACGGTGGAAGAGGATGGTGAATACGAGGGTAATCTGGTAATTGGCGGCGGAGTCTTGGATTTAAACGGCCATAATTATCGTATAAAGGGTAATCTTACGATTGCAAACGGTGCCCTGAATATGACGAATGCGGCAGACTATCTGACTGTAGAGGGAGATTTTACTACCGCATCTACAATGAATCATTCCGGAAAGCTGACAGACGGAGTATTAGAACTGAAAGGCAATTTTACACAGGCGGGGGGTGAAAGGGCATTTATCTCAACGGATCGTCATACGGTAAACTTTAATGGATCCGGGCAGCAGGAGGTTTCTTTTGCCAATCCTAATACCAGTTATTTTTGCAATCTGGAGGTTCCCAATCTGGAAGGCATTTCATTATCTACAGATGCAAAAGCAACGGGGATGGTAAAGCAGGAAGGAACGATAAAGGGTTATCTTTGTATCAGCAGTACGACCACTTTCCCGGAAAACAGTTATCAGGGTGACATTAAGATTGCAGAGTCAGTTAAATTGTCTGAAAACCTGAAAATAGAGGGTCAGATGTTTATTAATAGCATTTTGTATCTGGAGGCAAAGGAACTGGAGGTTACAGGTAAGGTCACTGCCGGAGGTGGAATGACCCTTTATTTCAACCATGGACATTTGAAATGTAAATCCATGGAAATGCAGAATAGTTATGCGATGCATATGCGATACGCTGACGACAGACTGTCGATAGGGGAAGATTTTATCGTGTATTTCAGAAATGGTACTAAGTCCAAAGGGAAAATTACAGTAGGCGGAGATGTCACATTTGTGAATAGCGTTGTTATGGAAGAAACGCTTTTCCTGGAGTTGAATGGAGACCGGGAGCAGACAATCACTATGAGTGGAAGTGACCGTTGCTTCGGTACTTTAATTTTGAATAATACCAGTGCAGAAGGAATTTACATATCAGACGAATTAAATTATAAAAGACTGGAAAATACAGCAGGAACGAAAGTGACTTTTTCAGACGGAGGAGTATTGGGGTATACACTGAATCAGGATGAGATAATAGAAGGAGATTTTCTATTGTCGGGTGGGGATATGGACTTGAATGGTCATAACCTGACTGTAAAAGGAGATTTCATCCAGAAGGGAGGAACGCTTAATCTTAATCACGGAACTCTTCAGATAGAAAAGGATTACTGTCTGGCAAAGAGGAAAGAGAAGGAAGACGGAAGCTTTATTTATGAAAATACTGCTGCTAAATTATTTATGAGTAATATGGACGACTGCATAATAGTCAGGGGAGATATGCATACAGCTTTATCAAATGCAAATAACTGCTCTTTCTTGGCGGGGACTGTAAAACTTGCTGGAAATATTAAATTATGGGATTATACATATCTGGATTTAAAAAAAGATATAACACTTATATTAAATGGAGACAAGCAGCAGCAGTTTACATTTGACTATAATAGATTAAATATAGGTAGTCTTGTGATAGAAAATGAAAAGGGTCTGTTTGTTACTTCGGAGAATCAAGTGAATGTTAAGGGCAATCTAAGCACAAATGGGTATCCGGTAAAGGGTTGGTTCAATATCCTCAACGGTGCAATGATAAAAGATGATATTTTTCAAGGAAATCTCATTTTTACTGACAATTACAGTATGAGTAAAGATCTGTATGTGGAAGGAGAGGTTAATTTATATCGCCTTAATTTAAATGGATATCATTTGACAGTAGACGGAAATTGCACGTTAAATTATAACAATCGGGGAATGATAGATCAGAAAAACGGTATTTTAGAGATAAAAGGAGACGTGTTATATAGTGGAGGCTATTGCAGCTATCAGGGCAGCGGCACCAATCAGGTTATCTTAAGTGGAAATAAAAAACAAACGATACAAGCAAATGACTTAAAGTGGAATTTTCAGGAATTGATTATTGAAAACACTTCAGAGGAGGGGGTATATGCTGCCGGATTATTTGATGCACATAAGATTATAGATCCGGACCATAAGCTGTCTTTCTATACAGAAGGGGATATCGGTTATACTTTGACTAAGGATACCGTGATACAGGGAGATTTTAACCTTCTGACAGGAACCATGGATTTAAATGGATATAAGCTTACCGTAACTGGTAATCTGTTACAGCGGGGAGGAACCATGGACATCAATTCTGGCAGACTGGAAGTATACGGGAATTACATATTGGGAAATCCCAGAGCATCCGGAGGTTATGATAACAGCCATGCCCAAATATATTTAAATCAAGAGGAAGATTATGTATATTGCGGCGGGGATATCATGCTGGCAACAAAAATTAATCTTAATAAATATTTAGAGCAAGGAACCATAGAGTTAAAGGGTAATTTAAATCATCAGTATCAAGGTTATCCAATTTCAATGCCGGAAGGATTAACTATTCGGTTTACAGGAGATGAAAGGCAAGAGATTATCAACACGGGATACAGTAGTGCTATTTGTTTTGGAACGATATCTTTAGAGAATACATCTGCCGAGGGTGTTGTGATTACAAATGATTTGGATATTCGGCATTCGGTAAATGGAAACGGAAAGCTTAAAGGTATACAGGGAAAGACAGTAAACTGGAATAATGGGGAAGCTTTTCCTTTTGCACAGTGGGAGGGAAATCTGGCATTACAGACACCCACTATTTTAGCAAAGGACCTTACGGTTGACGGCACTCTGGTACTCAATAATAGTTTTGATTTAAATGGAAAGCATTTAATGGTAGAGACATTAGATGTGAATTCTGCGCTTACGGTAAACGGTGGAATCTTACAGGTAAAAAAGGATTTTATTCTGGATAATTCCAGAGGAAGATTAAATATGCAGCAGGATGCAGATGTTGTGCAGATTACGGGAAATTTAACTGCGATTAACGGGGTAATGTCTTTATCAGCAGGAAGCATGGAAGTAAAGGGAAATGTGAACCTGAATGGTGTCAGTTTGACAGTAGAGCAAAATCATAGTCTGATGCTGAGCGGGAAGATGACTGTCCGGGGTACTGCTTACATCCAGACAGTAACCATACCGGAAAGAATTACTTTAAATCAGATCATTCTTACAAAACCAAGGGATTATTATGTGTTTAGCAGGGATGTAGAAGAAATGTGTGCGGAACTGACAGAGGATATTCAGGATATTACTGCACCTTCCGTTCCCGGGGGATTATCCGCAGAAAATGTCAGCTATACCAGTTTAAAACTGACATGGAATGCGGCAACTGACGATACCGGAGTAGCCGGTTATGATGTATATAGGGATGATAAAAAAGTGATGTCCGTATCCGGAACTTCTTATACTGACCGGAATCTGGCACCGGGGACAAAATACAGTTACTATGTGGTTGCAAAGGATGCGACTTTAAATACATCAGGAGCATCAAAAACGTATACTGTAATGACATTGGAAGACAATGAGGCACCGGAGATTCCTGCAAAGCCAGAGCTTTCCGAACGAATGGCAACAGCATTGAGACTGAGCTGGAATGCTGCAAAGGATAATGTAAAGGTAGCAGGATACCGTATTTTCCGGGATGGAGAAGAGATAGCAGATACAAATAAGACAGAATATTTCGATACTGGATTGTCAATAAATAATCGTTATACTTATAAGATATTAGCGTATGACGGTGTCGGAAATGCATCAGAAGTATCGGAAGAAGCAGAATTTTATACCCAGGCGGTGGAAATCGAAAGCATGTCTCCGGCAAATTATGCACAACTGTCAGGTGTCAGACAGGAACTGTCCGTTAGATTTATGAATGCGGGAAGCACTTCCGGATATCAGGTATACATGGGCTACCGTGAACCGGATGAGGAGAATTATACAGAACTGATTCATAAAACGGCAGGCAGTAAAACGGCATACAGGAAGCAGATTACGGTATCTGCCTATCTGGAAACGTCCAAGGTTAAAGGGGAAGAAGTAGAAGTGCTTGTCCGCATTACGGATGCAGGCGGATATGAGACGGAAGAAACCTATACCTACTATCTGGATAGATCTGCACCTGCCAAGCTGGAAGAAGCGGGAGTGGAAATAAGAGATGGTGTGGCAGTGATCAGCTATGCCAAAGGCACGGATGCAGATATTGCAGGATATTATATCTACCGTCAGGAAGAAGGAAAGGCAAGAGAGCAGATAGCAGATATAACAGATCCTGCAAAGACGTATTATTATGATAAGAAGATAATGGCAGGCATTACCTATACTTATTATGCTGCAGCATATGATGAAGAAGGGCTGGTTGGTGAATTGTCAGATGCCCTTGTAATTACATGTGATGAAGATCATAGTAAACCGGTAATAGAGGGAGTAGAACCGGCAGAGGGAATTCTGTATGGTACAGCGGCATTAACAATCCGGGCCAGGGATAATAAGGCACTGGATAAAGTATTGATTGAGGTGTACCAGCCGGAAACAGAAGATTATCGCAGGCTTGCAGAATGCCCGTTTACGGCAGACAGTATTATATATGAGATTGATACAAACGGGTGGAAAGATGAGGTGACACTTCGTTATACCGTATATGATGAGGCAGGAAATGAGAATGAGGACGAATTTGTAAAAACATATACGATAGATAATGAGGGACCTGGGCAGATTCAAAATTTACAGGCAAATATTATATCTACCACTGCTATCCTGACATGGAATGCACCTGAGGACGAGGATTTTTCACATTTTAGTCTGGAAGAGCAGCAGGCTGACGGTACATGGAAAGAGATTGCCAGGACGACGGAAATAACAGGATATGCATTAGAGGGTCTGCTTCCGAACAGTACCCATGTTTATCGTGTAACGGGATATGATATCCGAAATAATGCAGGAGTTCCTTCGAAAAGTATTACAGTTGCCATTGAAGGGGATACAATTGCACCCCGTATTACTTCCATTGCACCAAATGGCGGATATTATAATGACAAAATTCCGCTGGTAATAAAGGGATATGACAATATTGCTCTTTCTGAAATGGTGATAGAGTATTCTGTGGATAAAGAGAATTGGACGCTTCTCACCCGGACTGCCTTTGAAGAACAGAAGAAGGAACAAAGAGTTTCTTATGATTTTGACCTTTCGGAGATAGAAGAAGGAGATATTTATGTCCGTGCATACTGCCAGGATACAGCAGGAAATGCAGGTGACAAGGGACAGGTTCTTATACAGTGCAAGGTGGACAAAACTGCACCACAGGCGGTGGATAAGCTGACCGCTGAGGGAGAGGGAGGAAGCATTCATCTTTCCTGGAATGAGCCTGTGGACAACGATGTTGCAGGGTATCGGATTTATAGAAGTCCGGAGGGATTGAATTCTTATACCTGTATAGCGGGAAATGTGACTACATTAGGATATTATGACAGAACTGCTGCTTATGATGCTGCGTATTCTTACCGCATCACGGCATATGATATGGCGGGAAATGAAAGTGAATATTCTAATGTGGCAGTTGCACAGAAGCTTCCGGATGATGAGGTACCTGTCATCCATAGTGTGATTCCGGAAGAGGATAAGTGGATATCCGGAGTAACAGAGATTTCTGTGCTGTTGTCGGATAATGACAGAGTGTCTTATGTGGAGTTTGCACTGAAGGGACAGGAAGAAAATAGTACAAAGCATGTAGCAGGTACCATGAATACGGATATTAGCAATGGAACCGTATCTTATAATTTGGATACAACGGATTATGAGAACGGCGTATACGAGCTTCTGGTTACAGCGAAGGATGCAGCGGGAAATAGCAGCCGTACCTTCCGGCGGGTGTGCCATATCAGTAATGTTACACTTGCAACACCTGTACTATATGCAAATGCAGGAAACTGGTGTACGAATCTGCATTATTCAGGCACAGAGGATACCGGATATATACTTTATAAAAAGAAGCTGAATGATGAATCTTTTGAAACGGCAGCAACCGGGATTGGCAGCCTGATGTATAAGGATAATGATGTAAACCCGAACTATACCTATGTGTACCAGCTGATGGTACAGGATAAGGCAGGAAATACAGCCAAATCCGTACTTTCATATGTAAAGCCAAGTCCGGTTGATGACCAGAATCCAAAGGCTGTAATACTTTCCAATACGGCTGTAGTGGAAGGCTACGAAACTGTTTTTAATGGCTTGGATTCTACGGATAATCATAAGATTGCTTCCTATACATGGGATTTTGGGGATGGTTCCAAAGCCGTTTCTG
This sequence comes from uncultured Lachnospiraceae bacterium, assembly GCA_910585605.1. Lineage (GTDB taxonomy): Bacteria > Bacillota > Clostridia > Lachnospirales > Lachnospiraceae > CAG-590. The sequence continues at coordinate 3,891 of CAJUFL010000052.1, read as the reverse complement.
GTCCCACACCGAGACATACTTATGAAAAAGAAGGAGAATATAATGTAACCCTTACGGTTGCTGATCCTGCAGGCAATACAAGTAATACTACGATTAAAATGACGGTTCTTCCGAAGGATAAATCAGGTAAAGCAGTAATTGAGGTACGCAATGCATCCGGTACGCCCCTTAAGGGTGTAACGGTATTTGTCAACAGTTCAACAGAGCATAATGATACTTCCTATACAGATGGGTACGGAAGGGCAGATGTAATGCAGAGACCGGGAACTTACCGGGTGGCACTTTATAAACCAGGTTATGTAGCGACGGAGGTTTCCGTAGAGATTGAACTTCATGGGGAAAGGGAATATATTTTTGTATTAGAGCAGGGAGAAACCGTGACCGCAGATTTTACTGTAAGGCAAATGACATTTGAGGAAATGGTGGAGGCAGGAATTGATATCAGTGACCCCGCAAACCAGCATGTATTTACGGTAACGACGAAGCTTACCTTTGCAGATGCGACCAGACCGCCAGAAGTAGAAGAGGTTATTATGATTCCGGCGAGAGCCGTTGTGAATACCGGCAGTGGTGGCGGAGGCAGTAGCGGCGGAGGCGGCAGTAATGGCGGAGGCGGTGGAGGTGGCGGCAGCAAGCCGCCAGAAGCCGAAGAAGAAGAGTTTGTGGATATGTATTATCATATGAACATCACCCAGTCCATTTCGTGGTTAAAAGATATGTATGAAGCTACACTGGTAGTTTACAATAATGCTAACAGTCAGACTATTGTGGCAAGAGATTTAGATGCGAAACTGGTTCTGCCTTCCGGAATCAGTCTGGCAGGAACTTATGCTGAACAGTCCCTGACAAAGAAGCTTAAGGATATCAGGGGAGGGGAGAGTGATTCTGCCACATGGTATCTGCGGGGTGATACACCGGGAAAATACAAGCTTCAGGCATTGTTAACGGGAAAATTGCAGCCTTTTGATGCAGACCTTGCATGCAGCTTTGAATCCAATGAATTTGATGTGACAGCGGGTCAGGGGCTTGTGCTGACAATCCATCCGGAGGATCGGGCAGAGAAGGGCGAGCTGTATTATGTATATTATACCCTGTCAAATGAAGGTGGTAAGGAGTTTTACAATGTAAAGACGACATTTGGTACGGAACATAACAACAGCAAGAGGTTTGTGGCAACAGCGGATGGGTCAAAAAGGACGCCGGTCATGTCTGCCGGAGACGGAGTGCTTGTGGAGTGCTTAAAACCGGGAGAATCTATATCTGGTATTTATAGGACGATGGTTCCGGTGGAAGGAGAAAAATGGCTTAATTATAAGAGGCTGATCGACTATGAGTATAAGGTACTGGCAGGGGCGAATCTGGGAGTGTCCGTGCGGATTTCTCCAGTGGCTTCCCATGTGCCTGTGCCGGCACTTACCTATCAGCCAACCACGGATGAGAATTCCGAAGCGGACCCGGTGAATGTCAGTACCGGGGCCTATACAGACCAGATTAATGCCCTGTCCATTCAAGGAGTGAATCCGGTATCAGCAGATTTACAGTATGATTCTACGGCGACAGAGGAGTTAGGTGAGTTTGGTTATGGATGGACCCATAACTATGAGGCGAGAATCCTGAATATGAAGGATTGTACCGTAAGGTACTATGTGTCACCGACAGGATATTATACATTTTTGGCAGAGGATTATGAAAAGGCAGAGTATAAACAGGATGCCAATGGTTATCTTTATATTGATGAAACATCTATTCCGACAAAGCAGAATTACAAGTGTTTGAATGAGAATAAGGCAGAGTATGTATTAAAGAGGGATGATAAGGGAGTCTTTACTCTGACAGATGCCGCTGGAACTGTTACAAGATTTGATAAGGAAGGAAATCTTACTTCCATACAGAATAAAGACGGAAAGAAGATTACCATCACAAGGAGTAAAGAGCAGTTTACAGTAGAGGATGCAGTAAGTGGAAGGAAACTCATTTATACCCTGAATGAAGACAAACTGGTAGAAAAAGTAGAGGATGGAACAGGAAGGGAGGCATCATTTTACTATGATAAGAACCAGTGCTTAAAGCAGTTCACCAATGCTATGGGAGAGAACACTTATTATACATATGATGAGGGACACCGGATTCTTACGGTCACAGATGATGACAATAATACTTATGTGACGAACACCTATAAAGAGTATAACTCTGTCAATACAGCATCAGAGAAGACTGTAAGAGTAGAAAGCCAGAAGGATGGTCTGGGTAATAAGACCACATTCCGTTATCAGGAGGACGAAAGGAGCGGAGATCTGGTCACTACTGCCGTTACCAGATCTGGAAAGACGAAGAAGACTGTAACAGATGCTTATGGGAACATCACCTGTCAGACTAATGAAGCAGGGGATGACACTCTGATGACCTATGATATGGATGGTAACCAGACCAGTGTGAATAATGCTAACGGTTACGATATAGTGTATCGGTATGACAGCAAAGGCAATATGACCTCCATAGAGAACAGTCTGATGGATGGAACACTGGCAGAGACTGTTATGACCTATGATGATGAGGGGAATATGCTCACCATGAAAAACTGTAATGGGGAGAGCATGCGCTGCACTTATTATGACAATGGGCTGATCAAGAGCGTTACCGACCAGAATAAGAATACGGTGGAATATCAATATAACAAAAACGGACAGGTGACGGAGGAAAAGGACGGCAATGGAAAGACCATTGCCTACGAATACAATGACAAAGGAGACCTGATAAAGGTAACGGATAAAAATGGGAATATCACCACCTATACTTATAACAAGGCGGGATTGCAGGAAAAGGTGACGGTAAAGGACGGGACACAGAGCTATACGACACAAACCTTCTATGATGACCTTGGACGTGTGGATTATACGGTGGACACGGAGGGCGGCATGACCGCTTACGAATACGATTGTGCCGGAAACGTAACCAGCCGGACAGAACCAGGGGGAGCTATGACGGTATACCGTTATGATGATAACTACCAGATGGTGAAGGAAACCGTATATACCGGAGAGGATGAGGAGACCGTATCATCCTCCACAGCTTACGCCTACACGAAGGAAGGGCTGTTAAAGAGGGTGACGGATGCCGAGAGCGGAACCTTTATTGAGAATACCTATGATGCAGTAGGGAACAAGACTAAGGAGGTGGAAAAGGACAAGAACGGAAAGAAGCTTTCTGAGACTCTTTATGAATACGACAAGGCAGGAAATGTGACAAAGCAGACACAGATAAATGTAAGCCCGAAGGAAGGGGAGCCGGAAAGCCTGAGTGCACAGTGGAAATATTATCCCAACGGAAAGCTTAATTATATGGTCGATGTATCCGGGATGCAGACTACCTACAGTTACGATAAGAACTGGAGGGTGCAGACTGTTGTCAGTGATACGGAGCCGACGGTGACTTACAAGTATGACCCTGTAGGCAGGATATTGTCTGAGACTGTGGGTGGTGGAAGTGATGAGCTCATGACTACCAGTTATGCCTATGATATATACGGTAATGTTACGGAAACTATTGACCCAGCTGGAAAGAAAACTTTGTACCGGTATGACGGCAATGGAAACCTCTTAGAGACTGAGGACTGTACAGGAAGGGTATTCTACAGTAGATACGATACCTTAAACCGTGTGACAGAGACCGGAATGCGGGAACCGGGAAAGGACGACTCCCAGAATATTCCGTTGACCAGGACAGCCTATGACATCAAAGCCCATACAATAACAGAAACAGATATCGTAAATGGCGGAACGCTTACCACTGCCTATGACAGTGCGGGACGACCAGTAAAAACTACAAACGGTGAGGGAGCTGTGCTTTCAGAAACTATTTATGATACGGAAGGCAGAATCCTACAGACTGTGG
>CAJUFL010000051.1 GCA_910585605.1 uncultured Lachnospiraceae bacterium | reverse complement strand
CAGCTTATTCAAGTGCGCCAATTTATGGTTTTCCTCTACTTTCTTTCACACTAAATCCTCCTCTTCATGAATAACTGCTCGCAAATCTGTTTTTAGTTGAATTAATTTTGATGGCGACATATCACCCCGAAAAACGGAATTCTGATAATGGGATAAATATTTCTTACATATTTTAAATACCTTCTGTACCCGCTTTTCATTCACATCATAAAACACAAATGCATAGTTATAATTCAGCTTCTTTTTTGTTGCCATCATACTCCTCCTTTTAAAGAAAAAGGAACAAATTCCTTGTCTTCTAAAATATACTTAATCAATTTATAACAATCTAATTTCATTGCTGTCCGATATGTAACCTTTCTTTTTAATGTCGGATGCTGATATACCGATTCCAATCTCCCTTCAAATGCTTCAATAAAAATTTTCCTTCCTTCTTCATTCAAAAGACAATAATTCATTTTTTTATCAAAATGTTTGAGAACCTGAAGTTTTCGATTATTTACCAAATCAAAAATCGTCCGATATACTATAACGGGTTTAAATACTTCACTCATATCAAGGCTTAGAGAAAACCTGCCCTCCGATGGCTCATGAAGATAACTGATTCGTTGATCTAAATGTGTCTGATAAATAGCAGAAATTGTCTTTCCATATAACAGTGTATTTCCAAAAGATACCATGGCGTTCATAGGATTATCAGGCGGTCTCCTGACCCTCTTGTTCATAATGAAATCTTCCGGCAAAAAATACTTAAAATCTTCATAAAACCTGCTCCACACTTCACCTTCTAAAGTCATTAAAGATTTAATGTTTTCTACTTCTTGTACTTTGAGATAAAACTCTTTCCTAATCCAGTCCAAAGTATTTTTTACTTCTTTCTTATCATGCTTATAATAATGATACAATACCTCATAGATATTCTCACCAATTCCCTTGACAATAGCTTTAGCAATCACAAGGCGGTTATTTTGAAATGCCTCTACCTGTTTTACTAACAGTTTTCCACTCATATACTGATCTCTTGGATAAAATGTACCACTATATCCTTCGTAATAATTAAAAAAATGTACCACTACATGATTTTTTGACAAAAAATCCAGTAACTTTGTATTGAAAGATACTTCATTTAAGCAATAAATTTCTCTTGTATTTTCAATTGGAATATAAATATTTTTTCCATCTTTGCGAAAACAAAGAGAATTATCTTTTCTTGTTAGTTCCCCCATTGATGTAATATATCTTGTACTTCCCATATTCAGCCCTTCTCTCTATATATAGCAATATTCATAATATGCACATTTTTTACATTGCGCTTTATTTAAAACATCCGGTATATTCGGTTGTTCCAATAAACCTTCTATCTCTTTTATGTATTTTTGAAGTTCCTCTTCTATTTCTTCTGTCAATTCAAAATACATGACTTTCTTATTCGTTTTTTCTTTTTCTACAAATTCCAGTTTCCCCTTTCTGATAATTCCTTTATTTTTTAATACCTTTAGGTAAAATAATAGCTGCCATTTTGCTGCTTCTACATCTGCATCCGATTTCTTCATTTCGGTAAGATATTCATCAGTCAATTTGTCCAACCGTATATTATCCAATGCAATTTCTGTATTGTTTTTTTCATCCTTTTCTTCATGTAATGCCTTTCCTATTTTTACCTGTTCACTATTATCCTCCAAGTTCATACGATTTCCATGAAGATAACACTGACGTTTACAGTGAAAATAGTAATTTATTAATGTTCCGTTTACCCGCATTTTCTTCCCCCTTCCTAAATAAAATCCACATACTCTCCCAACTGACCCTGCAACATTTTTCGGTTAAGCCTTCCGTTCTCAAAATATTTCTCTCCGTCTGCAATATAAAATAACTCGCCAATCTGATCATTGTAACTGACTTCTATATTTTGATAAATTTGATAAATAAAACAATTCATTTTTGCCATTACAGCAGATAGCTTAATTTTTCTCTCTGCATAACCCATTGTTGTATTCTGCAAAAGCCCTTTATATTCCTCCCATAAATCATTTCCATCTAACACCTCTCCGCTTGTCTCATCAAAAATTTTTCTTCCAAGATAAACAGACATATTAAGCCTACTTTCATCTATCAACTGCATATGTTTTTTTACTTGATGAAAATCCAATTTCCCTACTTGCTCTTCAAAAAAATCCTTCTCCATTAAATTACCATGATTCTTTTTCCATATCCCCAATATCTTTTCATAATAAGATTCAAAATCTTTATTTTCAAGCATATCCCAAATTTCCGGCTGTGTTATCAAAAATTCTCTTTCAGAGCGTATATCATTTGCGTAAACCTTTCCTGGTGTATCCAGGCGAAAGAAAAACACAACTCCCTTTCTGTTTTCACTATAAGATCGGTTAATCCTGCCTAAAAACTGTTCTTCACTATCCATTTTGGCAATATTCTTATATCCAATATCCATGTCAATATCTACTCCTGCTTCCACAACTTGTGTGGACACTAATATAACCGATACATTTTCTTTCCTAATCTCTCCAATGATTTTTTTCCTTTCAAAAATGCTGTCATCACCTGTCATACAAAATATTTTCTCTTCTATTTCTTTATCACTTTTTAGCATATGATAAAATTCCTCTGCATGAGTCTTCGTGATGAATTCTACGAGAATTTTTTTACAATTTCCACAATTGTTCTTAATATGCCAATATAATTGTTCTATGCCCTCTACTTCTTGTAATAGTTCTCCCCGTATCTCCACTCTCTTCTTAAAGCAAGGGTGACAGAAATATTTATCTCTGTCCTGAATTAAATATCCGGTATATTCTGACTTTTCTTTCAAAATTTCTAAATTGGGCAGTGTAGCAGACATGATGATAATTTTCATATGCATAAATTTTGCTAGTTCTGTTAAAAATACAATTATTTCACCCCAAATAGAATTTTTATAACTTTGAATTTCATCTAATACAACAATACTTCCTGCTAACTGATGAAAGGCAAAGGCTGACTCTTTACTGTCTCCAAAGACCACATCAAAAAAGCTCACATGTGTAGTTAAAATCATTGGATAATTTAAAAACTGCCTATTTAACAAAGCCTTTTCATAGTAACCGTTTGTTTCCTTCATTTCCTCTTTTCTTCTGCTTTCTTGCACACACTTAATTGGAGTAACAGAATTAATGACTGCAATATTACTCAAAATTTCAGTATTGTTCTTGAAAATACCCTGTAAAATTTCTTGATTTTGCTCCACAAGAGTATTAAAAGGATACACGTAATATATTTTTTTCAATTTCTTGTCCGACATTGCCAATTGCAAACTTAGATTAATAGAAATATTGCTCTTCCCACTTCCTGTAGGCGCCTCTAAATAAAAAATATTTTTATCCATTTGCTTTAATAATTGTTTTTCTGCATCTAAAAAAATCTCATTCCTTAAAACATTGATCTGCTTTTCTTGTTTTAATTGTACCAAATCCATTGGGTAAATATCTGATTCATATTTCCGAACCGCCTTATTAACCTTTGTATTTTGATGTATTTGGAAAAAATCCGAAACAGAATCTATTTCCCCTAATTTTTCTATGTTTACTCCCGACATAAATCCCGACGTAGCATAATAATCAGCTACTACCAACATGGAATAGGTAAGTTTTTCATAAAAATATAACCAGATGCCTTGTTCCTTTGTCTGCATCTGTTCTATATCATTCAACAAATCAGAAAATTTCTTTATATCACGCTGCTTTAATTCAAAGGTTTCCACACAAATATTGCTATACTCTTTCTGAAGGATTTCTATAATTCCCTTATGATTCCCTTCTATCAAACCATATATAAAATCTTTTAAAGAAATAAGTCCGCTATGGTGTCTGGCAATTGCATATGCATTACATAACAATGGAATACACAATCGCTTACCTAATTCTCCACCCAGCTTTTTAATTCTTTTATAATAATAATCCATATAGATGACAGCAGATAATGCAGAATGACCATTCCCTGCCGATGAATATGCAGCATTCTTTTTGACATCTTTCCTTCCCAGCACATTCCTTTGAAAATTCGGGTTAAGCTTTCCCAAATCATGAAAGGTGACAACATTAAACCACATTCCTTGCATTAAGTCTTCTGCTTCTTTCCCACTTATCCCCAAATAGATATTCATAAAACCCTGAATAAGATCTTTCATATTTTTATGATCAAAAATCTGTTGAAAATATTGCTGGCAAAGAGCAGTATGTTCCTCTAAAGTTTCCCAATTTTCATCTACATTCTCTGTCGTATTTGTACGATTGTTATGTGCATAGTACAAATCAGGTTTTTTTAAAATTTCATTAACACAAATAAAATTTAATTTCATAAAAATACCTTTCTTACATTTCCCTTCCAAATACACAAATAGAGAGCCAGAGAGATTCCCGGCTCCCTATTACTGGCAGAATTCTAATAGTAATATATTGTAATCAAATTTTTGAATACATTAATAAAACATAATGTTTTTCTGATCAATACAATATACTTTTTGGTTCTCCCAAGAAACAACAGCATCCGTATAAATAAAACTTTGTAAAATATAATTGTTGGTCCATCCGTCCAGTTGCTCGGGCAATTCTTCCTCATACTTAAAGGTCATCTCTTCGTCTTCCCAAAAATCACTACTGGTCTGCAATACCCCTTTTTCTCTTGGAAACAAAGAAGCAACTTTGCCTTTTCCACACTTTACTTCATCTGCTTTTTTCACACAAACATTTGAAATATCAGCAAAATGATCATTTTTTCCAAGATAAGGAATGTATACACATTTCTTTTCTTGTAATGCATCACATAACTTTATTGCCTCTTCACAATCAAGCAACACATAGACATCCCAAGAAGGTTCTTCCAGCCATTGTTCTTTAACAATTAGATTTCCTCCCTGCTCTCCCGACGCATACCCAACTGAATTGTTAAACACTTGGATTTTTTTACGGATAAATCCTTTTTCTGCACCAGGTATTATTGACATATGAATCTTCTTCAGTTTTTCATAAAATTCAGGAAATCCTTCTTTCAATTGTTTCGATCTCCCTGTCTGATTAAATTTTTGTGTATGTCCTCCGTATCCGAGGATTGCACCAAAAATACCAAGCAGTGCAACTTTATGGATATTTCCGTACGTAAAATAAACATATGAATTAACTTCCGGTTTTTTAAAGAATGCCGTTTTTCCACTTAATTTAAAACATACAGCTTCCATAAACTATACCTCTTTTTGTGTTAAAATATTAAATATCCTTGCTCCCTCTATATCCTGCTTTAATATGGTAGTATTCGTATTATAATATATATCTACAGCCAACACTTTTTTGCCCAATTCTTTTATCAAATCACCGCAGGTTACGGAAATCACATTTTTTTCCTCTTCTTTTTGGAATCTAATATAGGATGTCAGATTTGGCAGATATACATCTGGCTCAGTCTCTACAAACAAGGCAAATTCATTTTCACATCCTTCTTTTGCATTTGTTGCGAAAGAAGTCGCACACACCAAAGAAGTACGTTTAAAATTCTGATAATCATCCTCTGTGTATCCTTCTGTTACACCTAATTCTATCAATTCTTTATATGCCTGCGGATTGATAACAAAGGGATACATATAGTGAGCCTCATCACTGACGATTTTTGTACCTAGAGTAGAATTCTTTGCCTCCCCCTTTTCTTTCTCTTTGGAAGAATCCCGAAAAGGAGACAATATCTGCTGCTCCTGCGGCTCTGTCTGTTCATAAACATTAAATCCTTGACCAATCTGTACTGCACCTGTAATAGCAATATTGTTTCCTGATTCAGCATAGGTTGCACCAAAGTTTTTCACATCTACTGCCGTCATTAAATTCGTCAAAACCTTTTTACTATCCTTTGCCTCTGCTTTGGTCGGCTCCCCAAAAAGACAATCATATCTCTCCTTTAAAGAACGTGGCACGAGTGAAATTTCTCCTTTGTTCTCCTTAAATATCATCGACTTAATATATAACACTTTCTTTCCTTCATTCTCCCACATTTTTTTCATCTGATATTTCAGTGCCTTATCACTTCCAAATGTCCTTCCATCAGAAATTGTCTTTGGATACCCAGAAAAATCTGCATTCCAATTCGCCATAACAGACGAAATTCCAATCACTCCGTATACTCGTTTATTCATTTTCTTTTTCCTCCTTCTCTTTTCTTTCCAACAACAGATTATCAATTACAAATCCTGCACTAATCATATCCTGTAGCACTGGTTCCTGCGGTTCATAACCTTCAATCATCCCATACAATCTGCTTACCCGTTTTGCTCCCATAGAAATCGCATAATTATACTTTTTAAAATATTTTCCCACTAAATCTTTTAGCTTCTTATCTGTACCCGCATTTAAGAATGGGTTAATTAATGATTGTTTCTTTTTTGCTGTTTTATTTAAATAAATAAAATATCTCGCCAATTGACCGACTGCAAAATAATATTCCCTGTCACTCTCTAATCCTATATACTCCTCCGAGTGTATTTTTGTCTTTAGATTCTCTCTTAACTCTACAGAAAAATCTGCCATATCTTCTCCTCCTTCTGTAAAATACTGCATTAATGATAATCTCAAATTCAGCTGTTTTGCTGCTTTTACCATATATTCATTTGAAATAGAACTTTTAATTAGTTCCCTTGAAATCTGATCCAGCAATCCTCTCATTCCCGCTGCATTTCCCAGATGCAGCCAGCCAAAAAGCTTTCTTCTGGATAACAGCAGCATTCTCCTTACAGATTCCTCTGTTATTTTAATGTCTGCCTCCTCTGAAAAATAATGATTGATCAGCATTTTTGAAAAGAAAACATCATTGATGAGTTCTTCTATTTCCTTATATGTTGTACATATTTTTCCAAACTCATATTCTGGATTCTTTTCATCTTCTACTTTTAGCTTATTTTCATATAAAAAAGGCTTTTTTATATGATTATCAAAAAATGGAACCACATCCTGATCACGTATCTCGACTTCTTTTCCCTTCTGAATCCTTAGGTAATAACCGGTAACTGAATCTGGTGGATATTCATCATTTTTATAGGCTGTAATATTTTTCTTCTCCATATCCACATAGACGTTATACTTTCCCGCCATTGCAAAATTCATTAAATAATCAAAAAATTGCTTTTGCAATATTACATCATCCTTATTTAGTAAATATGGTGCAATGCTCTTTCTTGTTTTGATTGACAAAAAAGGTTTTTTTGCGTTCATACCTTGGTTGTTGTCAGGCAATCCTAAAGTTTCATCATTCACAGTAATGTTATATTGATTACTGTTATAAATATTAGGAATAAAATAACGTTTCCCCTCTCTTTGATATTCTTCCCTTTCTGCTTCAAAGAAAATTTTCAAATAATCCTTTTTGCCCATGTCAATATCTAAGCCCAAATTATCCACGATAAAAATATGTTCCTGAATCCATTTTTTATTTTTTTGCAAAACTTCCGTATCTACCTGTCCAATTTCTTCTTCTAGCTTTTCATAAATAGATAATGACTTTGTCTTTTCACACTTTTTTTCAGGATGTTCCAAAACCTCATAATATCCATCTATAATTTCTGGTGTTAATTTTCCATTTAAAATACTTTCCTTTTTGACCCAGAACGAAAAATAATTATTGGAATGAATAATTTTAGCAGTATCCTGAGGCTTATTCATGGATATCAAATCGCTGTAATAATCATAGTAACAAAACTCATTAAAGTGTACTGCACTTTTATTGATTTCCCCTGTTTTCTTATCTAATTTGAAATCCGTTGCTGATATGACTTCTCCATTTTTCCCAACAAGGATATAACTTCCGTCTTTCGGAATATAATGATCCAGAATACGGCGTTCCCTTTCTTCCTCCGTATAGCTTCCAAATACTTCCAGACACTCACCTAACATATTCTCACCCCCTTACAGCCATCGGTAATTACACATCCCGTATCCCCGACTGTTCATCTCTCCCAAAGCGGTACCGATAGCCAATTGTGCTAAATTCTGTGCCCATTCATTTTCTGCCACATGAAGACGAAGTTTATCTCCTAACAAATGAATATTTTTATACTCCAAAGACACTGGACTTTTATTTAAAAATTCTATCCCTGTAAACAATTCGAAGTCTTCCGGTGGTTTTACTCCATAAAACTGCTGCCATTTCTTCAATAGATTAATCTTTAATCTCCTTTCATACTGTTCGATTGATAATGTATCTTTCCAATATCCTTTTTCACATTTCATCACAACCGGAGTCAATGTAAACAATAACTCGATATGTTTTTGCGGAATAATTCTTAGTTCTGCCGTAATCGCTTTTACCGTTTCTGTATGACCATTCACCACTTGCTTTGCAAAGTATTTTGCAAGTTCCAAATCAACGGTACGAATCGTCAATGTATAAATTCTATCCTTTTTATATATCTTGTCCGATTCCACCGGGTAAAGTGAATCAAAGCAATACATTTTATATTTGTTCTCATTATGCAGCCTTGCAAACCGCTCATCTTTTACCAATTCCTGATCTATAAATGCGGCCATCTCTGCCTGTACCTTAGCTGCTGGAATATTTTTCAGAACATACATCCGAATCCTGATCTGCATAACCTTTACCTTATTTGTTTCCATAAATTAATTGTTGAATTAAGAATCTATTCAACCTTTCCTCCTTTCCTGTATATTTTACGAAAAATCATTTTGCTTTTTCTAATCGTACATCCGACACCTCCTTATCACACATAATATTTATGTAAATATATATGAAAAAGTGAATTCCTATTTGCAGAACCCCTTTTCTCATCCATACATCTCCCTCTCCATCCTAATCTGCTCCCGCATCCGTTCCACCACATTTTCCGGTCCCACGATTCTTGCCCCGCCTCCCAGTGCAAAAATCCAGCCTAAAAACTGCTCACTTACTGCCACAACAAAATGCTCCTCATCAATTTTGCGCATCGTCACATCCTTACCGAACCGGTCAATCACAACCCCGGCAAAACGATTTTCAAACGCAATCTTCACTCGTTCCTCTTTGCCGTCAAACATTCCAAAATGCTTTTTTGTATAAATTGCCATATCATATTCCCTGAAATGTTGCCGCCCCTCCCTTTTATCCGTGGTCAAATTCAGATTCAGCATCTTATCGACCCTGTAATGTTTCATAATACCTGCCAGACTATCATAACCAATCAGATAGTAATTCTCATCATCCCACAAAAGCCCCCACGGACTAATACAGAAATCTTCCCCATTATGGTGGAATGCCATATTCTTATTTACATCCCAATTAAAGTATTTAAATTTAATTTTCACATTAGATCCAATCGCCTCATGAATCATATCTACATTGTAATAAATATTCTCATTTATCGTCTTAATTCTGCCTGATACATATACCTGGCGCTGTAATTTCTTTGCATCATACCTGCTTAAAAAGCCTTCCAACTTCTTAATCAGCTTTTTAGATTTTTTCTCTGTAATGAATTTGGACGACTGTACTGCATCCACTAAAAGTTTTAGTTCTGCCAGTTCAAATTCCCTCGCCCCGACATGATAATGATATGTCTTATTTCTCTTTTCCCCGATAATATCGATTCCGTACAAGCGAAGTGCTTCTATATCTGTATAAATACTTTTTCTTTCTGCGCTTATACCGTACCTTTGTAATTCTGTCAGAATCTGTTTCATAGTCAGACTATGCTCATCATCAGTCTGTTTCAGCATAATCTGCATCAAACGCATTAACTTAAGTTTCTGATTCGATTCTTTTGCCATAAGTAATCTCCTAAACAATACAGTTCCCTGTCATACCATACATATCGCTCATAATCTGCTCTCAAAGTAATTTTTTCATTAAGTAATTAATTTTCCCCATGATATTACAGTCAAATACTTGGTTGCAAAACAACAGACATGATCTAGTTTCTCTTTCGCAAGTCCTACCAAAGAGACAGGTATCCACTTCCGTTTGCTCCGACTAGTGACATTATATCATGCCTTTATACATATTTAAACGATTAATGCCTTTTTTCTTTCAATTTTTTATAAAATATTATTGTTTTTTATTAAAATTCTAAATCATATATTGTCCCATAAAAAGGATTCTGTAATTTTCATTTCTTCTTATCATCCCTTGTATTTTCAATATATTCGGGTAGGCAAAACCTTTGTTCTAAAAATAAATATGCCTTTTTATCCTCAAAATCAGACAAATTGGCAGCACTCATATTTTCCAAAAAAAATAACAGGAAAGCATCTGTTTTTTATCCAGAAAACTTTCCTGCTGCTGTTTTATTCTAAAATCAATTTCACAAACTATGCTGCTGTTCCTATTCCTCTTGCTCAGATAATGTAATCCTTGTGTTTTCAAACACATTGTACTAGAAGTTATCTCTTTTCTTCATATGCATATCCAAAATTAATAGGTGGTGCGGTTACAGAAATATATACAAACTCTGTACTGCCATCATTTAATAATCCAGGAACATCTTTATCTGCGAACCGCACTACATCACCAGTCTTAAATTCTTTTACCTGATCATCTGCTAACAAAAGTTTCCCACTCCCTTGCGTAGCATACCAAATTTGTTCTGACTCATCATGTGTATGCCTTGGTTGACTTGCTCTAATTTCTAGATGTACTTCTGTTATTGCTACTCTTGTACTTGTAGAATTTTCTGGATTCAACAACTGCCTTGATACCACTCCCGGATTCGCCAATTCTTATTCCTCTGTAATCAGCTTGACCGGCTCCATTTTCCGAATCTTTAAAGAAGCAATACTCTCTGCCAGAATTGCTGCTACAGTAATCCCCAGCACGGTCAGAAGATCAAATAAAGGATTCATATACATATTTCCCTGTTTAATTCCACAAAATGCCAGACACAATGTCACAATGGAATCTGCCATTAGATGTGCCGCCGCTGTTCCTGCTGCTGCTCCCAGAACGATGATCGGAATATCGGCCATCATTGTGGAAAACATCAGCTGTCTGGTAGTAAAACCCAGCGCCTTATGAATCCCGTATGTTCTTCTCTCCCTCAACAGTTTAGTCTTCACCAGTAAAAGTACGACCAAAATGATAACAAAAATCGTAATACTGCCAAACACAATGCAGAGCATCTCAATTCCCGAAGAAACCGGAGCTAAGATTGTCTCTACTGACTTTCTACCGTCAGAAAACTCGATATCCGTATAATCACTGAAATAGTTTTCGATGTCTTCATAGGTATACCCCTCTTTTGTATATACATAAATACCACTGGGTTCCACCTTACCGTTCATCCGGTCCGCACCGTCAAAATTCATCATGGTTTTTAATCCCATATTATTGATTTTCTGGTCGATTCCGCATACAATGTATTCCTTTCTTTCACCTTCTCCTTTTACATATACCACATCTCCAACACCTGCTCCAACTTTTTTACTGATCATAGTCGTTAATACAATTTCATTCTCATACTGCGGCAGGCGGCCCTCTACAACAATCTCATTTTCCAATTGATCCGGTTCGCTCCAGATATCACAGGTCTGGCTCGTCTCCTTGTCACCATGGCTGATGGTGATATTCGCATTTGCTTCATATAATATTTTTTCAATCTCGGGATATTTTATCAGCTCTTCTCCAATCCGTTCCAGGTCTGTTCCATTTGCATTTGCAACACCCACATCAATTCCAGTAAGCTTCAGTAACGTAGTAGTGTCCAAAACAAAATTTTGCAGCATGCCGAAACTGACGGCCGTGGTAAATCCCATCACTGCAACGATCATACACACAGTGGCACTTTTTCCCTTTGCATACAGGATACTTTTTATTCCCAGTACCGTAGTGACAGGAAGATGTGATCTTTCCAGAGGCAGCGGATTTTTACGGAAGCTATGGGTGGCCAAGCCGCCTCTTAGTGCCTGCAATACGCTGATTTTCCCATAAGGTCTGCTGGCAGACAAAGATACCAGAAATACCATTATGGATATCACAGCAGCTGCCAGTGATGCTGCCTGCCAGTCAAAGGGCTGGTTCCAGGAAAGCCCGATAATACTGCTTTGTATATTTCCAATCGGTACGGTAAGTACCCCTCCCGCTGTAAGTCCGATCAAAATGCCAAACAATGCTACCTCCATCATTTCCAGAACACCCGCCCATTTCAGTTGTTTTCCTGTATAGCCGGATGCCTGCAAAATACCGATATTTTTCATGTTTTCTTCCACAAACTGACGGATACTGAATTGTACGATAATAAGGGCAATCAGTATCAGAAGCAGGGAAAAAACAAGGATGATTCCCATTACGATACTTGAAAGCATCATACCGCCTCCCCGCATTGCCCCCCAGGAGGTTGCCGCAATCCCCTTCTTCAAGGAACCTTCATTAAAACGTGCCGTCATGATTTCATCAAATGCAACGGAATCCTCGCCCGGCTTTAATCTGACCTTGTGATACATATACTGTGGATTCTGTGCCACAGGACTATCATGAATAATTTCTTCATAACGTTTCTTTGAAATATAGCATTTATTCGTTGATATATTCATTACGGTTGCAAAGAGCGGGTCCTCTATAAAACCTTTTACCGTAAATGCATATTCCATGTCACCTAAATAAAGCAGTAAGGTATCACCTGTTTGAAATCTGTGACCCGTTTTCATATAATAGGGCAATAAAATAGAATCATCCTCTGTCTCCTTCGTCAAATTGTCCGGTATCTGCCCGATTGTTCTCTCGTCCTCTACCCGTTCCAGAAGAAAAGGCATGCTGTCCTCTTCTTTTTCCCCTTTCTTTTTGTAGCTGGCACCTAGGAAAAACAAACACACATTCTTTTCAACAGTTTCCAGCTCTTCCTGCGTTTCCAGGATTTTCATCATTTTTTGGTCGTTTTCTTCTGGGGAAATCGCAAACCAGTCTGCCGCATTTACTTCCTCATGAATCGTGTCTAATACCTTTCCCGTACTGGTAAGCAGGGATATACTCACATAAAGCAGCAAAACTGCAAGTGCAATTAAGAAGAGAATCACTGCAATATTCCCCTTCTTTTTCTTCATATTGTGCTTTGAGATAAAATAAAGCGGATACATCCCTACCACCCCATTTCCTGCAAAAATGAGCGGAGCTTTTCATGACGCTCCTGATTCCCGCTTACATAAGTTCCGAGTAAAAGCTCTCCGGTAATCGTTCCGTCCTTCAGATAGAGAATCCGGTTTCCCCGCCTTGCACACTTCATATCGTGGGTAACCATGACAATGGTCTGCCCGTTCTCATGAAACCCTGTCAGTATCTTCAAAATCCGTTCCGTATTTTCAGAATTTAATGCTCCTGTGGGTTCATCTGCGAACAGGATTTCCGGCTGGTTAATGATCCCCCTGACCAACGCCGTCCGCTGCTGTTCCCCGCCGGATAACTGACCCGGGAACTTGGCAAAAGATGCTTCCGACAGTCCCACTTCCAAAAGCTTCTCCTTTGCCCGCCTGACCAGTTCTTTTCTGTTTTTCGTCACTAACAAACCGCTCACCATAACGTTATCCAGAACACTCATCGTATCATTTAAGTAATTCTGCTGGAATACAAATCCACAATGATTCCTGCGGAAAACCGCCAGCTTATCATTGGAATACCCCGAAATTTCCTCGTCATGATACCTTATGCTGCCAAGCGTCGGTCGGTCCATACCAGAAAGTGCATAGAGTAATGTACTTTTTCCCGAACCCGAACTTCCCATTACTACGGTAAAATCCCCCTGCTCTATGGATAAGTTTAAGTTTTTTAATACATGCTGCTGAACGCTTCCGTTGGAAAATGTCTTACATAAATCTTTTGCCGTTAAAATTGCTGCCATCTTTTTCTCCTTCCAGTCCCTTTAGTGTTTAAGCAATTGCGAAACTCTGTTTCCTCTTACATCCGCCTCACAATATACACAAAATAAGGATGCCACATCCTTTCCTTTGACATCCTCATTGTAAACTATATTAGCACTAAAATCTTGAGCTGTTCCTTGTCTATTTCTTAACTGTTTCTTAAATCCGCTTATCATCTTATTTTCCTCACTAGTACAACGAATATTAAGTCTTTTTATGACACAGCAGATGGAATCAAAGACAAGTTTAACGTAAAATTATTTAGTGTTCGTTGTACTAATCTGCAAATCTTCAGCTTTAAAAGCATGATATCCCTCATAATGATAACTTGTATCAATGCCTTTCATATACACTTCCCAATTATCAATTTTATCTGTCAACGCATCTTTAAGCAAAACTTTAAGCTCTATATCTTTTATTGGACTTCTTTCCATTGCAAGTAAGTAATCTTCTTTATCCACCCTGCTCCAATCTACGACTAATCTTAATTCTTTTTTTAAAATCAAATCTAACCATATCCGAGTACTTCTTCCATTCCCTTCTCGAAATGGATGTGCAATATTCATTTCCACATATTTTTCAATAATTTCATCATAAGTCGATTGTGGCATATCATCAATACTTTTTAAAGCTGCTTCCAAATACATTACTGGCACAAATCTAAAATTTCCTTTTGCTATATTTACCGTTCTTATCTTTCCGGCAAAATCATATATTTCTTCAAAAAGAAACGCGTGAATTTTTGCCAGTCCCGAAAATTTTCCTATTTCACGTGAGGTAACAATATTATTTTCATATAACGCGACCGCTTTTGTTTTACTCATTTTCTCTTCTATTCTTGCAAGCTCTGCGGAATCAGTAATTCCCATTTTATTTTGCAGTACCATATTTGCCTCCCTAACTCTCAATATCTTTCTTATATCTGAAACTATTTAAAGACCTAATCCCTTGTACAGCATACCATAAAATGTTTAACAGATAAAGAAGATGTATCCTTTTACGAAGTATTCCAATATATATTATTTTATCCATGCGGCTTTTATATGTATATCAAAATTTCATTTAAAGGGCTGTCCCCTCAATGCAGCAAAAAACCAATTAAAACCTCTATACCTTTTTCAGGAATAATACCACCAAAAATCCAGTCCCATCACCGCTTCTGACATTCCCACACTCCATACCCCCATACATCCGCTCCATAAACATATTGGCAAGATAGAGCCCCAGCCCCGATCCTGTCTTTCCCTTTGTGTTACTTCCTCTGTAATATTTTTCTGTAACACACGACAGCTCCTCCTCTGGCATCCCCGGTCCATCATCCCTAAGCCGAATTAAGATTCCTTCTCCTTCCTCCACAAAGGAAACATGGATTGCGGTTCCTGCATATTTGTTGGCATTGCTCACCACATTATCCATAACCTGGGATAACCTTACTTTATCCATATAGACAAGGCACTCCGGTATTTCTCCTTCTATTGCTATATTTCCATAGAATTTCAGTTCATCCAATATTTCCTGAATCTGTAAGCTGCTTTCCTCTGACGGTTCCACCTTTAATACCTCTAACTCCTCCATCGTCGCCTGAAACAGATTTTCCACCAGTGCATCCATTATCTCTGCCTTTGCTGCAATAATATTGATTTTCTCTATGGTATCATCTGTCACCAATTTTGATAAAAATTGATGACCTGCTTGCACATCAGCACAATTCATTATATCCCGATTCTTTTCTTTTAACAGCAATACCTCACAGGTTGCCTTTATCGTGGAAAGGGGCGTTTTGATATCATGGGACAATTCCGCCATCAGTTCCTTTTTACTTCGGTTTGCCTGATATTCACTTTCCTTGGCACGTTTCAGTTCTTCCCTCAGTAAATCAAAGCTTTCTGTAAATGCTCCAAAAAAATTATTCCTGTTCATCGGCAGCAGTATATCAAAATTTCCTTTTGCAATCTCCCCTGAAAATCTCTGAAGCCGTCTGAAGGGCGCCATAAAATGTGTATAAAAAATAAAGCAGAATGCAAGTCCTGCAAGCAGTATCACTCCACAGGCAATTTCCAACTTTAGCATTAAATCATAGCGCAGGGCATCATAACGCTTTTCTCCCTCACGCCAGACTACTTTCCCGATAATTTCTTCCTGATCTTTCAAATCCAGAATGACTGCCTGTGACTTCAGAGACTCATTTAACCTAATCCCATAATCCTGATCTGTGAGATATAAAATCTCACAATCAAATCTCTGCTCTAATTCCTCTTTTTCCTCTGCTCTTGATAATCCCGCCTCTATCTGCTTTAACTGTGCATTATAATGTACCATATCTATCGATACTGTACTCTCCTTCTGACACGTCATATAAATGACTGCCATGATTCCAAGCAGCAGCACCGTATAAGAGACCGCTATATATCTAATCTTCATCTTCAATCTCCAGCATATATCCTGTTCCCCAGATTGTCTTGATCATTTTAGGTTCATTTGGATTGTCCTCCAGCTTTTCACGCAGTCTGCGGATATGCACATTCAATGTGCCATCGCTGAAATAGGCATCTCCCCATACCATATCAAAAAGCTTTTCCTTACTGACAATGGTATTTCTGTGCTCAAAAAGGCATTTTAAAAGCCTAAACTCCTTTGCCTTTAAAATAACCTCCTTATTCTTCACAAAAGCTTTTAACGTATCCTCCTCTAAGCGTAAACCTCCGAAGGAAAGCAGAGTATTGTCTGCCTTCTCCTCTTTATCCTGTCTGCCTCCCATCCGCTTTAACATCACCTTTACCTTCGCCAGCAGAACACTCAGCGTATATGGCTTTTTTATATAATCATCTCCACCGATATTTAATGCAATCAGCACATCGTCATCGCTCTGTCTGGCACTGATAAACAGGATGGGAATATCCGACTGCTCCCTGATTTTCCTGCAAAGCAAAAAACCGCTCTCCTCCTTCAGATTAATGTCCAAAAGCAGAAGATCTGCGGTATTCTCCCTTATAAAAGAAAAATATTCTTCTGCACTGCCCACGCAGGCACAGGTCACCTCAAATGCCTGAAAATATTCACATGTCATATTCGCCAAATCGGTTTCATCATCTATGATCAAACAGTTATAGTGCATACTTTTCCCTCCTGCCGAACGCAACTTTTCCATATTCACAGTATAGCATATCCCCAATGAAGCCAAAAGATGAATTTACAAAAAGGAGTATCACCTGAGGGACGCTCCCTTTCGTTTATCTTTTTCCCTATTCTATCTTCATTTTCTACCGGATACCACTTATGTTTGTATGTGTAAGATACTTATACGGAATGTTTATCTGCTCTGCCTTACCGAGATAGGAATCCCTCCATTCCTTGTACTCTTCCATATCTACTATCGTTTTCTGATCATAAGAGGCTTCCTGCATAATATAATATAAGATACCGTCACCATTCAAATCTTTCTCTTCCGGAAAGGCATCTCCATTAAAATCTGTTTCCGACAACGATTTATCCTGTAATCCCAGTCATAAGGCTGATAAACCGCCTTTACGCTCTGACCATTATATAGCCCTGAATGTGTCACAAACCATTCCGCTCTGTCTGCCTCCGTCATCCTTTCATATCCTTCGGGCAGTGCCAGCATATCCACCACGGAATAAGATACCTGTTTTGCATTTGCTACATAGATTGACGGAATTACCCTTTCATCATCTGAAAACTGCCTCATACAAAAATTTCTACTGTGATCCATATCCTCTTTTGACATGGCAAAACAAAAACAACCTATGTCCGTCCGTCGCATAATAATAACATTCCTCCACCTGTGTCCCGGTCAGGTCATAAAGTTCACACATTGCCTGCTGTGCCAGCCCTTCCATATCCTCTTCTGACCAAAGTCCTTTTGTGACATATCCCAGATCCAGCATATTCTACGGAATATACAGGTGCAGCTTCACTTCATTAAAACCGGCTCTGTGCCCTGCCAGACTGCTCTTCACAATATTGTCTTGCTCCTCTATATCCCTGTCTGTTCCCACTTCTTCATTTTCAAAAGCTTTTTCTTCCCTTTCAGAAGTTTCCTTCGCTATACCGGCATTTGTGCTTATATCTGCTTTTACAATCCGCTTTTCTACTGTTAAAAATCCAAGCATAAGCACCACTGTGGTAATAATAGCAAATACATTACAAATACCAGCCGCTTCTTATCCTTTAATATATTGCATATTCTATTTTTTACGTTACCTGCCCCAAAGGACAAAATGTTGGCAGTAAATATCCCTTTCTTTTCGAAAAGTCAAACAATACTTCCGCATACCTTTTTCTATTATCACTCCCGATATTTTGAACCGCATCTTCATCACAGTCAATTTCCATATCCACACACATAAACTCAAAAGCTATCCATGCAAAAGGATGAAACCAATAGATACCAGTTATCCATAGTGCAAGCATTTTTTTAAGATATCTTTCCGCTGGATGTGTGTTTTTTCATGCTCCACAAAATATTGGTATACTTTTTGGATAAATTCATTTTATCAAATATCTTCCGCACGACAAATATCACACAGATAATGACAGAAGTCTGCAAACTCTTGATTCCCAATTGAATCAAAAATGCTCTCATTCCTCTTCTCCTACTTACTCTGGTCAATAATCCTTTGTATCTCTTCTACATCCTGCCTGCTCAGCTTCTTTCCTGAAGTAAAGGCAGCTACAAATTTAGGAAGGGAACCATCAAAGGTATCTTCCACAAATTTTTCACTCTGCTTCGCAAAAAATTCCTCCTTAGATACATTTGACGTTACTGTCCCATTCTCATTCTGAAATAATCCTCTGTCACAAATCCTACGCAAAATTGTATAGGTAGTAGACTTTTTCCAATTGAGCTTCTCTTCACTAATCCTTGCCAGCTCCCTTGATGTAATGGGTTCATTCTCCCATATAATATCTGCAAATTTCATCTCCACTTCGCCTAACTTATATTCTGTCATGTTATCCTCTTATCCTCCTTTCAGTCTACTAGTTGTAGAATATACCTTCATTCTACAACTAGTAGACTGCCATATCAAGACTGACTAAGACAAAAATTGAACAAAAACAAGGACAGAATAAAAACATAAATGTATTGACTTCTTGTGCGTACAGTAATATGATTAATGTGCACACAGGAAAGAGAGGTGAAACAATGGCGTCAAAAAAGGCAGGACGGCCACCCTCTGACAACTCTATGACGGACAGGATATTTGTACGTGTAAACAAAGAAACAATTAACAAGCTTGATGAATGTACACAGGAACTGAAACTCTCCCGTTCCGATATTGTCCGAAGAGGAATTGACATGGTGCATGAAAACCTGAAAAAATAGCAAAGAAACGGCGCCCACTCAACAAAGTCCGAACGCCGTTTCAGAATGATCCTGCCTAAAGACAGACCACATAAGTATTATACACTATGCGGTTCAGTCTTACAAGAAATTTAAAAAAGGAGAACCGAATAATGATGCAGACGATTTTGAAAGCCATTGCAAATGGCAACCTCCGCATGGGTACAGAAACTACAACGCACACACCCAAATTCAGGAGAGCAATTCTCAACAGAGCTTCATCAATGGATTTCGTCTAGGTGCACTTGTAATGGTTGAAGTTTTTGCAGGATGTGACAGTCTTATACTGCAAAACGGGGACTGAATACCATAACAAGACAGAATAGAAAACCAACAAACAGTTTCCGGATATCCTTATCATATACAGCTATCTGGAAACGGCAAAGGCTCCGGTGCGGCATTTTTATTTTTTGTAATCGCCTTTGCAGGAATCGGAGTTTGTCTGTATTTCAGGCGAAATAAGCATATATGGGAGTTAGAAAATAGAAATCAATTTTTAGCAGCATAGCAAAATCCGCTTATCTGATTCAGTCATAAGCGGATTTTTTATTTATTTTCTTCAAATCTATTGTGCCAGTTTATATCAATCATGGCAAAAATAATGCCTTGCATCAAAAATACCTTATATGAAATAACAGCTACAGCAGCGGTGCCAATGCTTTTGCAATATATCCTGTCAATTTTGTTATAATCCCCCTCTTTAATGCGGTTTCCATTGTTACCTCCCTGCATTTCGCAAGGGTATTTTGAAAATCTTCTTCAATATCAGAAATACATTTTGTATGACACATATAAGTTGCACACTCAAAATGATGGTAAAGGCTTCTGTAATCCAGATTGATCGTACCCACCACGGCCTTACTATCATCACTGATAAATACCTTGGCATGCACAAAACCGGGTGTATATTCATAAATCTTCACTCCCGATTTCAGTAATGCGGCATAATGTGTTTTTGCCAGAGCATAGGGGATTTTTTTATCGGGTATCCCCGGCAGGATAATTCTCACATCAATTCCCCGTTCTGCTGCAAATGCAAGTGCCGTCTGCATTTCTCCGTCCAGAATCAGATACGGTGTCATGATATGTACATAATTCTTTGATTGGTTGAGAATATCCATATATACACGTTCTCCCACTTTATCGCGATCCAACGGACAATCTCCAAAGGGAAGTACATACCCTTTTGCATCCTGCTTATTTTCTGCTGGAACATCTATGTATTTTTTGAATTCCGCATTCTTCTCATCCAGATTCCACATCTGCAAAAACATCAGGGTAAAACTGGCGACTGCCTCTCCCTTCAGCATTACCGCAGTATCCTTCCAGTGTCCATGCTTTTCTATATGATTAATATATTCATCTGCCAGATTCACTCCGCCGTTAAATGCAGTATGCCCGTCAATGACCAGAATTTTACGGTGATCACGGTAATTGTAATGCGTGGATACAAAAGGAGTCAGCGGTGCAAACATTTTACATTGTATTCCCAGCTTTTTTAACCGTTTTGGATAGTCGTGGGGCAATGTGGAAAATTCACAGGTACCGTCATACAGCACTCTGACCTCAACCCCCTCTTTTGCCTTCTTCGCCAGTATTTCCAGTACTTTTCCCCACATCACACCTTCCGCTATAATAAAATACTCCAGGAAAATAAAATGTTTCGCCTGTTCCAGCTGTACCAGAAGTTCCTGAAATTTATCCTCCCCCAGCGGAAAATATGTTACCTCTGTATTCTCATATACAGGATAACAGCCTGTCCGGTTTATGTAATGGGTTAATGCCGCACTCTCTGCATTTTCTGCCTTTAGTTTTTGTATGACTTCCCCAGACTGCGGAATACTTTCCTTTGTCTCCTCAATCATATACCCGAGTCTTTCCTTGATCACCCGGTGTCCGATATCCATTCTGGTATAGAGCAGAAAAATCGCACCAAATACCGGAACCAGCATAATCACCATAAGCCAGGTCAGCTTTACCTCCGATTCAAAATCACAGTTAAACAGATAGATTATCATAATAATCGTAAATACTACCGTACTTCCCATAATATAAGGCAGAAATTCACTAAACCACCAGAAGGCACAAAGCAGAAAAAATGTCTGTATCAAAAACAAAACAAGGATCAGTCCCAAACGGCTGAATACCATACTGACCAGCCCTTTCTTTCCCTTTTTTAACAAATACAAACCTGTATTTTCCCCATTCTCCATGAATTTTCCTCCTTCGTTCAAACATTACACCGATACAACAGATATTATCATTGCTATTTTGAATCAAGCTAATCTTTTCCCCTCCATGCACACCGCCAGTGACAGATTCTTCATTGTACGAAACTCTCCAGCCAATTACAAATTTATTCACTTTCAAAAACTGTCTCACAAAAAAGATGCAGAATACGTGAAAACAATAAATTGGAATCGTTTTCGGATACAGCGGAATGCAGAAAAGCCCAAAGGAAATGTCAAGGTTATGTAAGGAAATTATACATGAATAAGGCAGTATTGCTACTGCCATTTATCCGCCATCGTATAAAACTCATAGTACATACCTTGTTTTTCCATCAGCTCATCATGACTTCCTTCCTCCACAATCCCTTCCTGAGTGAGCACCAGAATACGGTCCGAATTCCGGATACTGGACAATCTGTGGGCAATAGTAAGGGTCGTTCTGCCCTCCGATAATTCTACCAGAGATTTTGCCACTTCAAATTCACTCTCATTATCCAGTGCGGAAGTTGCCTCATCCAAAATCAAAATCGGTGGGTTCTTTAGAAATACCCTTGCAATACTGATCCGCTGTTTCTGACCACCGGACAGCTTCACACCACGCTCCCCAATATAGGTATCATATCCATCCTTTAACTCCCATATAAATGCATCTGCTCCTGCAAGCTTTGCCGCCGCCATTACCTCTTCTCTGGAAGCTTCCGGTCTGCCATAAACTATATTGTCATATACTGTTCCCGAAAACAGATACACATCCTGCTGGACAATTCCGATATGCTGTCTTAAGCTCTTTAGTGTAAATTCTTTGATATTCCTGCCATCCAACCTGATACAGCCTGAATCAATATCATAAAATCTGGGAATCAGATTACAAAGCGTAGTCTTCCCGCCGCCTGACGGACCCACGATGGCAACCCGCTCTCCCGCTTTGATAGACAGATTCAGATTAGAAAAAACTTCATTATGGTCATCGGGATACTCAAAACTCACGTTTTCAAACTCTATATCACCCGCTACCCTTTTTAATGGCACAGCCCCTTCCTCGTCAAAAATATCAATATCTGCATCCATAATCTGCAAAAAGCGTTCAATTCCTGTCATTCCCCGCTGAAACTGCTCAGCAAACTCGATAATCCGTCTGATAGTAGCAATCAGTGTGGTAACATAAAGCATATATGCCACCAGATCTCCCGGCTGAATCAGCCTCTTCACCATAAAAATACCTCCGCCTATTATAACGGAAAGATACATGATGCCATCAAACATTCTCGTAGTTGTCTGAAATGCCGCCATGTATTTGTAACTCTCTTTTTTTATCTCAAAGAACTTCTGATTGTCGGCAGCAAATTTCCCATTCTCCATCTCCTCATTGGTAAATGCCTTTACCACCTTCTGCCCTAATAAGCTGTCCTCAATACGGGCATTTAACTCTCCAATCTGGTATCTCTGCTTGGAAAATGCCGTTTTCATCTTACGATTTAATGTCATACAGGTAAAAAACATCACTGGAACAATACAGAATATTATCAATGTAAGCCAAAAATTAATTCCAGACAAAATGATAAAACCCACTACAGCCTTAATCGCTGCGATAAAAAACTCCTCCGGACAGTGATGGGCAAATTCCGTCACATCAAACAGATCATTGGTAATCCGTCCCATGATCTGACCAACCTTTGTATTACTATAATAAGTATTGGAAAGCTTTTGCAGATGGGAATACGCATCCCTCCGCATCGTTGTCTCTATCCTTGCCCCCATCACATGACCCACATCTGCCATATAATAATTGGCGATGCTGTCTACAATCCGGAGAACAAAATAAATCCCACCAAGCATCAGCACCATACGGACAGATAATGCTGCCAGATCCCTCATCCCCTCATTCGTGATATACCGCATAATGAGTGGAAGAACCAGTTCACAGATAGTCGTCAGCGCCGCACAAAATAAATCCAATATAACTGTTCCCATATGTGGTTTGTAATATGGTAAAAACCTTTTTAAAAGTTCTGTTGTCTTATATTCTCTCTTATCCATTTTTACCTCACTGTATAAGTTTAATCAAGTAATTGCAAAACTCTGTTTTCGTTACCGTCTGTCGCACAATCACCTATAAATCTATAAAAAGCATAACATCTGATATGAAAGTCATTCATTAGCCACACCTTATGTGTCAACTATCATAATCCCGTAATGCCACCTTTAATTCTTTCAACTTGTCCCTATATTCTGCTGCCATCTCAAAGTTAAGCTCTGCCGCAGCTGTCTCCATTTTTTTCGTGTATTTCTTAATCTCTTCCTGAAGCTCTTTTTTCGTCATGGACTCAACATCTTTTTCCTTCAGCTTGGCATTTAGTGCCTCAACATCCTCATCCGTAGAGGTAGTAATCAGATCCCGGACAGACTTCCGTATAGTTGTTGGTGTAATTCCATGTTCCTTATTATACGCATCCTGAATCTGGCGTCTTCGATTGGTCTCATCAATTGCCACACGCATAGAGCGGGTAATCTCATCTGCATACATAATCACCCGTCCCTCACTGTTTCGGGCAGCCCGTCCAATCGTCTGTACCAGTGAAGTTTCGGAGCGTAAAAATCCCTCCTTGTCTGCATCCAAAATAGCTACCAGCGTAATCTCCGGAATATCCAGACCTTCCCTTAACAGATTGATACCCACTAATACATCAAAAATTCCCATACGCAGGTCACGGACAATCTCAATCCGCTCCAGAGTATCAATATCCGAATGGAGGTATTTCACTTTCACACCCTGATCACGCAGATAATCCGTCAAATCTTCTGCCATCCGCTTTGTCAATGTGGTAACTAACACCTTATTCCCCTTCTCCACCTCTTTATTTACTTCAGACAGCAGATCATCCACCTGTCCCTCCACAGGCTTCACCTCAATCAGAGGGTCTAACAGTCCCGTTGGTCGGATCAACTGCTCTGTCCGAAGCAGTTCATGCTCCGCTTCATAATCGGAAGGTGTCGCTGAAACAAACATCACCTGATCCACCTTAGATTCAAATTCACCAAAATTAAGAGGACGGTTATCCATTGCCGACGGAAGACGAAATCCAAAATCTACAAGTGTCTGCTTTCTCGCCCTGTCCCCAGCATACATACCACGAATCTGGGGAACTGTGATATGTGACTCATCTATTATCATCAAAAAATCGTCTTTAAAAAATTCCAGCAGTGTATTCGGAGTCGCTCCCGGCTCCAAGCCTGCCAGCACCCTGGAATAATTCTCTACTCCTGAGCAAAATCCGGTCTCCCTTAACATCTCCATATCGAAATGTGTCCGTTCACTGATTCTCTGTGCCTCTAAAAGCTTATCATTTTCCTTAAAATATGCAACCTGCTGCTCCAATTCTTCCTCAATCTCCACCACTGCGCGGTCAATCTTTTCCTGAGCCACCACATAATGAGAGGCAGGGAAAATAAACGCACAGTTAATTCCTCTCTTCACCTCACCGGTCAATGGGTCAAATTCCACCATGCGGTCGATTTCATCCCCAAAAAACTCTATACGGATAGCATCCTCAAAAGTAGATACTGGTAAAATCTCCAATACATCCCCATGCACCCGGAAGGTGCCCCGCTTAAAATCCATTTCATTTCTCTCATACTGGATATCAATGAGATCGGTAATCAGCTTGTCCCATTCATAGGTCATTCCCGTACGCAGGGTAAGCATCATTTCCTCATAATCCTCCGGCGAACCGATACCATAGATACAGGAAACAGAAGAAATGACTATCACATCCTTACGCTCAATTAGTGCTGCGGTTGCAGAATGCCTTAATTTGTCAATCTCATCATTTATCGAAGAATCTTTTTCAATATACGTATCCGTGGACGGAACATATGCCTCCGGCTGGTAATAGTCGTAATAGGACACAAAATATTCCACAGCATTATTGGGAAAAAATTCCTTAAATTCACTGTAAAGCTGTGCCGCTAACGTCTTATTATGTGCAATGATGATAGTCGGTTTATTCAATTTGGCGATTACATTCGCCATGGTAAAAGTCTTACCGGAACCGGTTACTCCCAGCAAAGTCTGGAACTGGTTTCCCTCTTCAAATCCCTTTACTAAATCTTCAATTGCCTGTGGCTGGTCGCCAGTTGGCTGAAATTCTGATACTAATTCAAAATGATCCATGAAAGTCTCCTCCTTTATGAATCTGATCTAATAATATGATTCCTTTAAATTCCTTTTTATTATTTTGACAGATATGCATTTTATTCACTCCCTTTTCAGAAAAGTGTTTTCACTGATACATTGCTTCCCATTATCCTTATTCGGTCACCATATCTTCCCTTTTTCAAAGTTATCTGCTTCTTTTATTTTTATACTGACTGCAATAATATAATACAATCCTACTACCGAAAGATATGTTTTTTCTGCTGAACATGGCTCTATCACGCCTGTCGTAAAATAAACCCACCAGTCATGTACAAGGAAAAAAATCTGCGGAAAAAACACCATATATGAAAATATCCCTATCAGTGATATCTTATTTCTATTTTGGGCACTCGTTGCTATCCCCCAGGTATTTTTATATGCAATTAATATTGCTGCCCATTTGTTGCTTTTTATGGTGATCGACCTGCCAAATGTTTTAAAAGTCATAGAGAGCACTCTGCATGCACCTATAGAATATATTAATATAAGTATCTCCATAAACAGCATTGCCAAAAATCTCATATTAGTTTTCTCCGCCGTTTCCGATTCTTTCTAAAAAATATGTTTTTATAGTATAACATTATATATAAAAAAAGTACAGGCATATTTGAACATTTGTTCTGTTTTTGCAATTTCATATAACTCTTTCAATTTTATCAGTAACCACAGATAATGCTTAAGTAAATATAAAATTTTTTTGCCATTTTCTTCATGTCATGGTAAACTATTCAAAGCCAAACCCTAAAAATATGGTTTAGAATAAAGACTATCATACCAAATGCCTGTGCTGGCACGGCACTTGGCTCATTGTCGACAAGAAAAACTAATGAAATGAGGATTTTCTCATGCAAAATACTTATAAACGCGGACTGCGCCACGGCATTGCTGTTGCCCTGGGGTACTTTGCCGTATCCTTTACCTTTGGAATGGAAGCGATAACCAATGGATTAAGCATCTGGCAGGCTGCGCTGATTTCCCTGACCAATGTAACATCAGCAGGACAGTTTTCCGGACTTGGTATCATCGCAACAGGAGGAACTTATCTTGAGCTTGCCCTGACACAGCTCATTATCAACCTGCGCTACTGCCTGATGTCATTTTCCCTGTCACAGAAACTGGATAAAACTGCACCGAACTGGCACCGGTATACCATGGCCTACAGTGTGACAGATGAAATATTTGCACTGGATGCCAGCCAGACCGGAGTGCTTTCTCCCTCCTACCACTATGGAATTACCAGCATTGCCGTTCCCGGCTGGGTGCTTGGCACAATAGTAGGAGCCGTATCGGGAAGCCTTCTTCCAGCTTTCGTAATGAGTGCCCTGGGAATTGCTATTTATGGAATGTTTCTGGCAATTATCATTCCTCCGGCAAAGAAAAACCACACTGTTCTAATCGTGGTCTTATCTGCCATGGGGATAAGCTTTTTATTTACGGTACTGCCTGTTCTCAAACAGATTACCTCCGGTTTTGTCATCATTCTTACCACAGTGAGTGTAGCTGGAATTGCAGCCAAATTAAAACCCATTGAAAATGATGCCCCCCCAAAAAATGAAGTATAAAAAGCACTAACTGTAAATTAATTACTTATTAACAATAAGCCTTCAAAGGAGAAGCACCGAATGACGCATAACATATATTTATACATATTAATCATGGCCGGAGTAACTTATCTAATCCGTATGCTTCCTCTGGTACTGTCCAAAAAAGAAATCACCAGCACCTATATCAAATCTTTCCTTTATTAT
Source organism: uncultured Lachnospiraceae bacterium (assembly GCA_910585605.1). Classification (GTDB taxonomy): domain Bacteria; phylum Bacillota; class Clostridia; order Lachnospirales; family Lachnospiraceae; genus CAG-590. Next base: position 253 of record CAJUFL010000051.1, on the reverse strand, counting down.
GTACCCTATGCCTGTCTTGCTGCCATGACATTTCCGGCAATCCTGTCTTCTACAGCAAATATCTGGTCGGCACTGGCAGGATTTATTGTTGCTATTATTGCCGCATACAAAGAAAAAAGCCTGCTTACTGTTGCCCTGCTTGCCTGTGCTGCGGTATTCATTGTAGAGCGGATTATGGTAATCCTCCATTAAAACATCTCTTGAGTTTCCGCAAATTGTAATTTCAAAACGAGTATATTCAGCCTTAGCACTA
>CAJUFL010000050.1 GCA_910585605.1 uncultured Lachnospiraceae bacterium | reverse complement strand
GTTTATTCAGAAACGGAAGAAATTCCTGCTCCAGACAATCTGCTATCTGTAGATTATCTCCCCCGCTTAGTGCTTCCCCTAAACTTTTCACTGCTGCAATCATTGTTTTTTTATCAATATAGCTGCTTTTTTCATTAATCAAGGGCGCACATTGATTATAAACCTCTATTTCCCAGTTAATCCCGTTAATAACCTCATTCAAAAAATCATTGGTATCTTCTCGTTCCGCTCCCCGCAATTCCTCAATTATCGACTGTAGTGCCGGGATCAGGTTATCGCTATAAGAAATGAGTTCTTTTAATACTTCCCTTTGCAAAACCTCTCTATCTTCCATCTCTTTTCCTCCTTCTCTCCATCAGCCTTCTTTTAATCTCCATTGACTCTTCTTTCATTCCCCTAAATCCAGAACCAGGATTATGCAGCAACAATTGTCTGGAATGCTGCTCCATATTGCTGCGTATCCGTTCTCTTGCAAGCTCCAATTCCTTAATCGTCTGTTTTAGATGTTCTTTTCTCCCATCCGAAGCTTCCTCCCGCCATTCCACAATCTTTTCTCTTCGTTCCACAACAGCCTGTTCCAAATGTTTCTTTTTTTCTATAATCTGTTCTCTGGTCTCTTCTACTACCTGCTCTAGTTCTTCCTTCTTTTCTCCAACAACTTCATTAAAATGTTCTCTTTGCTCTGCAAGTGCATTATCCAAACGTTGCTTTAGCTCCTCCGCCTGAATAATCAGTGCACGCAAATCCATAGCCTCTCTGAATGCATTTGTGAAATCAAACACCATCAAAATCGTAATTATAAATGTACTTATGCTTAAGAATTCCTCATTCCACATACTGACAAACTTTACAACCGGCTTGTGTACTACATACACCATTAAAAGACTTAAAAACCCCCATGCAATAGAAGACAATAAACAAATATGTCCCTGAAACTGTAACCGCTGTTCACTATAATCCCAATACCTCACCTTAAATAATTTCACCATCATAACACCGGTAAAATACTCCAAAACAGTTGCCGCAACAGCTCCCGCAAAATATACGGCAATCGGATATTCCTGAAATCGCAGGGTTGCCACCAATATAATAACAGCACCACTCCCATAAAGAGGCAGCCATGGTCCCTTCATAAAGCCTCTATTTGTCAGCTTATGTGTCCTTATTGATACATAACCAGACTCAAAAATCCAGCCACATATACAATAGAAATAAAAATATATCAGCCAGTTATCAAAATGAAATGGCATATTTTCTTCATTCCTTCCCGCTTATCATATGTATTTTATCACCATTATCGCCTATAAATACAAATCAAAATCCCCAGCAAAACTATTTCCAACCTATCTACATCTTAATTTTTGTTGTATTAGTATAGCATTTTAACTGTGAAATCTCAAGACATACCCAGTCCGCATTTTCATAGTTTTATTTACAAAATCCTCACATCTGCCCACGCTGAATCAAAGAGCAATATCATACTTTACACTACCCTTCCATAGTTTTCTATATTTTAAATGAAAGACCACTTTTGTGCAATAAAAATCACTTTCCATGACTCTTCTAATACTGATACCTCTTTCTATACTTTACAAACATTCCCGTGGACAGGAGCAGTGCCAGCAGTTCCGCTGTCGGAGTCGCCAACCAGATACCATTCACTCCCAGAAAGATTGGAAGAATCAGCATAGCAGCCAGCATAAACACAAAAGACCTCGAAAATGCAAGAACAGCCGAAACTACACCATTTGACAAAGCCGTAAACATTCCACTGGCAAAAATATTAAAACCGATAAAGAATAATGCTATAGTACATATTTTGTTTCCAGTCACTGCCAGGTCATACACAGGATTGTCCGGATAGGCAAATACGGATACCAGTGCCTTGGTAAGTATAAAAGATACTGCCACAGTTATGATAGAAATAACTGCAATCACCTTCAGGCTGATTGCCACCAGCTTTTTCAGTTTATCATGATTCTGTTCTCCGTGATAAAAACTGGTCATCGGAGCCACTCCATAAGAATAACCTGTATACAGGGAACTTGCAAACATTAGTACATACATGATAATCGTAACGGCAGCAACCCCGTCCTCCCCTACATAACGAAGCATCGTCCAGTTGAACATCATCGTAACGATTCCAGTGACAAGTGCTGTTGCCATCTCAGAGCATCCGTTCGCAGATGCATTGACAAGAACTTTAAACCGGAATACCGGCTTTTTAAAGTGCAAAAGACTATTTTTCCGACTGAAAACAACTAACCCGACAACAGCTGTTACGGAATAGCCCAGACCTGTAGCAATAGCCGCACCGCTAATCCCCATATCAAATATGGCAATCAATACATAATCAAGCAGCATATTCAAAACACCACCTGTTACAGAACAAATCAGGGAAAGTGTTGCTTTTTCACTTGCAATCATGTAAAGGGTAAAATTATTCATTAATAAAATAGGAACAGTAAACAACAGATAGCGGCTTAGATATTCTACGCAGTATCCCGCCACATCAAGAGACAGATTCATGCCTGCAAAAACAGAATCCATGGCCAGATACCCAAGTCCGCACATAATAAAGCCTGCCGCCACATTTACCAGAATCAGGAATGTAAAATCCTCCTGTGCCTCTTTGCTTTTGTGCTCTCCCATTTTTTTCATGATAACAGCACTGCCCCCTGTGGCAAGCATAGTAGAGATAGCAGAGACAAACTGAATGATTGGCGCTGTCAGATTAATAGCTGACAACGCATTAGTACCAATCAAATTAGATACAAACAGACCATCCACCATTGTATAAAATGACATAAATACTGTCATGACAATGGTCGGCACCGCAAATTTTAAAATATTTTTTAAGGTTACAGGTTTTAAATATACATTTTCATTTTCCATATATTTCTCCTCTCATAATTGCAATCAGTTTTGCTTTGTAAATTTTATTTGCTGCGATAGTCATCAAGTGTATATGCAAGTATCAATGCTTGGCTGGTTATTCGCACAAATTGATTGTCTGCATCAGGGGTATTGACTAGTGTACTGACACATTGAATAAGCAGATTTTAATGCGGGCAATCCTTGTCCCGTAGATTTTCATAATCTACTTTACACTACACATCTTGCCTTTCTTTCCTGTATGTAATATCATAAACCGTACAGTTACTGTACAGTCAAGAACCAATTCAATATTTTGTCACAGACATAGGGTATTGGTCTTCATATCCTTTGAAAATATCTGTGCAGATATAGTCACTAGACTTATCACATACACCAGCAAAAAAACGATAACATAAAATATTCCATAAAAAACAGCTCTGGCGAAACCTTGAAAGAATCACAGGAGGATTAAAATGAAAGAACAGAATAAGCTTCTCACAATCGGCCAATTTGCGGCATTACACGGAATCAATAAAAAAACACTAATGTGGTATGACGAAATCGGATTATTCAAGCCTGCCGCCATCAATCCCGAAAACGGATACCGCCGCTATAGTTACCATCAAAGTTCCATACTGGAAACCATCTTATTACTCAGAGAGCTAAATGTATCCGTAAGCGAAATACAGGAATTCATGAAAAACCGTTCTGCTTCCAGCCTTAAATCTCTTTTAGATGAAAAAATAACCGATCTGGACCACAGCATTGCCCATTTAAAAGCTGTCAGAAAAACTTTATGCCTGCATCGTGAGAATATGATCACTTTACTGACAATGAATCTGTCAGAAATCAGTATAATTGAAAAAAAAGAGCACAGTCTGGTGACCGTAGATATCCATCCCGACACCTCCTTTGACAAAGAAGTGGAAATGATTACAGCCCAGACAAAAAAATACCAAATTCACCGCCTGCATGATGCTACCTATGGGAGCATGATTCCGGTTGAAGAACTGTACCACGGAAACTTTAATAATTATTCCAAACTCTTTATTGAAATCCCTTATCCCATAAAGAAGACTGGGCTGCATATACAGCCTGCCGGAACATACCTGCGGGCTTTCCACAAAGGAAATCTGGGCGGGATTTCTTCAAAGTACCAGGAAATTCTGGAATATGCCAAAGAACATAATCTGATACTGTCAGGTTTTTCCTATGAAATGGGAATCAATGAAAACGTAGTCGACCGGATAGAGGATTATATTGTACAAATTGAAATTCCTGTTTATCTGCGAGCTGAGTGGAGGAAATAACGAATACCCAGTGGTGTTTGCTTACGTAAAAGTATTTGTTATTTTTCCCATTGCATGGGCGAGGTGAAGCGGAGTGCAATCAATTCCGTGCGGCTCGCAGCAGATATAGCTTAAAAAAGTAAAACCTATAATTCTTGAGAATATCCTGATTTTTCCAAATTATATAGCTGTTGTTCAAACCGGAAAAATATGGTAAACTATTTTTATATAAAAGTGTGTTGATATGCTGCATCAGTGTAACATTTTGCAGATAGAACCAATGGATTACAAAGGGGGCACAAGCATTGAATGAAATAAAATGGAACGACCGGTTTAACATTGGAGTAGATGGAATTGACAAAGCACATCAGCGTTTATTCTCAATCGTGGGAAAACTTCTGAATCTCAACGAAGACAGGAACAAACAGCAGCATGCCTGCCGGGAAGGCATCAAATACTTTAAAAATTATACCCTGAAACATTTTGCCGAAGAAGAAGCTTATATGCAGTCCATCAACTATAGTGAATATGGTATACATAAAAGTCTGCATGATAATATGTGCAACAATACCCTTCCTGCCCTGGAACGGGAATTAGAATCACAGAACTATTCGGTAGAATCAGTCCAGCATTTTCTGGGGATTTGTGTCGGCTGGCTGAACGGTCACATCATGATTGAAGACCACGCCATCACAGGACGCACCCCTAACAAATGGGTGCATGAGCCCTCCGAAGACGAAATGGTTTCTCTGGAAAAAGCAATTATCCAGACACTGGAGACTTTATTCCGGGTGAAAGCAGAAATTGTCAGTTTACACTACAGCGGAGAGGATTTTTCCTCAGGAAATGCCCTTTGCTACCGTCTGACTTATTCTGTCACAGAGGGAAAACCTATACAAGCTTATCTGGTTTATGAAGATCAGATGGTATTGTCCATGCTTAATGATATACTGGGTAAACAAATCAAACGAGTTGATAAGACTGTGACTTATGCCATTAAAATGCTTTCACAAAAATTTATGGACTGCCTTGCAGCACATTTCACCCTTACAAACAGCTACCAGCTGGAAAAAATAGATCTGATGACGTTTGATCAAATTGCACGGGTATTAGCTTTAGAAAAACAATACCCACCTTACAGTCTGCTGTTCAGCACAGAGAAGAACGGATACTTTGCATTTTTTGTAAAATGTTAGGTTTTGAAAAAAATGAGTTTTGCTCATGGTTAAAATATTGATCAAGAAAGGTTAGATTTATGTTCTGGAAAATGACAAATCTACAACTTAAAAAAGGTTACATTTTTCCTCTTCACGGGGATAGTGCGGCCTTTTTTAGGAGATTTGTTAAAGAAACAGGCAGAGAAACATAATACCTGCTAAACTTTATTCACAAATTCGGCAAATCTTATAAAATGTCTCATTATCTCCTTAACAATTTTATTTTAAGTTAAGGAGATTTTTTATGTTTAATATTAAGAAACAAATATCAAGATTATATTTATCATCTATATTGGGTAATTTATCCCTGACAGGTGCGTGGATAGCAATTCTGGCAGCAAGGGGCTATAATTTAATAGAAATCGGTTTTGCAGAAACTGTATTTCATATAACAAGTATAATATTCGAAATTCCATCCGGTGTTCTTGCGGATGTATTTGGAAGAAAAAATATGTTGATCATCAGCAATATTATGAGAATAATCGGAAATATTATAATGATTGCTTCCAACTCGCTGTTGATGGTGTGTACATCTATCGCATTCTATGCACTGAGCTATAATTTTTCGTCAGGATCAGGCGATGCTCTTGCATACGATTCATTGAAAACCGTTGGTTACGAGGATTATTATGAAAAATATGCATCAAACCAGATGATCATATACCGTCTTTGCAACGGTATATCAACCATGTGTGCCGGACTTGCGCTTATGATCGGACATAAGGCAGCATATAGCACAGATATCCTAATGGGCATTATACAGATATGGATACTTACGCAATTATATGAAATACATGTATGCCATTATAATGAGCACAATGAAAAAAATATTGTCAGTTCCATAAAAACGCAACTTGCAGCATGTTTTATACAAAGCCTTTCCTTTTTAAAAAACGCAAAAAAGGCAATGTTTTTAATGTTCTGCAACTCATTGGTCGGAGCCATTGACATTTTGCTGTTATTTTTTCTCCAGGCAAAACTGCCGGAAGCAGGTATCCCCAAATGGGAACTTGGTCTGGCTTTGTTTTTCATGGAAACGGGCGGTATCCTCGGAGCAAAAATCATTCTCAGATTTTCCAAAATGAAGTATCGGAATGTTTTCATGATTGCTGCATCCCTCGTACTGTGCGGCGTAGCAGCAGAACATTCCGGAATGTATCTTATCATGGCTGTCGGTGGTTTTATTGCCGCACTTAGTGACGATGCACTTCAGGTAAGGACAAATGCCATTCTCCAGGATATGTTTCCGTCCGAACAGCGGGCAACACTGATCTCCATTGAATCTTTTACATTTTCAATGATAATGATCATATTATCCCCATTTGCCGGAATTTTCTTCTCACAATGGTAAACAAAAAAATATTTTAAAATTGGGACTAACCTTTTATAGCCGTCAGTTGTTATATTATATAGCAATTGCAAAATACGCTATAGCACTATCAGGTCATTGCAAAACTGTTTTGCAATGACCTAAAATGACACTACTCAGGAAAGGAGGACGGAAATGTATTCTGATTTCCTGTTAATACAGAAAGTAAAAAATGGAAATGAAGAGGCTGGTGAATGGCTGGTAAAAAAATACTATGCTTCCATATATCAATATTGTTTTTTACATGTCCGCAATCGCGATTATGCTGAGGATTTGACGCAGGATACCTTTGTACGTTTTTTTGAAGCTCTAGGGCAATATAAAAATTATGGCAAGACCAAAAGTTATTTATATTGTATTGCCGGAAATATCATCAAAAACTATTACAAGAAGAAAAAAGAACTGCTGATAGAGGAATTTCCGGAAATACCTGAAAACAATGTGCATGATATGGAAACCCGGCTGGACATTGAACAGGCGGTGGACCATCTGCCAGAGGAGCTAAAAGAAACCGCTATTCTGTTTTTCTTTCAGGAGCTGAAACAGCGAGAAATCGCAGATTTATTAAATATAAATGTATCGCTTGTAAAATACCGCATCAGCAGGGCAAAGAAAATATTATCAGAATGTCTGGAGGTGAAAAGTAAATGAAGCCATATAAAAAGAAAATCAAAGATTACAAGAAGCTTATCCAAAAGGAATATGTCCGAAACTCCTCTGTTCAAAATGTTACGGAACAATGCCAGGCTGTGATCAATCGTCAGGAAATCAGCCAGACTTCTTATTTTGAGTTCCTGTATGAACAATCCCGGTTTATTAAAAAACGATGGTGGATATTACAGGGTGCCGTATTAACCGTGCTCTGGCTTTTGCTGCAAAATTTAGATGGCGGAAACAGGGAACGAATTGCAGGCGTCCTGGCTACAGTCTTCGCAATCCTGATTATTCCTGAAATCTGGAAAAACCGCAGGTTTTCCGCTATAGAGATTGAAGAAGCTGCTTTTTATTCATTACGGCAGATTTGTGCAGCAAGAATTTTATTATTTGCAGCCGTGGACCTTGCCATGGTCACAGCCTTTTTTATCATTACTTTGAACACGATACAGATTTCAGCATATGAGATCATCATAAACTTTCTGATTCCGCTTAACGTATCAGTCTGTATCTGTTTCCGGCTGTTATGCAGCAAAAAGTTTGAGATGGAATATACTGCCGTCCTTATATGTGCGATATGGACAGGATTATGGCTGGCAATTTTAACACATGACGACATTTACGGTATGATTGCCGAGCCAATCTGGCTTGGACTGGTCGGGCTTTCATTTATATACTTATTCTTTTGCATTGAAAAATCGCAGCATTATTGCGAAATAATAATGGAGGATACTATCAATGGAATTAAAATTTGAGAATTTATCAAAACAATTTGGCAGCGTATATGCCGTCAACCAGATTACTTATTCAATGAAAAAAGGAGTATACGGGCTCCTTGGAATAAACGGTGCAGGCAAGACTACGCTTATGCGGATGTTGTGTACGATTACCCGGCCGACGCACGGAACTATCACATGGGACGGAAAAGAGCTTTCCGCATTAGGAGCGGGGTATCGGCAGATATTAGGATATCTGCCACAGGACTTTGGATATTATCCGGATCTGTCAATCTGCGACTATATGATGTATATTGCATCGATCAAAGGAATCCGCCCTGTCATGGCAAAAAAACGGACAGAACTATTATTAGAGCAGGTCAGTTTATCAAAGTACAAAAAACGGAAAATGAAAACCCTGTCCGGTGGTATGTTAAGGCGTGTCGGAATTGCACAGGCAATGTTGAATGACCCGAAAATATTGATACTGGATGAACCAACCGCAGGACTTGACCCAAAAGAACGGATACGGTTCCGCAATCTGATTAGTGAATTGTCGGATGACCGGCTGGTACTGCTCTCTACCCATATCGTGTCGGATATTGAATTTATTGCAAATGAAATCATTTTAATGAACGATGGAAAGTTCCTTTTTACGGGTACTTCGGAGGAGCTGACTGCATCCATGGAGGAATCCGTCTGGAACTGTACCGTTCCCAAAAATGAAGTGGAACATTACCTCAGGCAATATCTGGTAGCAAATGTAAAAACACTGTCCCAAAGTGCAGAATTAAGAATCCTTTCTGGTCATCCACCGACAGAAAATGCAATACGGGACGAAGCATCTTTAGAGGATGCCTTCTTATTATATTTTGGAGAAAAAGGAGATGATACTATTGATACTGAAGTATGAATTAAAGAAAATTTTTTCTAAAAAACTAAATCAGGTAATACTGACTGCTGCTTTCCTACTGGCGGTTGTATTCAGCATTTTTGCAATCCAAAGCATCCGCTTTGTAGATACACAAGGTGTATTGCACGAGGGAACGCTGACTGCAGCCCGTCGTCTTGCATCAGACCAAAACCAATGGAAGGGAACGCTGACAACAGATAAAATAGCCAAAGCTGTAAAAAGCAGAAAAGAACTGGACGAGAAATATCCGGAGGATATACCGGATACGGCATTTGGGGAAACTATACAGTCTTATTCCAATATTACCGATTTTGTAATCAATATCATGACACCGGATTCTCCTGGTGATAAAAGTGTACTGCATCAACTGACGGACGAACAGGTCGGGCAATTATACAATATATATAAGGATAACATGCTGAAAATGAGTGTAGAATACGGGGAAACACCGGAGCAGAAGGAATTACTCATGAAACAATATGAAAAAATACAGATGCCGCTTACATATGAAGCACCGGTCTCATGGGATACCATGATCCTGTATGCAGAAACATATGAAATGGTTCTGGCAATCGTCATCGGGTTTCTGACTGCCGGAATATTTACCGAAGAATTCCGAAACCGGGCGGAATCGGTATTTTATTCCACAAAATACGGCCGCTCCAAAGCAACCAAAAATAAAATACTGGCAGGCATTCTGTCCACAACCATCGTATACTGGACCGGAATAGGAATCCTGACCCTGATTTCTTTCACCGTCATGGGGACAAGCGGCATGCATACTCCATACCAGCTTATGTTCCCATATAGTATTTACCCTATGACATTTGGTCAGTATTATTTATTAATCCTGATATGCGGATATATCGCCAGTCTTTTGACTGCATCCACCGCCATGCTGACAACAGCCAAAATGCATACCCCATACGTGGCGGTCTGCCTTCCCTTTTTTATGCTGTGCGTGCTGCCGTTTTTTGCAAGAGCACTTCCTTCCTTTGCAGCATTTTTTAATTTAATGCCCTGTGTACTTACCAATATACTGAACTGTGCAAGAATTCCGATTCTTTATCAGGTTGGAAATACCGTATTCCGGCAGATTCCATTGGCTATGTTAATATATACAGCGGCTTCTATCCTGCTGCTGCCCTTTGTGTATAGATGCTATAGCCAGTATGGATTAAAAAAGGAATAGTAATTTATATAATTCCCATTCTCTGAAATTCATGATAAATGCCGTCATCCCATACGGCTTCACAGATACGGTCTGCCATATTCTTAAGAGTATCACAGGCATTGCCCATGGCGACACTGATTCCGGCTGTTTCCATCATCTCGTAATCATTCATGCTGTCGCCAAAGGCAACCGTATCCTGAATGTCAGACCCATAATACTGGCACATCAGCTTCATGCCCCTGCCTTTATCAATTGCTTTGGGAATAATCTCCCCGTTATAGCAGGTAGTACTGTCTGCATAGGGATGCACCACATACCCGAATCTGTCTCCAAGATACTCTTTTGTCTTTTCCACCGATTCCAGACTGGTACTGGTAAAGCATATTTTATATGCTCCCTCACAGGGATACTCATCATATGGAAGAATAGGAAGTCCTGCTTCGAGTTCCCGCTGCATGCGGATCAGTTCTGAATTCGCTTTATCCGGTTTTGCCAGCTTAAGCAAAGCTTCCATCTGTGGGTCTGTATAAATTCCTTCTGCTGTTTCTATCCTGCAATATATCCCATGTGCATGAAATACTGATAGGCATTCCTGTATCCTTTCTTCTGGAAGAAGACTGTCAAAAAGCACTCTGTCCCCGGCTTCTATATGAGCTCCGGCACTGGCTATCACACCGTCGAACCCTACATCCAGAATATCCCTGCCGATAATCGGCATATTTCTTCCTGTACAGAGAAACACCTTATGACCATTCGCTCTTGCCCCATGTACCGCCTTAACGGCAAGTGCTGATGGCGGTGCCATTGCCGACACTAAGGTTCCATCAATATCCAAAAAAATCAGCTTATTATTCATGTCTTTCCCTCTATTATTTGTAACCAATTTTGCTTTGTAGGCTTAGTCTGATGGGATAGTCTCTAGGCAATTCCCATCTCGTAAATTTACATAATCCACTTGACACTACCCCTGTAACACTTTTGTTTTGCAAAAGTGATCGCCAGCCCGCCTGTCATTGAAATGATTTCCGGCGGGCTGCTGTCTTTTTTACTATATATTTTGTCTGTACACTGGCTTTTTATTTACTCATACCTTACAGACAACAGCGGCAACTGTATTGACTGTCATTTTTCCCGGTGCAGATATTTCCAGCTTCTTTTCATCCGGGAGATCTGTGAATATCATCGGGATTACCGTGTCATATCCTGCTCTTTCGATTGCTTCCTTATCAAATTCCACCAGAAGCTGCCCTTTTTTCACCAAATCGCCATCCTTTACATGAGCCGTAAAATGCTTTCCTTCCAATTTTACCGTATCTACTCCGATATGAATCAATATTTCTGTTCCATAGGTGCTGGCAAAACAGACAGCATGCTTCGTATCAAATATACTGGTAATCGTACCGTCTGTCGGTGCGTACACCTTACCCTGCTCCGGAATGACTGCAACACCGTCTCCTAATACCTTATTTGCAAAGGTTTCATCCTTCACATCCTCCATTGCAATCAGTTGACCTTCTGCGTATCCGAAAAATGTCTCTTTATCCGGCACCTCTGCTTCTTCCATATTATTGTCCTCTGGTTCTTCTTCCTGTCTTTTGTTGGCTGTTTCAGCAGGCGTTTTTTCCATAAACTTCCCTAAAATCAGGGTCATAATAAAACCACCTGCAATAGCAACTCCATGTGCAATGATATAATTCACATATCCGTTCCCTGCCGGGTCTGCCAGAGCAATTCCTGGAACAACAGTAGTACCAAATCCCACTGCGGCAAGATTCGTAAGATAAACTACAACACCGCCCATAGCACCACCGATACATCCTCCAATAATCGGGAAGCGGTATCTCAAATTAACACCGAACAATGCCGGCTCCGTAATTCCAAACAATACTGAAATGAAACTTGGAATACATAACTCTCTCGTTTTTACATTTTTTCTGTGCATGACCATATATGCCAGCACTGCACCGCCCTGTGCAATGATCGCCACAGACATAAGCGGATTTAAGAAGTTCCTTCCTGTATCTGCCAGAAGCTGTGCCTCAATGGCACCAAAAATATGGTGCAGACCGGTTATAACGACTAACTGCTGTAATCCCGAGAAAACAGCATAGCCAAACACTCCCAGATTCTGCGTCATCCATACTAAAGCATTTGTGATTCCAGAAGAAAGCCCCCGTCCCACCGGACCGATTACGGTAAATAAGAGCAGTGCACCCACCAAAGTCGTAAGCAGCGGGGATATCAGCAGACGTATCACTTCCGGTACTTTCTTCTCAAAGAAAATATCCAGCTTTGCCGTTACAAATCCCATAAGCAATGCCACGATGATACCGCCCTGAAAACCAACAAGCTCAACCCCCATACCAAAAATATGTAAGGTCGTAACCTCCACCGTTCCCTGAGCTGCCGAATACGCATTTGCCAGACTGTCACTAAGCATGATACATCCTATAACAATTCCAAGAATCGGTCTCCCGCCAAATCGTTTACATGCACTGTACGCTACAGCCAGCGGCAGAAAACCGAAAATCGCTCCTGATGATATATTGATCAACCTGTTAATACCAAAAAGCGTCTCATTCGCCTTCACAAATTCCAGATTACCCAGCACTCCGGAAAGTCCGGTAAGCAGGGCTGCCGCAAGAATCCCCGGCATGATATCCACAAAAACATCAGACAGTGCTTTGATAATCCTTTGCAGTGGATTCATCTTTTTATTTGCTTCCGTTTTTAAATCGCTCAGACTCATATTCTTCATATTATTGTAATCCGCAAATACTTCATACACATCATTTACCAGACCGGCACCAAATATAATCTGAACCTGATCCCCTGCCACAAAAACCCCTTTTGCAAGGTCAACATCCTCAATCGCTTTTAAGTCTGCCAGATCATTATCCTTTAATACAATCCTAAGACGTGTCGCACAATGTGCCACTCCCTGAATATTATCTTTGCCCCCAACCAGCTTTGTAAGCTCAATGGATATTTTTTCATATCTCTGCCGCTTATTTGCATCCATATAATATTCCTCCTTTTACTTTGACAAAACCTTTTCCTTTCTGAATTCTCTTGTGGCCACAGTGAAGAAACATTTTGATTTTCCGGTTTCCTTCTTGTATTCACTATTATACTCTGTTACAATTGAATGTATATGGATATATGTGACTTTGATATTGAATATTATGACACCTTTTTATGCCAAATACGATTATAAATATGGAGGTATCAGACCTATGATGGATTTTCACTTTTCCAATGATTTTTTCAAGAATATTGACGCCATGATTTATACCTGCGGCTATGAAAACTGTGAACCCGGACACAGTTACGGACCAATTATGCGTAACGGATATTTAATCCATTACGTCTTAAGCGGAGCAGGAATTTATAAGGCAAGAGGGAAAATTTTTCGTCTTAAGGCAGGCGATGCTTTTCTAATCTGCCCTGATGAACTCATTTACTATGAAGCAGATATCCACTCTCCCTGGACATATACATGGATCGGGATGCAGGGAATTAAGATAAAAGGATATCTGGAACGGACATCCCTGCCTGACAATCTGGTGATACATTACGGAGAAGACGAAGAATTAAAGCTTTGCCATATGAAAATGGCCGAAGCCAATGAGCTTTCCAAAAACCGGGATTTAATGATGAACAGTATTCTGTATGAATACCTCTTTCTTTTAGTGCGTAAATTTCCTGGACAAAAGCCGCCTGTAAATGAGAAACCATCCTGTCATGTAGAAGAAGCCCTTCAATATATAGAAGATCATTATTGTGATTCCATTACCATTCAGGATATTGCAGATTACCTGAATATCAACCGCTCCTATCTCCACCGGATTTTCAAATCATATACCGGGGCTTCCATCCAAAGCTGCTTATTGGATTACAGAATACGTCAGGCATGTATTCTGTTAAAAACGACTTCTCTGTCTGTCCGAGTAATTGCACATTCTGTCAGCTATGTGGATCCTCTGTATTTTTCAAGGCTTTTTCGTCAGAAAATGGGAGTAAGCCCCAGTGAATATAGGAGGAATGGGTGAGACAACCATTTTAGAATGCAAGCCCACATTCCAGAGCTATCGCCATATATTTATCGCCGCAGCTTACTCCATAATCTGTTAAATCTCTTGGCTCCCATTTATCGGAATCCAGGTTATCCGCTCCATAAAAAAACTGAAGAATAGGTATATTTCTAAATCCGGCAACAGCCAAAGAAGCGGAACATTCCATTTCAACAGCAATACAGCCTTGCATTTTACGCTCCTCAATAAGTTCCTGCGTTTCTCTGTAAATCGCATCACTGGTCCAGACTTTCCCTACTACATATGGAATTTTATGCTTTTCCAAACACTGTACTGCTATATCAATTGAAGTACTGTCTGCATTGATTTCTTCACTTCCTGGAACATAATGATAGCTTGTGCCTTCATCCCTGACTGCTGACGACGGAATGATTATTTTATTGCCTGCAAGAGATTGATTTAATACACCACAGCAGCCAAACTGTACTAATTTTTTTGCTCCTAAGGCTATGATTTCTTCCAAACCGGTCACACAGGCTGGGGCTCCTACTCTGGAAAGGAATAAGCCCATCTTTTTGCCTGCATACTCTATTTCATATACAGGAATCGTCCCATTTGCAGAAAATAACTCTGCAATTACCCTTGTCTCATTATTCCGGGTAAAATCTCTTATAATCCCTTCTGAAAATGTAGTGATGCATACCTCCGGAAATCCGGGAATCCTCTCTATCACATCACTGGGATTGATAAATGCATTTTTATCCTCACTAAAATGATTAAAAATTGTTGCCATTGCCTTCACTCCTTTACTAATATTTTTCTTATTTCCCTGATGATTCCGGAAGGTATTTCCTGATCCACAGGCATTAATTTACTGTACATTCTTACTCCCTGATAGGAAAATACGATTAGATGAAATACCGCGGCAATATCCACTTCATTAAATTCCTGTCTCTCAATCCCATACTGTATCAGCTTTTTCCACGTATTTGCGGATAACATATACTGCTCATATAATGTATTATTCTGACTTGCAATATCATGGATGCTGAAATATTCATATATCGCTATGCTTAATGATGACTGGCTGTCAAGCATTTCGTTCTTATAACCTTCCAAAATGTCATCTAATATCGCTACAGCCGATTGATTTTGTTCTATCCTCAGATCAAATTCATGATTCTGCCGGCTCATCATATCATCAATCATCTCCTGAAATATTTGGCGGGTACTTTCGTAATGGCAATACAAACCACCCCGGCTTAGTTGAGAAGCTTCGCAGATATCTTTCATGGTCACTTGCTTAAAACCTTTTTTGGCAAACACGGTCATTGCACTCCTCTTAATGTGTTCCCTTGTTTCCAGTCCTTTTTTGTTCATCATTTTCCCTTCTTTCCGACATGCGTGTCTGTAATTATTTTACGACACATGTGTCGGAAAGTCAATATGATATTGGACTGCTTCTCACTTTGGAGGTAAACCTTTCCATGCCAACAAAATGCCAAAGCCTATAATCTGTAAGAAACTTTCTTCCGGCTTATCTCTCGTTTCTCTGAGATCCGAAACAGTTGTCAGCTTCATACACGTCTTTTACTAAAAAGATACAAAAGAAAAGCACCTCCGAAGAGATGCCTTACCCTCATATAAAAACTAACGTATCATTATTTCTTTCTTACCGGAAAACAGACCTCCGTAACCAGCTCCTCTGGATTATCTGTCTGACTGGGGCTTACATGATAGATACAGAAGGATTTCCCGTCAAAATCATATCCATTCGCAACCACCCAGTCCGCTACTGCCCCATTTACCCTTAAAATCTGGTCATAGCTGCCCTTATATGTGGCAGACGCAATCTGAATGGGCGGCACAGTCTTAAATTTCACATGCTCCGTATCCTGATATGTCCCCACAACCGCACTCTGAATCTCCACATCCGGGTCATGCTCCTTATGTTCTTCATCATGGAAAATCGCCATCCCATAACACGGCTCTGCCTGCTGCACATTCTGTCCCTCCAGTTCCCGGCACATCATCTCCCATAAAATCCCTTCACAGTCATAAGCAGGAATCACCTGACGCACACTTGCGACATAGCGTTCCGGTACGGTTTTTAATGTAACATTATAATCCATAAGATTACCATCCTTTCTCAGCCATTTCAATGTACTGTCAAGAAACAGCAGTTTCTGCTGTGCTGCCATAGCTTCCTCTTCCAGCTCCTTACGCTTTACCAGCAAAAACCTCTCCATTTCCTGTGAATTACTATACTTACCCAGTAAGTCTTTTATCTCGGAGAGCCCAAATCCCAGGCTCTTTAATGTCTGTATCTGTCCTGCCAGCGGAAGCTGTGACTCACTGTAATAACGGTATCCTGTAAACTCATCCACACTCTCCGGATGAAGAATACCGATTTCATCATAATGCCGCAGCATACGGATACTGATTCTTGACAGCTTTGAAAAATCTCCTATTCTTAACATTAATTCCACCTCACATATATGCGTTTTTCTGAGCTCAATCACAGTTTAGAGTATACCATAGTGTGAGAGTCAACCCCCTTACCAAATGATTTTCAACTAAATTTTATATTTTCCCTTTTTGTTCTAAAGCCTCATTTTGTTCTTTTTCCATATTTCTAAAAAAGCCCATGGCAGACAGTCCGACGGCACACACTATGATACCGGTTGGGATGAAACATAAGAAAACTGCATCGCTAAACCGGTCAAACAAAAATCCATACACAATTTGCCCTATGGGCTGGACACACAATGTAACCGTAGATGTATACGCCATAACCTTACCAATCAAATGATCCGGCGTCCTCTGCTGTATAAGGGAAACCGCAAAAATAGAAAAAATACTGATTACAATCTGCATACCGCAAAATGAAATCATATTGATAATATACTTTACGATAGGACTGACTGGAAAAAGGAAAGCGATTCCGGCAGGAAGCATAAAAATACCAATAGATGCAAGCAGAATGGATAATTTATGTATTTTCATCTTGTCTGTAAGAAGTCCGGCAGCAATGCTCCCCAAAATTGTAGCAACTGCCAATGCACTTTCCGCACCACCATAATACTTTGCATCTAATCCCAGGACCGTGCGCACAATATAGGGCAGTCCGACTATGGTGATTCCCATCACAAAAAATCTTGAAATTGCGGTTAACACCAGCATTTTTGAAATATCCGTTTGCTCTTTTGAGATATACCGCATACTTGACAAAAAATCCTGCTTGATAACCGACAGTATTCCCCCTTTACTTTGCGGCGGCTGATAGTTTAGTTTTATAAAACATTCAAACAACGCAGTAATCAAAAAACAGCCGACACTTGCAAACATAACTGGTTTTAATCCAAACATGGAATATAATACACCACCTAACATAGGGGCAATCAAATAAGACAGGGAAGCTATCTGATTTACAACCGCATTTCCTTTCATGATGTTGTCACCCTCTAACATGGACGGAATGCACGCCTGTACCGTAGGTGTTTCAAATGCTCCCAAAACAGAAAGGATCACAAGCAGTACGCTGATGACAGCAAGGGCATTTCCATCAGACAAAAAGAGTGCTGCACATAAAACCGTGATGCCACTTAATCCATCTAACGCAACCATAATATTCCGCCTGTCTGCCCTATCCGCAAGGATACCGCCAAGCGGGGAAAGAAGTATGGTAGGAATTGTCGCAACAGACAATATCCCTGCAAATACAGCGGCGGAACCGGTCACTTCCAGTACATACATGGACAAGGCAAGCTTCAATATGAAATTCCCAAACAAAGACGACAACTGCCCCAAAATAAGGAGCACAAAATTCTTAGTAAATAATTTTTGTGTCATGGCTCATTGCCTCCTTTTTCCGAAATATCAGCGATAAATTTTTCCGTAAATGACACGGTTTCGTCATCAAAAAGCGGCAGTCCCATATAAGCTAATATGTCCATTACAAGGCGGTATTTGTGATGCAGTTCTTCCTCTGTGGCAGGAAATACCGATGGTATCAGCCAAAAATTGATAAGCGGCAACAGCTCAGAAAGCTCTTTTGTGTACTCCGTTTTGATAGAGCCGTCATTTTTCCCTTCCTCCAACAATTCCAGCCATAAAGGTGTCAGCACCCGCCTGTTTTCTTCCACTGCTGCTGCTAAAATGTGCGGGTCCTTCAGAATAGAAACTGCCTGCATGTTGATACGATTCCGCTTGGTGTCGGATTGATTCAGTGCTAGCAGCAACCTGATTTTCTGTAATCCATTTAAGTCATCCCTCCCCCTGACTGCTTCAAAGGGATTGTTTTCAAAAAACATCTGATTTCCTAATGCGTGCATAACCTCTTCTTTGGTTTTAAAAAAACGGTAAAACATTCCCTTTGCTCCGCCTGCCTTTTCCATAATATCGGAAACAGCGGTTTCCTCATATCCCTTTGAAATAAACAGGCTCTGTGCGGCGTTTAGAATTTCCTTTTTCCACTCTTCTGGTGATTTTTTTACAGGTCTGGCCAATGTTATGTACCTCCTTTGTGTTGTTATTGACTTAGGGTCAATAACTATTTTACTATTTTTGGGGGAGTTTGGCAATAGGGGATGGGAAGTTTTGGGTGCAGGAATAACTTGGGAGTACAAAACGTACCGATAATATTTTATTATCTGTCAGTTCTATGGAATTCAAGGGGAATTTAGAGGTTTCCATAAAAAATGAAAACATAGAATATTTTAATGAATTTTCAACTACGAAATATAATTGCATGGGATAATGGTAAGCATAAAAATTTATCATTATATAGTAGGATGGTGTCATACATGAATTTACCAACAAAAATTAGTTTAAAGGGCGAGCTTATTTTTAAAGATATTGAGCAACAAACTTTCGAGAATTTAGAGGCTCAAAAATTAACTATAAAGAATTCAATTGTTAGAAATTGTAATTTTGTTAATGTGAATTTAGGATATTGTGATTTGCTTAGCAGTAAATTATACCGTACATCTTTTAAAGATGTTTCTTTTATTTGTGCAGACATATATTCATTATGGTTTTCAGAGTGTAACTTTTATAATGTTGATTTTTCGGGTGCTGGTATCGAAGATATATCCTTCATAAATTGTCAATTTAATAATTGTATTTTTGAAAATGTCGGACTAAAAAACTGTGTATTTTCTGACTCCTGTTTTTTTGAAATCAATCCAATCTCTTCTGGTTTTATATTGAATCAATATAATAATTGTATTTTTGAACAGTGCATATTTAAAGGTTCGTTTCAATATCAGATATTTGATAAATGCAAATTTAAAGATGTTGAAATGGAGTATTCTTTATTAAAATATAATTTTGGAATTGGAAAAAAAGAAATCCAATTTTTAAAGAATAATATTAAAATAGGGAATTTAACGCAATTATATGAATTATTAGAAGATGAATGTTTTAAACAAAATTTATTTCTTAATGCCTCATTTGTTAGTTTTAATTTGTCACCCTCTATTAATCCTCAGTTAATATTAAAGAGCATAGATGCTATAGATATTATGTTGTCAAAAGAAATTTTAATCAGAAATGATGAATTGATTTTTTTGAAAAAGTTATATCAATTTATGTATGATAGAAAAATGATAGCACCAATTTTATTGTTTCAATTACTGAACAAAATAAGGGATGTTGACATTTTTAAACAGTCAAATATTGCATATATTAAAAGTCGTGAATCAATATCTTTAATATACAATGATTTGTATTTTAATTTTTTTATGTTTTGTGACAAATTGCAACAAGAACTCGAAAGTTTACCACAATATAAATATCCATTAAAATTATTTATCGATTATGAATATGAACCAGATATGCCACTAGCAGAATTATTAAACCTGTGTTTACCTAATACTTTTGTAAGAATCAAATGTGAATATGGTTCTTTTCATGAGATAATTCAAATGTTACCACAGGGATTGGATATTTTAAATATTTTCTTTCAAATACTGGGAATCAGCACTCCTATTATCTATACCGAAATTAAGGAAAAGAAAAATAAGGAAAGTAAAGTAAATAAAGTTGAGAAAACAGTCAATTTCAATATAATAAACCCAAATAACAATAAGAATTCTACAAAAATGATACAGCAAACGTGTAAAGAAATTTTGGATTCTGGAATACTGAATGATAATTTAGAAGGCTATAATAATAGCAATATTAAAGAAATCAAAATACAATATAATATCAATATTCAAGCATAGAAATTTAATATTCTATATAATGCATTAGTCAGATCTTCCGGATCAAGAGATAAATTGACACGAAAACCTGTATATTCATTAAATTTAATTGGAATATATGATACATAATCTTTATTTATTAATGTTTTAATGTTTTCGATATCCATCATCTCTCTTTTTGCAGATTCTAAATAAATTGTTTTATATGGCGATATTTCATCCAAATTACATTGAATATGAATATTGGGAAAGTATTGCATAATATTATTGACTCTATTTATAGTATTTTTATACCATTGTTGTGTAGCATAAACACATTCAATAAAATTGTCAGACAAGAAATGTTGAATTGCCACTAAATTGCTATATAATAAGCTACCACTTAGAATATCTATCCACTGTTCTAAAAAATCATCATTTTTTTTAGGACAAATTAAAGCTGAAAATTTGATTTTATTTATAAAAAGTGGTTTATGAGGACTACATATGCTGAAAAAATAATTACTTATCGGAATTTTTGATAATAACATTTGATTTGGTAAAGCCAAACTTTCATCTGCAATTATTAAAATTTTTTCTGATATCAATTTTTTTATTATATTAATTTGCGAATCGTCAAATGATATTCCTGTCGAATATGCTGGTGAAGTCAACCAAAGTACATCAAAATGATGATCTAAAATATATTGAAAGGGAATACAATATTTATCTCGGGAATATTGTAAGGCAATTTTTTCACATGGGAAATTACATATTTTACAACTTTGTTCTACTGAGAAGTAAGAAGGCGTCAATATTCCAAGTTTATGATAGTTATGCATTTTCAAAAAATTAATGGTATTTAAAATAGTACTGGTTCCCGAAGAGTTTAAAAGGCACATTGAATTCAAGGGATTTTGCACGCATAACTTTTCCATAATTTGTGCCCTATATTTTTTTGTTAAATCATAAGTATATGTATAATCAAAGATATCATTCTGATAATTTAGCTGAATATATTTTTCCATATATGTTTTATACGAATAAGAAGGATTCCAATTAGAAACGTTAGTTATATTAATATTTTCCAAATCTTTTTTCTTTTTTTCCAATTCAAATATTTTATCCAGATAAGTTATTTCATCAATGAACATATATTCACATACCTCAACTTTTGATTTCACCATTATCCCATGCAATTATATTTCGTAGTTGAAAATTCATTAAAATATTCTATGTTTTCATTTTTTATGGAAACCTCTAAATTCCCCTTGAATTCCATAGAACTGACAGATAATAAAATATTATCGGTACTTAAATATCATACACCATTTCCCGACATTTTTCAACTCAAACTTACATTTATCTGCATTTTATTTTGCGAATGTTTCATTTTTAAAATCTCCATCTCTTTATTGAAAACAATCCGTATATAGATTGTTGTTATTACAACAGACAAATATCCTAGCAGTTTCTAAATATAACGAATACCGACATCCTCTTCTAAAAGTAGCATGACAAAGACATGGCGAAACATATGAGGTGTTATATGCGAGTCTATAAATGCTTCACTGGCATACTTATCAATCATGTACCTTGCAGATTGTTGTAAATATTGGGGCAGTGATTTCCATCCAATCTCAAAAAACCCTAATTTTTTGCTACTCATTTAAATATGTGGTAACCCTTTTTTGTATAATCTCTATTACTCCCTCCAATCCCTTCTCTCCCGAGAAATAACTCTGTGCCTCCTCTAATACAATCTCCTCGATCTGGCTGTCAATCCCTTCTCTTTTTTCTGCATTCGCCACAATTTCTCTGAAAATCGTTTCCTGTTCAGCTGTCAAAGGCTGTTTCATCTCGAAATCGTAACTGTCATTGCCGATAGCGGCTATATATGGGTCAAACCACTCCCCATCCACTTCATAGGCTTCTGTTGCAGTATATCTCTTTAGCAATGCGTCAAAACAATCCTTTCTCACTGGTACTCCAACATAGCTCGTACCCATAAGCAAGATATCTTTCGAAAAATCCTGATACTGTTTTGTGAAAAAACGCCTCACAAACTGCCATGCTGCATCCTGATTTCTGCTTCCTGCAACAATTCCGAACTGGGGAGCACTGGAATATACATTTGCACCCATACCCTCCTGAAAAGGCGATGCCACCACAATATAATCACCGGATAACGCATCATCATATAACACTACTTCTGTCGGTGTCAGTATCGTTTGGGAAAATAATAATCTATTATCCCGCAATGCCTGTATCTCATCTTCCGCTTCCACGCTTTCGTCTTCTATCCCATACCGGTTTGCTAATTCCATCATTCTCCCAAACACATCCGAATCAAATGAACAGCTTTTCTGTTCCCAATCCACCAGATCAACAGCGATGGTCCTTAGAAATTGTTTCAGAATAGATGTGCTTGACGCATCTGTATAGACTGCTGCCTTCGGATAGGTTTCAAGCAATGTTTCAAACACATCGAGATTCCATTCATTTTCTTTCCCCAGATTAGATTTCTTCGTCACCAGACATTGCAAATGCAGCCATGAAACGGTCTGATATAATTTCCCATTCTGCTCATATGCCTGTAACAGGTTTTCAATAAAATCTTCTCTCTTCAAACCCGGGTCCGCATCCAAAAAAGGATATAAATCTGCAAATAAATTCTTGGCAATCAACTGGTCTGCCGCTTCACCCGGAATCAACACAATATCAATATCTGAGCCAATCGCCAAATCCACCATAAGCCCCTGTCCGGGATTCTCTCTATCACTGTAGGAAACAATCTCAATCTCATAATCCTTATTTTTCTTATTAAAATCTGCAACTTCCTTCTGTAAATCACTGTCCGCATCCAGACATGCCAACCGTAGGACTTGTCTTTCCTTTTCCTCTTTTTCCTGTCCTTTCACCATATAGACCAAAGACGGAGTATCTGTCTGCTCCAAAGCAAACCACTTTTCATCAGACACCGCATAGATTTTACCGATTTCATCGGGAACAAAATCTGTTTTCTCCCAATAAAGGATTGATGTCACATGTTTTTTCCCTATCTGTCCACCACTGATCTCACGTTGTCCCCGCACGTAGTAGTCATACTGCTTGGTTCCATTTATCAATATATCTGATACATATTGTTCTTCCTCCAGCTGCATGATTTCCACAGAGTTTTTTGCATCCCTGTCAATCTGATAGATTTTTAAAACCTCTTTATCTCCCTTATATCTTGCAGACACAAAAATCACAGCTCCATCTGTACATCTTGCCACGTCTAAAATATACTCTTCTTCATGTTCCGTTATATCATATTGCCATTCCATGTCCGCAGAAAATACCGAAATTTTCCCCGATTCAAAAAACAGATAGATATTATCCTCCTGATCCAGCTGAAGATTTTGAACCGTATCGTACTCACCGATCCTGTCATCCAGCGAAACCTCTTTTGTCTCCCCCTTTGCACTGTCAATTCTGACCAGAGATGTAATCCGCTCCGCCTCCCCATATTCATTTTCCAGAAGATAGTAATTTCCTTTTGAATCGATATCAAATGCTTTTATTTCATCATCCTCGCTCACCTCCATGGAGAATGTCTGTGACACGCCTTCCTCCTGCACCTGATAAAATAACCATTCCGTATCCTCTTCTTCATATGATGCCAATACAATGCAAGCGTTATCATTTCGTCCTGCCCAGGTCAATACTGCTCCTTGATTGATTCCGTTCTCTTCCTGTAATTGACTCACACTGCATATCTCTTCTATATGAAATGGCTCCGTCTCCGATATCTCTTTTTTACCACATCCGGCAAGCATAAGTCCTATCATAAAAACCACTGCTATGTATTTGCAACACCGCATTTTACGCTTCATGTTCCACAATCCTTCCATCTTCCATATAAAGAATCCTCTGTGTGCGTGCTGCAATTTTCGGGTCATGTGTAATGACCACAACCGTTTTTCCCTGTTTATTGAGCTGCTCTAAGATATTCATAATCTCATTCCCATTGTTCACATCCAATGCTCCCGTTGGCTCATCTGCCAGAATCAGTTCATTCCCTGATGCCAGCGCTCTTGCGATTGCACAACGCTGCTGTTGCCCTCCCGATATTTTAGCCGGCATTTTTTTTGCAAGCTCCCGGATTCCCATCTGCTCCAAGGCTTCATACACCCTTTTCCTTCTCTCTTTCTTTGGCACATTCTGAATGCAAAGTGGTAATTCCACATTCTCATATACCGTATACTGATTCATTAATGCAAATTGTTGAAATACAAAAGCAATGTGTTTTTTTCGAAACTGATGCAATTTACTTTTTTCCAGATTATGCACTTCAATATCCCCATAAAAATACTCTCCAGAATCAAATTGATCCATACAGCCCAGCATATTGAGAAGTGTCGATTTTCCGGAACCGGATGCCCCCATAACCGAAATCATCTCCCCCTCCTGTATTTCAAGCGATACATCCTGTAAGGCACGGGCAGCACCTTCTCCTTTTCCATAAGTCTTTGTTATATGTTTTAACGTAATCATTTTTCTGTCCTCCGCTAAAAATTTCTCGTTCCCTCTGCCGGACTAATCTTGAAAACCATATAAAGAGGTCGAATTAACGTAACCAAAATCACAACTGCTCCTGCTCCAATTAAATACAATAGATTATTATATAAGTACTCCTGTCTCATTATGGCTTCCCCGGTAATCATACCTTGTATTGAAAATATTACGATATCGATCAAAACAGCTCCTGCCATCATAATAGCCAAATCCTTGAATAAAATGCCTGATATCTTCCAAAAACTACTCCCAAAAGCCTTGCGGATCATCATTTCTTTTCTTCTGCGTTTTATCCAGACTGAAGATACAACAAAACAACCACCCATGCAAAGTATAAACAGACCATACAAAACAAATTTTTTGTATCTGTCCATCATTTGTTCCAATGTTCTGGCATCATTCAATTTCTCCATATCCTCCTGCTCAACTGTAACAAAATGTTCCGGTCCTGCAAATTGATATAACCATGCCTGCAATTCCTCAATCTGTCCAATTTCACCAATATTACTTCCATATTCAATATCAAACCAGTACTCACCATTCAAATCCTCCATCGACCTTTCGGAAAAACAATTATAGAAAACAAGTACGCGATTGTCATTTCCATCTCCGGTAACATCCTTTAGTACCCCTGATATTTCATATGAAACACCATTGATCACAATCTCCCTGCTATTTCTCTTTGTCTCTGCCAGACGCAATAATCCTTCTCCCACAACCACACATTTGCGCCCATGGAAAATCTCATTATCCGTTGGAAATCTCCCGTCCTGTAATTCTTCCACAAGGGGTTCATTATAACTTACCACCAGGTGGATTGGCGCAATGGAATATCCAGTTCCAACCACTGTCTTAAAAACAAGAATCACATTTCCCTGTGTGATGTTTAATTTATCCACCTGTATCCTTGCATTTATTATTTCCGTATCCGATGTTTGATACTGGAATATATGACTGTTCGCATAATGTTCCTTCCCTGCCTGCTCTTTCGCCGCACTTTGTGCATTTTGTATCCGAAGTACATTAACTATGATAAAAAAGGTAAAACAAAATGCAATCATCATCACCGAACCTGCCAGTTTATCATGTATCCACAAGTGTTCCCTTTGTCTCATTTTTTCCCCTTATACCTTATATTCCTGAATTAATTCCACCGGACTCTTCTTCTTCATCCACAAAATCGGCTTCAAGGTTGCCAGAGCAACAATCAGCAGACCAATCAGAAATGCCGGTAACATCGCCTGTCCAAAGTAGATTGTTCTCACATTCCGCCAATTATCTATTCCCGGTTGAAAAATCTGCCAGGTGCTTCGCAGTACAAAATATCCGCCAATCCCTGCCAGCAAATAGGCTGCTGCA
The DNA here is from genome assembly GCA_910585605.1 of uncultured Lachnospiraceae bacterium. GTDB lineage: Bacteria > Bacillota > Clostridia > Lachnospirales > Lachnospiraceae > CAG-590. Next base: position 2,074 of record CAJUFL010000050.1, on the reverse strand, counting down.
ACTTTAAGCAGATTTTCCCCCACTAAAATAAGCACCAGATCCCTCGTTGTCGCTCCGTTTGCATAGAATATTCCAAAATATTCCGTATCACTGATCATTTCAGAAAACTGTGTGCGTTCCAAAATAACCAGTGCAGTTATCATAATAATAAATGTCATTGCTCTAATCGCATTTAATATATATGAATATTGATATTCATTTTCATCTATCACATCTTCCAGTCTGGCAAGCTTGATCTTTGCATCATGTTTCTCAGCCAATTGCTGTAATTTCTGCTCCGTCTCTTCCAGGCTATATCCGTTTTTTACCGTGTATGTGCACCGCCCACTTACAAGGTAAGGAGCTATATAAACGACCATATTGTCCAGATTCTCTACATACCGGGTATCTCTTATTGATTCAAAAATATATACATCATCACAAATCCAGCATGTCCCTTTCTCCAAGATTCCCCCTACAACATAAGTGGTTTGTTCAAATTCGCAGTCATACTTTGTACCCACAGGAATATCTTTAAAATTCACCCCCAGATAGATCAGGCTCTCATCTTCTGCCAAATCCCACTCTTCCGGCCGTTTGCCTTCGCTTAGGTTGAAATGACACACATCCACTCCGGACCAGCTCATATAAAACCACGGTACACCATTTTGTTGTTTTACATACTCCGGGTCTAATTTCTCCTGCTGTGTCCCCAACTCTCCCATTACATCTACTGTCGGCTGATAGACACCACCGCTGGTAACACCCGTTATTTCATCCATATTCAGCATATCATACAAAAACTCATTTGAATATGAATATCCCTCAAAAGAAAGCATCCCTGCCTGTTTAATCCCTCCATTTAAGCACTGATTACAGGCAGTCCGCTCCTGTCTGATATATCTCCATGCGAATAAGGAAATCAACAGCAATGCAAACATTACCATGCAGAGAATAAGCGTCACCATATACCGAATCAGCCTGTGCAGCGTTCTGTTGGCCGCATATTTATATAACATTTGCAAACTCATATCCTTCCCTTCCGCCAAAATAATGGCATATTTATAGTTACTATAATATACCATTTAATTAAATGTTATCTGCATCTAATTACACGCATAGCCATGGATCTCTGCGTTTTGCCATTGGAATCATATGTTCTAAGCAGTAACCTTATGCCTTCTTCATCCTTTTTTGTGGCATTACGCCGCTTACTGAATGCACCACGTTTTAATTTTTCACTTCCATAACTTTTTGCATACCAGGCTCTATCCACAAACATTCTCGCCACCGCATATTTATTATCATATGAACCCGTGCGGAATCCTCCATAAGTAAACACTGCCGAATTAATGTTTCCATTTCCATATGCTTTAACCAGATTATCTCCTGTTGAAAAATTTGCATTGGTTGCAGCCTGTGAACTGATTGCAGCTGCACACGTGAATAATACCATCCCTACTAACATTAGCTTTCTCTTAATACCTAATCTCATTTTTTACCTCCCAATCTTTTATTATATTATTTTTAACATACATCTCATTGCAAACCACTTACTATTAACAATTTCCTCATCAAATTTTCTTTGACAAAATTAGTATACCTTCTCCCATACAAAATTTCAATACTAATATTTAGTTTACAATTATTCATTTATCTGCATTTTATTTCGCGGATGCTTCATTTTTAAAATCTCCATCTGTTTCTTGCAGGCAACCTCTGTATAGATTTGTGTTGTTACAATAGACGAATGTCCTAGCAGTTTCTGAATATAACGAATATCGACATCCTCTTCTAGAAGTAGCGTGGCAAATGCATGTCGGAACATATGGGGTGTGATATGTAAGTCTATAAATGCTTCCTTAGCATACTTATTGATCATGCGCCTTGCAGATTGTTCCGAATATTTTTCCCCGCTCCGGTTATAGAAAAAATAAATACCTTCTTCATATCCCATCATTTATATTGAATCTTTCCTTTTCCAGATTACAAAGCTCCGAAATTCTAAGTCTGGTTGCAAACAGCAGTTCAACAATAACAATATCCCTTGTTATCAGTTTATCATGTATCCACAAGTGTTCCCTTTGTCTCATTT
>CAJUFL010000049.1 GCA_910585605.1 uncultured Lachnospiraceae bacterium | reverse complement strand
AATATTTTCAGGGGAATATCTCATTTTGTTTTGTACTAATTAGATGCTAACACTACTTTTAGTCAGATTAGCAATTGATATTGCCGCTTTTTTCTCTTTCATATTTTCTCCTTTTAAAATCATCCAGTTCTTTATTCAGCTTCATTGTTTCGGCATCTCTTTTTATCTTGTAACATAAAAATACACATAAATAACAAAGTATTGCATAAAAAAAGAAAAGAATGCTTACTTTAAAATCCCTGTCAAACCATTTTCCAAGATAACTGACGAATGCATAAATCAGTGAACAGACAACTGATAAAATTCCTTCTTTTATACTAAAATGTTCTGCTTCATCAAAATTTCCTAAAAGATACACCTGTAAATATCCCATAATATAGGTGGTAAAAATCATTTCCGTCATTATCATGATACTTGCGTAAAAACTGCCTTGAATTATCCGGTAAAGGAAATAAAAGAAAAGAATAACGCCAAAATAGAGACACGCCTTAAACTCAATTCCTATCTCAGAGTACAGATATCTCTTTAAATAATTCATCTCCATTCCCCCCTTAATATATTTCTCAGTTCCTTTGCATACCGTCTTGAAATTACAACATGCTCCTCATTATCCATCGTCACATCAATCCTGTTTTCCGGCATACTCTGCAATTTCTGAATCCGGTATATATTGATCACCATAGATTTGCTGCATCGAAAATAGCCTTCCTCTGCATAAATCCGTTCTGCTGCCGTTAATGTAAGACTGGAACGATATACCTCATTTTCGGTATATAAATAAGTGCTGCCTTCCACGCTTTCCAGATAAATCACCTGATACGGCTTGATTGCAAACTGCTGTCCATCCTTTGTTCCCATGAGTTTTCCACCATGCCCCTCAACATAGCGTACAATGTCATTGATCTTATCCGTCATCTGTTTATACCTGATAATTACTTCGTCCTGCCCTTTTGTTATTTCCTGTAATATAACCTTCATTCCTGATTTTCACTCCTGTTTTCGAGGCTGACACATTCCTTGCTGTATGAGTTCTGTTTGTATTACCTATTTTTTATAATATGTTTTGTAAGAAAAAACAAGCAGATTTTTATAAAGTGCACTTTTTAGCAGATAAGATACATTAAAAAGAGGCAGATTATAATCTCTGCCTCTATATCCTAACCTATATATTCTTCTGCAAACCCTTTTATACCGTATCATTTACTGCGGCACCCTTTAAATCTTCCTGTAAAAGGCTTAACTTATCCAGTAAATCCTTAATCTTCTGATCAATCTCTGCGGATTTGTCAGCCCCATCGCTGATTTCACCCAATACATCGCCATTGATCTGATTCTGCATGGATACCTGACCACGGTTCTTTGCTTTTGCTGCCTGCTCTTCCACTCGCTCCTGTGTATTTCCCTGTGCCTTTTGAAGCATAATCTCCCGTTCCAGCTCCTTTGCTTCCCTGACAGCTTCTTCCTTCTCTTCTTCCTTCTTCTCCTCTGCCTTTTCTTTCTGCTCTTCTTTGGCTTCCTCTGTCTTTTCGTCTATATGCTCCTTTGATTCGTTATAAAGGTCGTATATCATATCCTTCGTTGCAGCCTCCAGATGCTTTGCCGCATTTTTCGCTGCATCTTTCATCGGGTGCTTCTTCATACGCAGCATATCCGTACTCTCAATCGTATTCTCTTCTATCGCTATTTCTCTCTCATTATCCGCCATCACACCCTGTAATTCTTCTGCCGCCTCATCCAAAGAAAGAACTCTTTCCTGATATTCGGTAAGTCCCTGTTCGGTAATCTTTTCATAACGTTCCTGTTCCTCTTTTGACAGTTTGTCTTTGGCAAACGGATCCTCGGAATTACGAATCTTACGAATCAGTTCCAAATCCTTGTGCTCCTGGCAGTCCTCAGTCAGCCCATATTGTTCCATAAGATTGTCCTGCATATCCTGGATATCTTTCAGACCAGACTTCGCCTTTTCATTCTGCCGTTTCATCTCTTCAATATGCTGCTCTCTTGCCTTTTGCTCTGCATCTGTTTTCATATCAGCATCAAACACATCTTTTAACATTTTCATGGCTTCCTTCTGTGCTCTTTGCTTTTTGGCAAGAATACTGTCCTGCCCCATATTCAAATCTCCTGCAAAAACTGTGGAATTTTTCTTCTTACTCCCAGCCTGTTCTTTCAGACTGTCTGCATCCAGTCTTCCTGCCCGGTTTGCATTCACTGTAAACATACTCTGACTATTTCCCTGTATTCCTGTTAATTTGTTCATATTCCTTTCCTCCCTGACTGTACTTACCAGCTTCCATGCTTTATAAATACTATACAATATATATCGGAAATTGAAAAGAATTTATACACTGGATTGCACAAACAGACTATAAAAAACCTTTTTATCTATTTATTTATAAAAATGAAAAACGACCGGTATATTTTTCTTTTTTTTGTCTATACTACCACATATCAAGTAGGCAATTACAAAATTCTGTTTTTTCGTAATATGGAATTTAACAATTGTCTATCTATAAAATAAAAAGGAGAGTCCAAATGAGTCAATTATCAGAAAAAGAATTATCTGCACTACATGATTTATTATCTGAAGAAGAACTGCTGGTAAAGAAATTCCAGATGCTGGCAAGCCATGCTACAGATACTAATGTAAGAGAAGAAATGGAAGAAATTTCCCAAAGACACCAGTCACATTTTAATAAACTTTATAACCATTTAAGTTAGGAGGGTACTATGGACTTATATCAGGAAAAAGAAATTTTAGGTGATGCTTTAGCTGCCCAGAAAGCCGCCACCAATTTGTTTAACACTTTCTCCAATGAATGTGTGCACGAGGGGCTTCGCTCAACCATGTTAGACATCTTAGCGGATGAACACACGATGCAGCAGGACGTTTTTTCCTCCATGCATGAAAGAGGATTCTATCCAACACCAGATGCTGAACAGAGCAAGATTGACGAAACAAAACAGAAATATTCATGCTCTTATAAACCTCTTTAATATCAGGAAGTTTATCATACCTGATACGAAAAATATTTATATCAAATTACAGCAGCTGTACAAAAGCTGCACACTAAAAAACTGCGGTCAGAGACTTTTCTCTCCGGCCGCAGTAAAATTTACCTTGAACATTTGAACTGAAGCTCTTCCCATCTTCTGTCCACTTCCTCCTGAAACTGGACAATCAGGTCTTCATTTCCCTTCTTAAACAAATGCTTGAACCTGCCCTGTGGTCTTAGAAAATCCTCAATCGGAAGCTTTTTCTTTGGCTCATAATTAAGGATCCATTTGCCATGGTCTACCTCAAACAACGGCCAGTAACAGGTTTCTACCCCCAATTTACAGATTTCCATAATATCCTCTGTAGGATATCTCCATCCTCTCGGACACGGAGCCATTACATTTAAAAAACAAGCTCCTTCTGTATAAATTGCCTTTTCCGCCTTAGTATGCAGATCCTTGAAATTGCCAAGCAGCGTGGACTGCCCCACATAAGGCACATCATGAGCCGCAATAATAGAAGCCAAATCCTTGCGGTTTTGCATTTTACCATTAGACTGGCTTCCTACCGGCGTCGTTGTGGTATCTGCATACATCGGTGTGGCAGAAGAACGCTGGATACCTGTGTTCATATAAGCACCATTATCATAGCATACATAGACAAAATCATGATTCCGCTCCATGGCACCAGATAATGACTGGAAGCCAATATCATAAGTTCCACCGTCTCCACCAAAGGTGATAAACTTATAGTCATCCTTTATCTTTCCCTTTCGCTTTAGCACGTTGTAAGCTGTCTCCACACCACCCATGGTTGCCCCTGCATTTTCAAACGCATTATGAATATAGCTGTCCTCATAAGAAGTATACGGGTACATGAAAGTAGATACTTCCAGGCATCCCGTTGCATTTCCGATTACTGCTTTATCTCCCTCGTGCAGGGCACGGAGCACGGCACGGACTGCAATAGTTCCACCGCATCCAGCACACATTCTGTGACCAGGAGCCAAACGTTCCGGTTTATTCATTTCTGCTTTAAAATTATAACTCATCTTCATTTGCCTCCTTACCCTCTAAGTCCGATATAGCGGTATTCCGCAAACGGCTTACCTTCTTTATCATATGCCTGTAATGCTTTATAAATCTCCTCTGCTTCTTCCACTGTAAAATCTCTTCCACCTAAACCGTAAATGAGATTAAATGCCTTTACATCCTTCGCATGGTCATATAGTGCTGCCTTTACCTCAGCACCTAACGGACCGCCTTTGCCCCGGAAGCCCTCACATCTATCCATAATGGCAACAGCCTTACAGTTTTTAAGGGCGGCTGCAATCTCTTCATCAGGAAATGGACGGAATACCCTTAATTTCAACAGACCAGCTTTGATTCCCTGTTCCCTTAATGCATCCACTGCGTCCTTCGTTGTTCCTGCCGCAGACCCGATCATAACAAGGGCATAGTCCGCATCATCCAGACGATACTCTTCAAAGAAACCATAGCTTCTCCCTGATACTTCACCAAATTCCTTTCCAACCTCTAAAATAACCTGCTTCGCATTCTGCATTGCCGTATTTTGCGCCATCTTTGTTTCCATATAGTAATTGGAAACAGCATATGGACCTAAAGACATTGGCTGGCTGGCATTTAACAGATAATTCTCCGGCTCATATTCCCCCACAAAATTCTTCACCTTATCGTCTTCCAATAACTCAATATTTTCTACTGCATGGCTGGTAATAAATCCATCCTGGCAGATCATAATGGGCAGTCTTACATCCTTATGCTCGGAAATACGGTATGCCTGAATAAAGTTATCATACACCTCCTGATTATTCTCCGCATAAATCTGAATAAATCCGGTATCCCTTGCACCCATGGAATCCGAATGATCACAGTTAATATTAATAGGACCGGATAAAGCCCTGTTTACCAGACAAAGTGCCAGCGGCAGACGGTTAGATGCTGCAACATAAAGCTCTTCCCACATCAGGGCAAGTCCACAGGAAGATGTGGCAGTCAGTGCTCTCGCTCCCGCTGCGGATGCACCGATTGTTGCACTCATGGAACTGTGTTCGCTCTCTACCGGAATAAAATCTGTATCCATCTCACCGTTTGCAATATAATTTGCCACATACTGCGGAATCTCAGTGGACGGTGTAATCGGAAATGCCGGCATCACATCCGGATTTACCTGCTTGATCGCATAGGAAACAGCCTCATTTCCTGATAAACGTTCTCTAACTGCCATGCTATTGTCCCTCCTTCATAGAAATTGCATCAAAAGGGCACACCTTCGCACAAATGCCGCATCCCTTGCAATGGTCATAATCAAAATCTTCCCTCTTACTCTCACAGACCGGAATGGAACTGTCAGGACATACCGGCACGCACAACAGGCACTGCTTACATTTTTCACTGTGAAAAACCGGAGTCTGCGTTCTCCATTCTCCTGTATTAAATAGTCTCGAAGTACCGGCAGCATAAATCTGGTTTCCTTCCGTAATATCCTGCCAGCTGCTTTTTTCCGTAATCTTTGTAATATCTGTTGCCGCCATCTACTTCACCTCCTCATATGCCATATGTAAAGCCTTCAGGTTGCCTTCTACCACTTCCGGCTTCTTTGCAAATTTATGCCTGTAAGAGCCTTCCATTTCCCGGAAAAAATCCTCCTTGCTCATAACGCCGCTGATTGCAACGATAGCTGCAAGCATTGGAGAATTGGGAAAATATTTTCCAAGGCACTTTTCAGAAATCTCTCTTGCATCCAGTGTATGTATTCCACCCGTATATCCTTTTAAATGCGGTTTTACCTCGTCCACACTCTTAGTGGTATTTATGATGATTGCCCCCTCAGGATTTAGTCCGGCTGTCACATCCACACTTTCTAACAGTGTCTCATCTACTACCACCACATAATCCGGATCATAAATATTGGAATGTACACGGATTGGGTCATCACTAATCCTGTTATAAGCTGTAATGGGGGCTCCCATTCTTTCCGGACCATACTCCGGGAATCCCTGTACATGTTTTCCTGTCATAAACGCTGCATCTGCAAGCATCAATGCAGCCGATTTGGCACCCTGACCGCCTCTGCCATGCCATCTGATTTCTACTGTGTTTTTCACCTTGAACACTCCTTATTTTTTTGTTGTTATCATTTTTATCTAAACGTTTCCATGTAAATTATCGATGCCGGGTCTATCTCTTCATAATCCCATAAGGCTCTTGATAATTGTATTCTTTTTATAAAGAAAGCCCATAGCACACTATCCGTTATTATAGGTGCTACAGGCTTAAATGTAAAGTGAAAATATGAAAAGATTTCATTGTGCAGGTGAAAGAAATTTGCCTCGAAATATCTTCCAAAAGATATTCCGTATCATTTTTTTATTTTTGCTTTGGACTGTATTCCTCTTGCTCTTAAAATTCTCTTATAGCTTTTCAGCTTATTACCTGGCACCTTTATCGTTGCTTTGGAATAAGTAGAGGAAAAAGCCCCTTTCCCTACATTTTTGCTGGTAAGTTTACGGGTCTTGATCGTTATATTTTTAAGCTTGCGGCATCCGTAAAATGCACTCTTGCCAATCCTGTTTACCTTTGCCGGAATCACGATTTTCGTAAGTTTGTCACAGCCATAAAAAGCTTTATTATCAATTTTTGTTACATTTGCCCCCATATTGACAGTCTTAAGCTTACTGACCTTGTCCTCTTCGAAAAGAGGAATAGAAAAAGCTCCATCTCCAATGGTTTTTACATTCTTTCCAATCGTTACTTTAGTAACCCGTATATTATTCTTAAATGCTCCTGCTGCGATAGAAGTTACTTTATATCCTGCACCGTCAAGTGTTATTTTATCAGGAATCACAATGTTATTTTTTGTGCTCTTCGGTGAGATATACTCTACCGTTTTATTATGGGAATCGAGTGCTGTCACCTTGTAAACCGCCTGGGAAACCTGATCTGCCACAAAATCCCCTTTCTTGAGATCCTTCTGTTCCTCTGGCTGTTTTTCTCCTTCTGTAGTGCTTCCATCACTACTCACTGTACCTGCATAAGACCAGCATGCAGAAGACGAAAGATTTAGATGTAATGCCGGACAAACGCCATTATTTTCTTTATTGACAAAACCTCCATAACCAGCGATATGCCCATCTGCTTCTATGGGTATCACACTAACGGAAGGTCCTTTTTTGATTTCAAAACGACCTGGCGACCGCAGCATCCATGAATTTTCACTGCCTGCACTCTTCATTTTGTCCGAACCAATCGTCCCTCCTGCCGCAGCATAAGCTGTATTTTTCCGTAATCTTGCATTATCTTGTTCCGCCCAATTAGCAGAGAATCCATAATCAGGATTTGTCACCTCATCAAAGGACAGCAAAAATAATTTATCATGGGTATCATTGCCACCAGCACCCCCGCCAAACGGATTATCTTTGTTTGTAACGGTAACCGTCTTAATTGCATTCTGTTCTGATTCGTTAAAGGCACAGCCTATAAAATTATCACTGGTATAGTCTATTTTGCTGTCATTACTGCTGCTTCCATATCCGTTAAGCCAGCTTCTCATGGTACATGTTTCCCATGTGACAGCCTTCTCCACGGGATTGTATCTTTGCACATCCAAATTCATATCTGCCACTAAAAAAGCATCATCACCGTCAACGGAAAGCACTCTCCATTTGATCGGTTCCTTGGTTTTTCCTGTTGCATCCGACTGCGGATAATTGCCAAAATACACACAGTCCCATGTCATCACACCTTTTTTGTCGATACGGGGATTATTAAGGGTGGCTGCCTGTACCACAGACATATCCTGTTCCAGTATGCCCGTAAATAATGTTATTGCCATAACTAAGGTAAACATAACAGGTAAGAGCTTTTTAGCCATTTTCTTTGTTTTTTTCATCCTTCTCCTCCTTTTATTTTGTAAATATGTTCTTTGGTTACACGACAAATTCACACCATTAATTGTATGCTTAATATGTAATCTGTGTACTCTCTGGAAAACTATCGCTCCTTTATCAATTTACTTACATGGGAACCATTAGCCCCAGTCCATTATCCTCTAGTTCATTTAGATCTTTCAGCCTATTGGGGAATTCCAGTAGGACTGTTTCTAACAGGTGGCGGCATTTACGGACTGATTTTGCTACATCAGCGAATCAGTCCATATTATCACACTGTGGAAGGTATCTTATATGAATTGGAGCAAAATTATCAAACGTCAAACATCACATTAAGTTGTGATTTTACAGATGGCGTTTTAATTTACCGCATTAACCAGTCTTCATTTTCTTACCCAGTCAAAACATTAGAAAAACTCCAACACTACAAAACTGAAAACGGTATTTATTTTGAACTACGTGATAAACAACATATAAAAATGCATTTTCCCTTTTTGATCATTCAGGAAAATATGTTGTCTGAAACAAAATTTAAAGCACTCAATTCCCTATTCTAATGCTTTTTTTCTTCAAATTGCACAAAATATTTCCGGCAGATAAAAATGAATAGGATTACTGCCAATCCTGCCGAAAGATAATCCGTTACCGGCTGTGCCATGGCAATCATTCTCGCTGAATCAAAAATATGACTGAATACAAACTAAATCGGCATATACAAAAGTCCCTGCCTGCTGACAGACAAGATCAGAGATGGTACTGCCGCACCTGTAGATTGTATTGCATTGATCATAACAAACAAAATTCCCATAATCGGTCCGGATAATATGTAAATCCTTGCAAACTTCATTCCGTATTCAAACGCATCCGCATTATCCAAAAATGCAGTGACCAAAGGTCCTGCACCACAATAGCAGATTACCGTCATGACTAAACTTAGCCCAAATGCAAGAAACAGGGAAAAACGCAGTACCGCCATATACCGCTTCTTATTCCCCGCTCCAAAACAAAAGCCCAGCAACGGCTGGATACCAGTTCCCAAACCAATCAGGAGCATCACCACAATCATATTGACTTTCATGGCAACACCCAGACCTGCTACTGCCATGTCTCCATATTCCACCATAACTTTGTTAATCAGAATATTGGACACACTCATTAAAACACTGTTCAAGGAAGCAGGAATTCCGATTGCCATTACACCGGTCGCAATGTGATCCGATGCCCTGTAATCTCTTAGCCTTATAGACAGTATGCTACGCTTGGATATCAGATGGCTGATATAAAACCCGGCGGAAAAAACATTACCAATTACTGTTGCTACGGCTGCTCCTGCTACATTCCAGTCAAACCCCAATATCATAATGGGATCTAATATGATATTCATCAGATTACCAATGATCATTCCGCTCATAGCCGTCTTTGCACGTCCCTCTGAACGAATAATATTGCTAAAGGAATTACTGATGATCAAAAACGGGATTCCCACTGCTACAATATTCAGATACTGAGCTGCGTATTCTACCGTATCATCACTGGCCCCCACTAATCTGCATAAAGGCTTAACAAAAATCCAGATAAATATCATGGCCGCCACTCCGATAGCCAGCCCCGTCCAAAAACAAAAAGCAGATATTTTTTTGCCTTCTCCTCTTCTCCTTCTCCTAACTTTCTGGAAATCAGGGAAGTCCCGCCAATTCCAAAAAGCATTCCCACTGCCATAAAAATCAAAAATACCGGTGTAGCGACAGAAACCGCTGCCACCATATATGCATTTTTCGTCTGTCCAATAAAAAAGGTGTCTGCCAGATTATACAACAATACCATGATCATACTGATAATTGAAGGTATGATATTACTGATGACCGCCTTAGGTACTGGAGCATTTTTAAATACCTCAATCGTTTTATCTTTCTTGCTCATATCCTTTTCCTTTCTCCCCACCCCAGTTTTGCGAATACATTAATTCCTGTTCCCCTTATCTTTCTTTTTGTAACAATTCTTACAACTAGTCACATCGTTCATTAAATAACTGTTCTTTTGCGCAGAAAATTTTTCTGAGAGCGCTGCTTCACAAACGTAAGCGTAGCAGTGGCTGCACTAAGGCTTGGGGAGTAGTTCTCTCAGAGAAATCAGCAAGCAAAAGGACTAGTTATTTAGTAAATGATGCACTAGTGTACTATTATGCCGTCTTTCCCGTATACAGCTGATAATACTTTCCTTTCTGGTCAATCAGTTCATTATGGGTTCCCTTTTCAATAATCCGCCCATGCTCCAATACGATAATGCAGTCACTGTTTCTTACCGTTGACAATCTGTGAGCAATCACAAATGTGGTTCTGCCTTCCATCAGTTTATCCATACCGTCCTGTACAAGACGTTCTGTACGCGTATCAATAGAAGAAGTTGCCTCATCCAGAATCAATGCAGGAGGATTGGCAATGGCAGCCCTGGCAATAGCCAGCAGCTGTCTCTGACCCTGGCTTAAATTTGCACCGTCACCGGTAAGCACAGTATCATATCCCTTGGGCAGATGTTTAATAAAATTATGGGCATTGGCAAGCTTCGCTGCCGCAACCACTTCTTCATCTGTTGCATCCAGATTTCCATAACGGATATTTTCCCTGACTGTATTTGTAAACAAATGGGTATCCTGCAATACAATTCCAAGGGAATGCCTTAAATCCGCCTTTTTTATCTTATTTACATTAATCCCGTCATACCGGATTTTTCCATCCTGAATGTCATAAAACCGGTTGATCAGATTGGTTATCGTTGTCTTACCTGCACCAGTAGAGCCCACAAATGCAATCTTTTGTCCCGGCTTTGCATAAAGCTTTACATCATGCAGAACCATCTTACTGTTATCATACCCAAAATCGACTCCGTCAAATACCACACCGCCCTGAAGAGGTTCATAAGTAACGCTTCCATCTGCCTGATGTTCATGTTTCCATGCCCATTTTCCGGTATATTTTTTATCGCTTTCTGTTAATTCCCCATCTTGCTCCTTTGCTACCACCAGTTTTACATAACCATCATCTGCTTCCGGTTCCTCATCCAACAGACGAAATACCCTGTCCGCTCCGGCAAGTGCCATTACGATAGAATTTAGCTGCATGCTGATCTGGTTTATGGGCATATTAAAACTTTTGTTAAAGCTCAAAAAACTGGCAAGTGTTCCAAGTGTCAGTCCGCCAACCCCATTAAGTGCCATAACACCGCCCACAATGGTACACACCACATAACTCATATTTCCAAGCTGTGCATTGACAGGCCCCAACATATTTGCATACATGTTTGCCTGATAGGCACTGTCAAAAAGCCGGTCATTTAATACATTAAACTCTCTGACACTTTCCTCTTCATGGCAAAACACCTTTACTACCTTCTGCCCGGACATCATTTCCTCAATATATCCATTTACAGTACCGATATCCTTTTGCTGCTGTATAAAATATTTTCCAGAACTTCCGGCTACCTTTTTTGTCACCACCAGCATGATACCCACCATGACAAGCGTAACTATAGTAAGCGGAATATTCAGCCTGATCATACATACAAATACTGTTACAATCGTAATTCCACTGTTTAAAAGCTGAGGCATGCTCTGGGAAATGACCTGACGAAGCGTATCAATATCATTTGTGTATACCGACATGATATCTCCATGGGCATGGGTATCAAAATACTTGATTGGAAGCCCTTCCATATGCAAAAACAAGTCATTTCTCAAATTTCTCAATGTCCCCTGCGTAACATTTACCATCAGCCGATTATAGAACCATGAAGCAAAAACACCCAATGCATAAAAACCTGCCACCCTTCCAATCGCTCCTGCAAGCCCGGAAAAGTCAGGATTCTCACTTCCTAAAAGCGGTGTAATATATCCATCGATCAACGTCTGCATAAACATGGTCCCCTGTGCATTACAAAGCACACTGATAAAAATACAGATTACCACTGTAATTACATGGAATTTATAAAATTTCATTACATAACTGCCTAACCGCCCTAAAACCTTTACCGGATTTTCTACTGCCGGTTTTTGTCCTCTTGGAATTCTATTTCCTGCCATCTCTTTACACCTCCTGATTTATTCCCTTTATCAGTCATCAAAATCACCGCTGCCGCTAGTCTGCGATTCATAGATGTCCCTGTAAATTTCATTATGTTCAAGCAATTCCTCATGCGTACCGAAGCCATGGATTCTACCATCTTCCATCACAATGATACGGTCCGCACTTTCCACACTGGAAATTCTTTGTGCAATGATAAGCTTTGTAGTCCCCGGAATCTCCTCTTTAAATGCTCTCCTTATCTTTGCATCCGTCGCCGTATCTACAGCACTTGTAGAATCATCCAGAATCAGTATCTTCGGTTTTTTAAGCAGTGCCCTTGCGATACAGATTCTCTGCTTCTGTCCTCCCGAAACATTCGTTCCACCCTGTTCTATATAAGTGTCATAACCTTCCGGGAAGCTTTCGATGAATTCATCTGCACAGGCAAGCTTACAGGCATGAATACACTCCTCTTTGGACGCATTTTCATCCCCCCACCTCAGATTCTCTAAAATAGTACCTGAAAACAAAACATTTTTCTGTAACACTACTGCCACCTGATTCCGAAGGGTTTCCAGATCATAAGAACGGACGTCTTTGCCACCAACCTTAACACATCCCTCCGACACGTCATAAATGCGGCTTATCAGATTGGCCAGAGATGTCTTGGAACTTCCTGTTCCGCCGATAATTCCAATGGTCTCCCCAGAATGGATTTCCAAATTAATATCCTTAAGCACCCATTCCTCGGCACCTTCATGATAACTGAAGTTCACATGGTCAAAGATAATACTACCATCAGTCACCTCCATATCCGGTGATTCAGCATTTGTCAGCGTGCTCTTTTCCTCCAGTACCTCCGCAATACGCTTTGCACTGGCCATACTCATGGAAATCATAACAAACACCATGGACAGCATCATCAGGCTCATCAGAATATTCATGCAGTATGTAAACAAACTCATCAGTTCACCAGTGGCAAGCTCTGAACCCACTATCATTTTCGCCCCGACCCACGAAATCAGCATAATACAGGTATAAACTGTCGCCATCATAACAGGCGTATTCAGTGAAACAATGGTTTCTGCTTTTACAAACATTTTATAAAGATTTCCGCTGGCCTTTGTAAACCTCTCTCTTTCATAATCCTCTCTTACAAATGCTTTTACCACACGGATTGCAGATACATTTTCCTGTACGCTCTCATTCAGATCATCATATTTGGGAAATACTTCATTAAAGTATTTCATTGCAAAAGAAATGATCACTGCCAGTATACATCCCAAAACCAGCACTGCCATCAAATAGATGCTTGCAAGTCTCGGACTGATAAAAAATGACATGCACATAGCACAGATCAGACTGAAAAATGCCCGAATGCACATACGCAAGATCATCTGATATGCATTCTGGATGTTAGTTACATCCGTTGTCATACGGGTTACCAGACCCGCAGTTGAAAATTTATCAATATTGGCAAAGGAAAATGTCTGAATGTTCTCATACATTCCCTTTCTCAGATTTCTTGCCAGACCTGCGGAAGCTTTTGCCCCATATTTACCGCCCAGTATTCCTGCCGTTAATCCGATTCCCGCTGCAATCACCATATAAATCCCCATCTTATATATGTGGTTGAGATCTCCCACTTCTACACCATCATCAATAATGGATGCCATCATTAACGGTATGATCATTTCCATAACGACTTCCAAAATCATAAAACAAGGGGTAAGGATAGAATCTTTTCGATATTCTTTTAGTTGTTTCATTAAAGTCTTTAACATGCTGTCACTCCTTTTTATAATGATTCATTTCTTCTTTAAAAGTTAGGCTATTTTACTATATTTTTATCTTTCTAAGTTATTCCAGTAAATTATCCTGCATCTTCTTTATAATCCGGAAAAAGAAATCTAATTCTTCCTCCGTCAATCCCTTACCTATTTTTCTTTCTATATCATCTCTTCCCTGCTCCATCTTCCTTGCGCACTCCTTTCCTTTATCCGTGAGAACTACCTGTTTCAGCCTTGCATCTCCCTCTACTGACTGCCTTATGATAAACCCTTTTTTTTCCATCATTTTCAAGGTTTCTGCTATAGAAGATTTCCCAATTTTAAAATTTTTTTCAATATCCTTTTGGAAAATGTCCTTATCCTCATTGTGTGCCAGATAATCAATAATCCACGCATTTATTGCAGACATTCCGGAAAGTCCGTTTTTCCGGATATTTGCTTCCATATCCCTTCGGAACATGTGGTCCAGTACCTTTAACTGAAATCCTATCCTTTTTACATCTTCTGTCTGTCGACACTCCATCGGAAATCCACATTCATTTTTATCTGTCAATTTCTCATCTCCTTCTTCCTGCTTACCTTAATTCGGCTGCCAGGACAAGCTGTTTGTTTCCAAACTGTTCGGTATCGAACATTATATTCCCATTTTTAAACAATTGCAAGTACTCTTTTCTGATTTCACAATATCATCACATTTTTACTGTATTCCTCCATGAACAGTATCTTTGTAACCGTAGGCTTTTTCAATCTGCTATTGGTATTTGTGGAAAATTTATAAATATAAAAACCCCTCTAAAATGGGGCTGTCACATTAAGCAAAATGAAAATAATACTTTAATGTAACAGCCCCATCTTAAAGGGGAAAAACAGCCATGCACTAATCCAGATTCAGGTGTTTCTTAAATATATAATTAGTGATTGCAAACAGTCCTGCACTGGCTGCAATTCCTATTATTATTGATACCATCGAATACATGACATCCTGAGCCGTATTATAATTTACCGCATAGTTTTCCCGCTGTACTAAAGCCAGCAATACGACACCGATCGTACTGATTATCTGAAGCGCAATCACAATTGCAAAATAAATGCCTACAGAAGCTAAAATTCTCCATTTTCCAAATAACTGTCCAATGGCTATACACATATAAATCAGCAGCAACGCTGCGGCAGACCATACGATCCCTGAGATCAACTGTAAAACCATTAAAATAATATCCGTTGTATCCACATTCTGCCTGATATCATTAGCAAGCCCTCTTAGGAGCATATCCATAGTATTTGCACCTAACTCTTCATACCAAATCCAGTAATTCCCTGAAAAAAAGATTAAGACCAGTACTACCGTCACAATAATAGTCAATGTTTTCCACAATGTTCCTCCGATTAATTTAGACCAGAGATGTGTGGCAGAGGTTGCCGGCAGTGTCCATGTAAGATATCCCCGGTCTCCCACCATGGTACTATAGAACCGGATGACAACCAACACCTGTGCTGCTATGCCCATCACTGCGAGAATCAGAATATATCCGAAAATTGCAAATGCCTGGACAACTGATTTTGCTTCTCCCTGATAAGGAATCATGCAGATTCCTTTCATAAAAATTGTAAAGATAATCCCTGTAAAAAATATAATTCCAAAAGAAAAACGGTACGATTTCACTTCATCCTTGATTAATTTACCTAACATCGGAACACCTCCCTGAATACCTGATCTAACGATTTATCATAATTCATACGTATATTATCCACTGAATCATGACACACAATATTTCCCTGCTTTATCATAATCACATCATCTAAAATATTCTCTACATCCGTTATCAAATGTGTAGAAACCAAAATGCTTCCCTCTGGATTGTAATTCGTTATGATCGTATTCAAAATATAATCTCTGGCTGCCGGATCTATACCGCCCATGGGCTCATCTAACAAATACAAATCTGCTTTTCTGCTCATAACAAGGATCAGCTGTACCTTTTCCCTGGTTCCTTTTGACATGGTATTCAGCTTGTCCTCAGGATTAATGTTTAAGTCCGATAACATACGATACGCAACGTCTTTTTGAAAATTCTCATATACCTCTTCAAAAAAATTCAAAATATTTTTCACCTTAGTCCATTTACTGAGATATGTTCTCTCTGGCAAATAGGCAACCAGTGCCTTTGTCTCAGGACCGACTGGAAGCCCTTTGATTGTAACAGTACCGTCTGAAGGTGTTAAAAGACCTGCACATATTTTTATAAATGTTGTTTTCCCGCTGCCGTTTGGTCCAAGTAAACCAATAATCTTCCCCGGCTCCAGATTCAGATTCACCTGATTCAATGCCAGTGCCTTGCTGTATCTCTTTGTAAGAGCATTACATTCCACTAAACTCATGTTGTTTCCTCCTCATAATCTGACAGCAATTGTATCATGCCGCCCTTATCATAACCTAACGCTTTCATTTCTTTATAATAAGTTTGTATATGTGATGCCGCAAACCCTTTTTTAGTCTCTTCAATCAATGTCTCATCTTCCGTAATATATCTTCCGGTAGTACGGACAGCAAATACCAGATTCTCTCTTTCCAATTCTGATAATGCTTTCTGCATGGTGTTAGGATTTACTTTTGCTTCCTGTGCCAGTTCCCTTACCGGCAAAAGCCTGTCACCCGGCTGGTAATAACCGGAAACGATCCTTCTTTTTAACTCTTCCAAAAGCTGCGTATAAATGGGTCTGTCAGACTTTAATTCCCAGTTCATATAGTCCCTCCTTCCATTGTTCTATCCACTTAATACAATAATACACTATGCCGTTTTTGTCAAGAAGAAAAAAATGATACAAGCAAAAAACACCATACTACAAAGAAATCTTAACTTCTTCCAGTATGGTGTCCTATTCCCATAAACCCTTTATTCATTTACCTTTTCATCAAATACTTCCGATGTTTTACGAATCCGAACTTTCTTTATCATATTATCTCCACGATCTATCGCTACAAAAGAAAATCCCCGATACACTATATGAATCGGCTCATTTCCCTCTGGAAGATGTCCTAATTCATAAAGCATAAAGCCATTTACCGTATCAATATCCTCATCTGGAAACTGGATACCAAATAAATCCTCTAACTCCTCTAAGTCAGCACTTCCGTTTACAATATATCCTTCCCCTGCCGCCAGTTTCATGATGTCCTCTTCTTCCTCATCATGCTCATCTAAAATATCTCCAACAATAACCTCCAAGATATCCTCCATGGCAACTATGCCCTCTGTCTGACCATACTCATCTACCACAATGGCCATGTGAATCTTGCTTGCCTGCATCTCATTAAACAATTTGCTGATTTTCTGGGTCGGATGAATATAAAATGGCTCACTTCCTAATTCTCCGACACTCTGGTTTACATCAGAAAGATATGCTGAAACTGCATCTTTTATATGTAAAACACTTACAATATTGTCCAAATCCTCTTCATAAACCGGATATCTGGAATAACCGTTTTCCAGCATAATATCCAATGCCTCTGTAATGTTTAAATCCGTTTCCAATCCTACGATTTTCTGTCTCGGACTCATTACGTCCCTTGCCTCTTTGTCGCCAAACTCAAATACATTAGAAATCAATTCCGCCTCATCTGGCAGAATCGTTCCCTGTTCATTCCCCTCTTCTATGATGGAAAGAATCTCCTCCTCTACTGCCTCTGTAGGGTCTTCATTGTTTTTTTTACTAAAGAATGATTTAAAGCTGCTGGGTCCACTAATCGACATTTACCTGATTACCTCTTTTCTTTTTTGCTTTTGTTATCTATTTCTTAGTACCCCTATTAATTATAACCGATTTTGTTTTCAAACTTTGTTTGCTGCGATAATCGCCAAATGTATACACGAAATCTACACTTGGCCCGTTATTCGCACAAGTTGATCGCCTGCTTGCCCGCTCATCTGTTCTTATAACCAATTGCAAAGTAATTGATTATCTACTTCCATGCCATTACGAGCAATTTACTACCTTCTTTTTCTGTTAATGAAATATATCACTATTTTTTTCATTAGTCAACCCAGTTAACAAATCTTTCACAGATATCTTACAAAGACAGGCTTATTTTTAATGCCTGATTTACTGTTCCCATAATTTCATCATCTAAGTGACAGACTTTTTCCCGAAGCCTCTGCTTATCAATTGTCCGAACCTGCTCTAATAAAATTACAGAATCTTTGGAAATATTACAGCGTTTTGCTGTTAATTCTACATGAGTCGGTATTTTGGCTTTGTTCTGCCTGCTGGTAATAGCCGCACAGATTACTGTAGAACTATGGCGGTTGCCAGCTTCATTTTGTATGATCAGCACTGGTCTTATGCCTCCTTGTTCCGAACCTACTACCGGTCTTAAATCTGCATAATATATATCCCCTCTGGTTACAAGCAATGGTCTCACTCTCCACTAATAAATTCCTGATTTCACAAAACATTCAATCATTATGTAATATATTTTCTGCCTGTAGGAATATTTCTCATCAGGTATTTTAAGTATTACCATTGTATTCGACGGATATTCAATTTGTTACGTGACTTCTTTCCAAAAGATAATTTTTTTCTCCTATTCTCCTCCCCTTTTCGTAAAAAACCCTTGGCACTCTGCGGTTAATGTTACAGACAAATTCATAATTAAAACTTGCAGACATTCCTGAAAGCTCTTCTGCACTCAGTATATGGTCTCCCTGTTTTCCAACCATCACAACCTCATCACCGATTTCCACATCTTTGATATGACTGACATCTATCATCGTCTGATCCATACAAACACGTCCTACCACTGGTGCATATTGCCCACGTACCAGCATCCTTCCCTGGTTAGACAATGCTCTTGGATACCCGTCTGCATAACCAACACCTACCGTTGCAATCCTCTTGTCCTCATCTAATTTGTAAGTCCCTCCATATCCAACTGTCTCCCCTGCACTCACAGTCTTAATATAAGTTATCCTGCTCTTAAACTGCATTGCAGGATATAAAACACATGCCTCCTTATCCATCTCTTCCGAAGGATAAAGTCCATAGGTAGAAATACCGGAGCGTACCATATCATAAACATCGTTTGGCATCTCCATAATCCCTGCACTGTTTGAAATGTGACGAACAGAAAAGTAAACACCTGCCTCCTCCAGCCATTCCAGCATACGGGTATAGTCTTCAAGCTGTTTCATTGCCGATGCTTTATCCTTGGAATCTGCCTTATAATAATGTGTAAAAATACCCTCCATATCCAGATACGGCAGTTTTGAAATTGCCACAATGTCCGGTACGCTTTCCTTTTTACATAGAAAACCTATCCTGTTCATCCCCGTATCAATTTTAATATGCAGTCTCGCTGTTTTCCCAAGCTTTCCCGCTGCCCTTGATAATGCTTCTCCCTGCTCCAATGTAAATATTGTCTGGGTAACATCATATTTCACAACATCTTCAAATACACTTTCGTCAGACATACCCAGAATTAAAATTGGCTTTCCTATCCCTGCATTCCGCAACTCCACTGCCTCATCTATACATGCCACACCATAATAATCTGCCAGATCGTCTAACGCATTTGCAACCTCAATCGCTCCATGTCCGTATGCATTGGCCTTAATCACAGCAAGCAGTTTCTTCCCCTTTGGAATAAAGCTTTTCATGCTTTCTATATTTGTTCTTATGGCACTCAGATCAATATCTGCCTCCACGCGGTAATATCCGCTCATCTGTCATCTCCCTTTCTCCGTCAACGGCATATATCCTTTTCCATAAAAGATAGTATCAACATTAAAATCACACTGGTCATCCACTCCATGATCAAGAAGAAACCATTACCTCACCAAGGCAGGAAATGATATCCGAAGCCAGCATTGCATATTTCCCCTTTTTCTCCGCCGCCTTATCTCCTGCAAGACAATGGACATAAGTCCCTATCTTGGCAGCCTCCGTAAGCGGAAGACCTCCTGCTATCATACCTGCGATAATTCCGGATAATACATCGCCGGATCCTCCTGTTGACATCCCGTTGTTTCCTACGAGATTCATATACGTCTGTTCCCCGCCATTCGTCACGATGGATTTTGCATCTTTTAATACCAGTGTTACCTCTGTCTTCTTCGCAAACTGTTTTGCAATATAGAATCTTTTTTCCATAATTTCTGGTACTGACTTATGAATCAGCCTGCTCATTTCCTTCATATGCGGTGTCATAATAATTGGAACAGATGTTGTATTTAATAATTCAATATTATTGGATAAAATGTTAAGTGCATCTGCATCTACGACTAAAGGCACTTCTGCATTCATTAACAACTCATAAAGCATCCTCTCTGATGTAGTATCTACTCCAAGTCCCGGTCCCACTACAATAACCGTTGCCCAGTTCATTGCATCCTCAATACAGGAAAGTGCTCCCTCATAATCATGATAAGTCAGCATAACCGCCTCGGGAAGCTGGGATTGCAAAATCATCCGGTTACTTTCATGGGTATATATTTTCACCAGCCCTGCACCGGTAGAATAGGCTGCTTTCCCACAAAGAAATGCTGCCCCTGACATATTCTTACTGCCAGCAATGACTGCTACCTTGCCATAGGTTCCTTTGTTCGAATTATTAATCCGTTTGGGAAGTCTATATAAATCCGAATGATCATACGCATAAATCTTTGGCCTTACCTGTTTCACCGCCATCTCCGGAAATCCGATATCTTTGCATATAACCTTCCCACAATAATCAATCCCATCCGAAAAAAACATTCCCAGTTTCTTAAGTCCAAAAGTAACAGTATAATCTGCCCGGAAAGCAATTCCCAAAATATCCCCGGTAGTGGCATCAATCCCGGAAGGAATATCAATAGCCACCTTAACTGCACTCATATGATTCAGAGCCTCAATTGCTTTTTCCTGTACTCCTTCAATCTTCCTGGAAAGACCCACTCCGAAAATACCGTCTACCACCACACTGTATTCTTTATGCGGAATATTTTTTCTAAGCCGCACTCCCATATGGAAAAGAATATTTTTTTGTACCTGAAACTGTTCTGAAACTTTGGCAAAACCACCAACATAATAGATATCCACCAGATATCCCATCTCAAGCAGAATCCTAGCAGCTGCAAGACCGTCTCCTCCATTGTTACCACCTTCCACTGCAATCAGTATCCTTCCTTTGCCTGGATTTACCCGTTCTACTTCTTCCACAACCTGAAGCGCTGCACGCTCCATCAAAACAGCTGAAGGAATCCCCATTTTTTCAATTGCATAAGCATCTACTGCCTGCATTTCTTTTTTTGTAACAATATACTGCATTTTCCGCTCCTTTTCCCTTGCAGATGAACGAATACCCTGCGTATTTTTATCAAATATCAACGAGACATTACACTAGTGTCTTGTCTCGTTGATAATCAGGCAGGATACCAGGCTCATTATTGGAAATATTCTACACCGGATTCAAAGATTAATTGATTCTGGTCACCGTAAATATTCACTGCCACTGAATCATCTCTACGCTCTGAATGTGCCATCTTACCAAGTATACGTCCGTCAGGGCTTGTAATACCTTCAATTGCAGCATAAGAACCATTGATATTATAGTCTTCATTCATTGTAGGATTGCCATTGATATCCACATACTGGGTTGCAACCTGTCCGTTTGCAAATAATTTATCAATCCATTCCTTCCCTGCTACAAAGCGACCCTCTCCATGTGAGACAGGCACTGTATAAACGCCGCCCAAAACGGCTTTTTGCAACCATGGACTCTTATTGGTCACAACCTTAGTATATACCATCTTAGACTGATGCCGTCCGATACTGTTCATGGTAAGTGTCGGTGAATCCTCTTTTTGGGAAGTAATCTTTCCATACGGTACAAGTCCAAGCTTAATCAAAGCCTGAAAACCATTACAAATACCAAGTGCAAGTCCATCCCGCTTATCAAGAAGCTCCATAATTTCATCCTTTAACTTTGCATTACGGAATGCAGTAGCAAAGAATTTAGCAGAACCCTCCGGCTCGTCACCCGCCGAAAATCCACCTGGAAACATAATAATCTGAGCCTGGGCAATCGCTTTAGCAAAAGCTTCTACAGAATCTAAAATATTGTTCTCAGTCATATTTTTAAATACAACCGTCTCTACTTCAGCACCTGCACGCTCAAATGCCTTTTTTGAATCGTATTCACAATTCGTGCCCGGAAATACCGGAATAAATACTCTTGGCTTTGCCACCTTGTTCTTACACACATAGATATCTGATGTATTGTAAATATCATTACTCACTTCTTCCTGCTTCACATTGGAAGATGTAGGAAATACCTTTTCCAGCTTTTTAGTCCATGCAGTAACTGCCTCGTCCATTGTAATTTCCACTTCCTGATAACGGAAGATTCCATCGGCTGTGGTATGACCAATACATTTGGCCGGAACTTCTAAACTATCCACATCTGATGCTTTTACTTCACAGATAACCGTACCATAATCCTTTTCTAACATCTGGGAAGACGTTACTGAAGAATCAATGGCAGCTCCAATTCCATTACCAAATCCCATCTTGGACACTGCTTCTACAATACCGCCAAATCCAACTGCATAAGCAGATAAAATTCTGCCTGCCTGCATATCACTATAAAGAGCGGAATATTTCTTTTTCATATCCTCATAATCCGGAATCCCGTATTCATCCCTCTTGACAGGAACCCTAACGATCGTATTCTGTGCCCCCTTAAATTCTGAGGTTATCACATCACTGGTCTTTGCCACATCAATTGCAAAGGAACAAAGTGTTGGCGGCACATCAATTTCATTGAACGAACCGGACATGGAATCTTTTCCGCCAATAGAAGCAAGACCAAAGCCCATCTGTGCAGAATAAGCCCCAAGAAGTGCAGCCATAGGTTCGCCCCATCTTCTGGAATCATTTCCAAGACGTTTAAAATACTCCTGAAACGTAAAATAAATCTTTTTCCAGTCACCACCGGAAGCCGCAATCTTGGCCACGGAATGCACTATGGAATAAATCGCACCATGGTATGGAGACCAGCTCAGTAAAAATGGATCCAGCCCATAAGACATCATCGTTACAGTATCACATTCCCCTTTATCCAGCGGTAATTTTGCAATCATGGTCTGGGTTGGAGATAACTGATATTTACCACCATAGGGCATAACCACCGTACCTGCTCCAATGGAACTGTCAAACATCTCTACAAGTCCTTTTTTTGAACATACATTTAAATCACTTAATGTATTAAGCCACGTTTTCTTTACATCAGTAAAATCTGCTTTCACATGAAGAAAATCTGCATTTTCATCCGGCATGGCAACCGTCACATCACTTTCCTGATGTGCACCGTTGGTATCAATAAAGCTTCTTGCAATATTCACGATTTCTTTTCCTCTCCATGACATCACAAGACGAGGAGTCTTCGTTACTTCTGCCACTACCACTGCTTCCAGATTTTCCTCTTCACAGTAATCTAACATTTTCTCTATATTTTCTTTATCAACCACAACTGCCATTCTTTCCTGTGATTCGGAAATCGCAATCTCTGTACCATTTAAACCGGCATATTTCTTTGGTACTTTGTCAAGATCAATCGTAAGTCCATCTGCAAGCTCACCAATGGCAACGCTGACACCACCTGCACCAAAATCATTACACTTACGAATGATACTGGCAACTTCCTCTCTTCTAAACAGTCTCTGTATCTTTCTCTCGGTAGGTGGATTTCCCTTCTGTACCTCTGAGCCACAAGTATCAATCGACTTGGTCGTATGCTTTTTAGAACTACCTGTTGCACCACCAATGCCGTCGCGTCCGGTTCTTCCACCAATCAAAATAATAACATTCCCTGGATCAGAGGTTAAACGCTTTACATTTTTCTTTGGAGCTGCTGCCACAACTGCTCCAATCTCCATACGCTTAGCCACATAATTAGGATGGTATACTTCATCTACTAATCCGGTCGCAAGCCCTATCTGATTACCGTAAGAACTGTATCCTTCTGCTGCTGTAGTAACTAATTTTCTTTGTGGAAGCTTTCCCTCCAAAGTTTCTGAAAGTGACTTCGTAGGGTCTGCTGCTCCTGTTACCCTCATTGCCTGATACACATAAGAACGACCTGACAACGGATCACGGATACATCCACCTAAACAGGTAGCTGCACCACCAAACGGCTCAATTTCCGTAGGATGATTATGTGTCTCATTCTTAAACTGAATCAGATATCTTACTTCTTCTCCATCAATCATGACCGGAACCTCAATGGAGCAGGCATTGATTTCATCGGATACCTCCATTTCCTGAAGCTTTCCTTCACTGCGGAGTTTTTTCATTGCCATTAATGCAATATCCATCAGACATACAAATTTATCATCCCTGTCTTTGTACAAGATTTCCCTATCTGCCAGATACTGATTATAGGTATCTTCTATCGGTTTTTTATAATATCCGTCTTCAAATTGTACATTAGTAAGTTCTGTAGCAAAAGTCGTATGACGGCAATGGTCAGACCAATAGGTGTCCAATACACGAATCTCTGTTACCGACGGGTCTCTATTCTCTTCACTCTTAAAATAATTCTGTATATGGAGAAAATCTTTTAATGTCATGGCAAGTCCTAATGAATCATATAATGCATTTAACTCATCTTCTTCCATATCTTTAAAGCCTTCAAAAATTTCCACATCTGCCGGCTCTTCAAACTGTTGAATCAATGTTTCCGGTATCATCTTATCATCAGTTTCCCTGGAATCAACCGGATTAATACAATATGCTTTAATCTTATCAAATTCTTCATCGCTAATCTTACCGGTAATCACATAGGTTACAGCTGATCGGATAACCGCTTCTTCCTTCTCATTCAAAAGCTTTACACACTGTTCTGCGGAATCGGCTCTTTGATCAAACTGTCCCGGTAAAGCTTCTACAGAAAAAACTCTGTCCCCTGCTTCCTTGGGAAATGTATTCTCATAGAGATAATCCACTGGCGGTTCAGAAAATACAGTTTTTAGTGCCTTTTCATAAGTCTCATCTGACACATTCTCTACATCATAACGAATCAGGACTCTGACCTTTTCGATATCCAGTCCCAGATATTCTGTCATTTCATCATATAATTCCTTTGCTTTTACAGCATATTCAGGCTTCTTTTCAACATATACTCTCTTAACCTTGCTCATAATATCCTCCTAATGTATCATTACATAAATTAATATTTATACAATCATAGATTTTACTATATAATAACTTGAAAGTGAAGTCAAACATTCTTCACCTTTTCAAGCAAAAAGGTCTTCTCAAAAAGAGAAAACCTTTCACTTCTTATTAGATAATTCTTCTATCCTACCACTTTATCAATAATCATCTTTAACTGTTCCGGCTCGAATGGCTTAGAAACAAATTCACTCGCTCCGTTTTGTACCGCTTCCACCATCTTTGTTTTCTGACCTGCTGCGGTAACCATTACTACCTTAGCATCCGGATGATCACTCTTAATCTTCTTAAGTGCCTCAATTCCGTCTAATACAGGCATCGTAATATCCATCGTAACAACATCCGGTTTTAACTCAATATACTTCTCATAACCTTCCTGTCCATTAGTTGCTTCTCCAACTATCTCATAACCTTCACCTTCTAAAATACCTTTTAAAATCTTTCTTGATGTTCTTGAATCATCCACAATTAAAATCTTTGCCATATCATTTCTACCTCATTTATCTTTAATTATTTAATCCAGATTCCATTTTGACTCAATACAGATAATTAAATCAACCTGCTTATCCTTAATGTAAAACGGTACTCTAAACATATTACCATCGGAACAGATTGTTGTTACAGTATCCTTCATAACCGGTGGAAGCATATCCAAATCTACATCTTCATAACTCAGCTTAGATGCATAAAGACCATTGTTACAATTCAAAAATTCACAAGCCGCATCTAAAGCATCCATATCAACCGTCTCAAATTCTTCCTTTGCATAAGCCTCTGCAATCAGCTTGATTCCCTCTCCATCTCCGCAAAAACCCGAAAATATTTTATGGTCACCGTTCAACTCCTGCGACGCTACAAAAGTCGATGTGTATTCATTCAGCTTTTCAACCTTTTCCAGTCTAAAATGCCGATCAATAAAACGTACCATATTACGCGCCGTTAATGCAATATAATCCTTTATAATAGGTGGAATATAATTCTCCTTTACAAAAACAGGAACTATCTTATCAATATCACCACTCTTAATCGCTTCAATATCCAAAGCGGTAAACCGTCCTGACTTCTTATAGGCATTAATCTCCTTCTGGATCTGCTCCAGTGACAAAATTCCCTTCTCCACCAATGCCTGAACAAATAAGAGATATTCATCTCCCTGCTTCTTCAATAAAGATCCTACCTGATCCTCCGTAAGATATCCTTTCTCTACAGCAATATCACCGAATCTCCTATCCTGCATCTGTTGCAGATTGTTAACCTGTTCTGCCTGTTCTTCTGTCATATACCCGGCTTCTACTGCCAGTAACCCCATCTTAACCTTTGCATTCTTACTATCTGAAATAATATCATTGTACTGTTCATTTGATATAATTCCTTTTCCTTCCAGATATTTCCCAAAATATACTCCGAACATAATAGCCCCCTTATAGTGTTAGTTATTCTACAGTCCATTATCATATTCTGCCAGAACTGCTGTACTGTTTTATCGCATAAATTTTAATACATTATAGCATACCTTAACAATAAATTGCAATTCTTTTCCAAATAGTTTATAGGCTTTTTCACGAAATTTGAGGATACTGATTGAATAATCTCTGCTTATTGTATATAATCAATATGGTTACAGTATATCTGATTATACATATTTACCACAGATTACCATTTCAGAAAGGATTTACCTACATATGTCTATCAAAAAATCACTGCAAAGTTCCATTCTGTTAATGGCGGTTATCCCTGTTATACTCACCGCTGTTTTAGCCTATATTACTGCAACTACCAAATATGCAGATGTCAGCAGGGAGACTGTCAAAAATACAGTCAGGGATTCCAGCTATGGTTTTCAATCACAGCTTAAATCTCAGATCATCGAAACAAAAATACTTGCAGATACCAATAATATCAAAAACTGCATATTAGATAAAATTACTCCGTCAAACAGTATTCAAAATGATCCCTCTAGTCTCAACAGTAATGTAACTGATTCCATTACCCGGATTTCGGAAAGTTTCAACCACTGTGTCAATTACTATATTTATGATATAGATGGGTATCTGGTGGCTTCTTCTTCTGATGCCAAAGCAGACTGGACTGAAATTATGCAGGAACCTATTGAATCCTACACAGAAACCACTGTTATATCAAACTCAAATTTCACAAAAAACACTTTAGACATTATTTCACCCGTCATTGTCAAAAAACAAATCATCGGACTTGTCCGTTCCAATATTTCCGCCCAATATTTTGAGCCTTTTCTTTCCGAAAAAAAAGAGGCATTCATTATGGATTATGAAGGACAATATCTTTTCAATGACAACTCTGCCGTGGAAAATGATCAGCTTTTTTTTAACCATATTCTCACACTTTTGGATGAACAAAAGAAAGATGATAAGAATGATTTTATCAGTAATATTTTTTCAGAAAACCAGAATTATATTTATGGATATTCTCTGATACCGGAATACAACTGGATTTATGTTATTAAACAGAATACCTCTGCGTATACTAACATTTTATCCACTCTTCCCATAGTCCTTTTTATCCTTCTTATTATCGTTATCATTTTTTCTATTCATATCAGTCAGAGCCTGGCAGTAAAATATACGCAGCCTATTCTGGAACTGAGTATGAAAATGCAGGATGCAGCAGACGGTCAATTGGATGTCCACTGTCAGATGGAACGGGAGGATGAATTCGGATTACTTTCCTCCAATTTTAACCAGATGATGGAAATTATCTCTACAAATTATAATGCTGTATCAGAAGCCAGAACAGAATTAGAGGAAAAACAGCTTGAGCTTGAACATAATTACCAGCATATCGAAAAACTCGCCTATACAGATGCTCTAACCAGTTTATACAACCGAATGGCTTTTTATAAATATGCTAATGAAATCATATCAGACAACAAAGACGGAATTAAAAACCATGCAATTATCTTTATCGACCTGGATGGCTTTAAATCAATAAATGATACTTTAGGACATGACTATGGAGACCTGCTGCTACAGGCAGTGGCGACACAATTTTCTTCTCTTGTAGCAAAGGACGATATTCTTGCCAGGAATGGAGGAGATGAATTTGTTATCCTTAGAAATCACATAGAATCAAGAGAAGAATTAGAAAACTTTTTATTTTCTCTTGTCTCTATTGCTTCCCATACTTTTACGTTGGAAGAAGAAAACATACATATTACCATTAGTGCCGGTGTTTCATTGTTTCCTCAAAATGGACTATCTTTGGGTGAATTAATGAAAAATGCTGATATTGCAATGTATGCTTCCAAAGCCAGAGGTAAAAACAGTTATACCTTCTTCGATTCCTCTATGGAAGATGAAGTGAACCGGCGAAATGATTTAATTGATATCTTACGGGATGCTATTGATAATAAAGATGTTTATCTGCTATATCAGCCACAGGCAGATATCTCTACCGGTGAGATTATCGGCTGCGAAGCCCTAATGCGTTTAAACTCACCTATCATCGGTTTTGTATCACCAGATGAATTTATTCCTGTTGCCGAAGAATGCGGATTAATTGATGAGCTCGGAGAATGGGCTCTTCTGGAGGCGTGCAGCTTTAACCAACGCTTAATAGATGCAGGATTTAAACCACTACAGATTTCCGTAAATGTGTCTACCGCACAGCTTCGTGGTGACCGTTTACAAAAAGCAATTGAATTTCTCCCTGAACAAACCACTATGCCTCTTAAATATCTTGAAATTGAACTGACAGAAAGTGTATTGATGACTAATTTTGATCATAATCTTGCATTTATCAACCGCATGAAGGAATTAGACATTCATATTGCCTTAGATGATTTTGGCACAGGCTATTCCTCCTTCAGCTACCTTACCAAAATCCCAATCAATACATTAAAAATTGATAAATCCTTTATTGCAGGTATCTGTGAAAATAAAAATGATTCCTACATAGCCGGAACAATTATTAACCTTGCACACCAGCTTGGTATCACCGTAATTGCAGAGGGCGTCGAAACCATCGAACAGCTGAGAATCCTGCAAAACCAAATGTGTGATGTTTTACAGGGATATTTCTTCAGTCGTGCACTTTCAGAACAAGACTTCATAGAACTATTAAAAATTAATTCCTAGGAGGAACATAGTGTGAAAGAAAGTAGAGGAAAACCATAAATTGGCGCACTTGAATAAGCTGT
>CAJUFL010000048.1 GCA_910585605.1 uncultured Lachnospiraceae bacterium | reverse complement strand
ATGACCTCCTGTAATTGATATAATAATTATACCATATGGGAGTTCATTTTTCTTTAATTTGTCAACAGGTCCAATTTTTCACAGACTCTTTCATACGGAATGATGGGAACAAGCGAATCATCCATCGGGTTCTTCACACGACTTTTTCCATTATATTTCGATACCCTCAGAATTTCAAAATCGTCAAGGTTCTTATCCAGATCACCGCGACAGTGAGCTATCATCCACACGATGTTTTCATCGTAATCATCGTAGTGGTAATCTCCCTCGTGAGTTTCAAACCAAATAGATACTGCCACATCGAAATGTATCTCCATGCCTTGTTTGTTCTCAACCCACATGTGTTCTACCTTAACGTCGGAAATTTCTGTTTCTCCGGCACGATGGATTCTCCTCAGTTCAATGCCCAAGGAATCAAGGTTTGCCTCCAGGTAGCTTTCGGTAGCCGCCCAGAAATTATTATCAAATCTCTTTTTTACATATTCAGCAAATGAACGATGCGCTGCCATAATTCTACCCTCCTTGGTGGATGTTACAATATCTCCATCTATGCCTTATTCCTCATCCTCGTAAGCTTCTTCCACTACTACTTTATAATGCTTTCGCAAACCAGATCTTGTTTTTGAAACAAATGCATGAAATTGACGTGCATTCTTTAAACCAAGAATTTCTGTGCATTGCACAGCATTTCCGAATGCGCTTATTCCTTCAGTATCCTCACGATATACAGTATAGTATTTCATCGCAATTCCTCTCACAGTAATATTGCCTTCAAAGCCTCCGCAGCGTTGTCAGAGTCATTACCAAAAATCAGTTCATAGTAATTAATTGCATTGACCGACAACGGCAAGGCTGCTGTTTCTGTAGAACGCATTATCTTTGCTCTGCTCTCAGAACCTGGAAAAGCAAAACCACATTTTTTTACACCTGTTAAGAGAACATATGAAAGTAACTGGTGTGTATCGGCTCTGACACTTCTGGTGTTCGGTTTATATTTTGCATCTATAACCGCAACTGGATTCTGCGTTTCGTTATCTCGAATGATGATATCTGGAATACAGTATGGCATCAGATGTATGCCTCTCTCAACTTCCGAAACATCACTAACATCCTTTTGAACAAACAACCTTTTTGAATAACTGTCCAACGAATATTTATTTTGGTCAATCGTTCGCTTAAGAACTATACGAGTATAAAACTCAAATAGAGCCTCCATGTTAATCATATATGGAATTGTAAACACACTCTTTGCAACCGATTGACCTTCCTCGGTTTTATAAGCATAGTATTTTTGACCATATATACATTTTGCCTGCTGCAACAACGGTTTGTAATACATATACAATCCCGATGCGTCTGCACCATTAAAATCACTGGTTTTGATGCGAACAGTCTGAACACGTCGGAATGAATTCATGCAGTAAGCTACTCGTTTTGAAACTTCGGATGTAGCAGGAAAGCGTCTTCCTATAATTTCTTTGCATTTCAGCAGAGTTGCCTTCAATATTCTATTTTCAATATTATCTTCCGTGAAACCAATATATTTACAATAGAACCTGTCATTTCTGCCCTTGCAAGTGTTCATCCGTATATTCTTTTTTATTTCAATCTTCCCTCTGACCTTTGAAGAATAGTTTTTTTCTTGATGGAACATTGTTTTTTTCAAACCTTTTTTGCATAGGCCATAGCAGGAAGTTATAAAACTTAATGCATATAAGAGTTCTCCGTCCTGTTCTATGTCTTGAGACAGTTTAATAAGCGGCTGGTCATAAAACACATGGAATAAAGACCTTCCATCCGCATCCATTTCGGCAATATAGTCATCATATTCATCGTCTGTCATTACTGTTTCAAGCATACGCCAGGGTTCCATACCATACTGTGAAGTTACTACAACAATATGTTCTTTTCCGGCCGATTGCAGATAGCGTCCATTCTTATCGTGAAGTCTACCAACGCCAACATAGCCGCTACTCCAAAGACGACCTTGAAATTTATGAATTCCAAAATTAAATTCTGGCGTTGACAAGTCAATTTTAGACCATACATCGTCTCTGCTATTTAGTGCAGACCAGTCATTTATTTGGTGTATTATTACATCACATGCCATAACGTCACCTACCTATCAGTATCCTATCTTTGTCCTCACTTCTTCAATGAAAGTTCCAACATATTCGTTGTTGATACGCTTTCCTGCACGGGTCATGTTTCCGAATTCTTTCGCATATAACATGATGTTATCACTAATAAAGCGTACTCGTTCACCACGGTCTGTGGCATCTCTAATTTCGGAAGGAGTATGTTCAGCAGCAATCAAATCCTCAATAGTATCCAAAATGCCGTCTTTCACATATTCTCTGAGGATAGGGATAATCTGGAAAACGAAACGCTCCACAAAATCTTCTTCATAACCCACCTTGCGCTTGCGAAGGAAGTATGTATGTCCGAGACGCACATCACTTTTCTGATACTCATCATTGAAATAACTTTCATTATCAAATATTGCCTGCACAGCATCGAATACCAACAATTCGATAGAATTTTCATCGTCATTTTCCGAAGCGTTCTGGTAACAGCTAATAACCACATTCCTGTCTGCTGGACTATCAACAAACAGAAATCGTCTACGAATAGCATAATCAATTGAGTCAATAGATTTATCAGCAGTGTTCATGGTGCCAATAATAAACAAATTCTTGCCAAGAACAATATCCTTTGTTCTTGCTGCAGGAGTGCTAACTTTGTCCTCTACTTCGTAAGGAGTAGAAACCTTGCTATCACGGTATTCCAGACCATAAATTAACTCACCAAAAACAGTGGCAATATTAGCTCTGTTTATCTCATCAATAACAAGGTAAAATTTCGGCGGTTCAGCAGGATTGGATTTTTCTGCAATTTTAGCGAACTCAGCAATTTTCCCTAATATTCGGTTCACACTATTGTAAGATGGAAGACCTCCATCTGCTTTTACTTCAATGCCACGGATAAAATCTTCGTATCCATATGACGGATGAAACTGAACCAAATCCCAACCACCAGTTGATAATTTGGATGAAGCTGAAGGATTAGCATAGTCGTTCTCATTCAGCTTATATTCATCCAATGCAACAGAAATATCTTCCTGGCTAACAAAACGAGCTGCCAATGCATCGGATTCAGGATTTAATTGTTTTAACACAAATTTCTTGCTTTCAAAAGTTTTTGAAGTACCTGGAGGACCTTGGAATACCATCTGGCGAACACCTATATTCTCCATGATTTGTTGATAGTCTTTTAAATCAGTCATTTTTACAACTCCTTTTATCTCTATGATTTTTTCCGTATCATTCGTGACGTTAAAAATATCCTCATATGCATCAGTATCAAATGCAGATATTCCCGAAACCAATGCATCGAATTTTTCTTTGTTGACCCGAATCCGAGTTCCTTGCTGAGTCCATAATGTGTGCAAATTCATCATTCTCGTTCCGAAATAATCAATTCGTGCTTTCTCTCGTTCAGTCTGTGTTGCTGCATTAACATTCTTTAAACCTGTGTGTAGAGCTTCGAGATATTTTATTTCCAACTGAATTAACGAATCCAAGTCTCCATATGCGTCACTATGACCCTTAACCAGAGAAATATTCATTTCATAAAGTTTCAAATAGTACAGCAACAATCTGTACACGGCACCATAGATTTCCGCAGGGTTATTATCCTTGCAAACATTATTGACTGTAAATGTATGCAATCTCAACCCATTCAACGGAAGGTATGTATCACTCGGAGAGCCGTCTGTGTACGATATCTCATACGCTGCAACATCCGAACGTTCCGCCCATCTTCCTACATTTCCTGGACGAGTCGAATAATAGGCATGGGAATTTCTCCTGTCTTTGCCCTTAACTGACGTTTCATAGTAAAAGCTTGGTGCATCGTTCATTTTAACTAAATATGAGGCATAGGCAACTGGAACAGATTTGCTCGGAACCGATGCAATCTCAATATTGAATAAAAGTGAATCTGTGGCTATATCGCACGGAAAAACACCATTCAACACAATTGCGTCTATAACGCTCTCCAAAAGCCCCTTATAGTCAGAACAACGGTTAGAGATAATTTCGTTTTC
The DNA here is from genome assembly GCA_910585605.1 of uncultured Lachnospiraceae bacterium. Lineage (GTDB taxonomy): Bacteria > Bacillota > Clostridia > Lachnospirales > Lachnospiraceae > CAG-590. Next base: position 25,894 of record CAJUFL010000048.1, on the reverse strand, counting down.
ATAATACCTTACGGTATCTTCCAATGAATATGGTTCAACACGTTCGCCTGAATTAATCATGACCTTTCTAATATCTGATATACGATTCAAACCGGATATTCCGACATTAAGCTTTGATTCAAGCGCCTTTTCATATACTTCGATATTCCCACGCAAAATCCCCAAAGACGAAAGATTGTTAATAAATGGGAAAATCTGATATATCATTTTTTGCTTAAATTTATCAAGTACAAAATACGCTGTTCCCGTGCGTTCTACCATAAACATACCATGTCCAGGCATATATTTATCTACAACATCAGGGATTCCAGGGACTGCATTTGTAGTAATAAATTCCTTTATGCTATCGAATATGTCGATGATGATACGTCCAGCATTCGCATTAACAGTATCATAGTATCCTTCAAGTACATCCCGATCTGATTTTAACTCTGCAACATAGTCCATTCTTCTTCTCAACGCATAATCAAGATGCCCTGCATGGAAATTTCTGCACTCTGTTAAAATGATAATAACATTATCCGGGATGCACAAAACGGATCCATCCGAAAGGGGAACAGTCTCATTTCTGAATTCCATAGCATAAATCAGATTCCCAAGCAATGCGCCCGCATCAACCCTTGAAATATCATCAAAAATTACTGCATAAAGTTCTTCCGTTGTTCCAGCCCGGTCACAAAGTTTTTTTATACGCTTCTCCACATAATCTACTGTCATTGTTCCCGTTGCTTTGATATCAATCCCATATACAATGTCCTCATAGGTCATGCTCGGATAAACTTGAATAAACTCACATCTATCACTACTAATGAAATCCTCGATTTTATCCAAATCTTTATAGATGTCCTTTGATTGGAGGCTATCTATATTCAATTTTTCATAACACAGATAATATGCGGCGGCTCTGGCCAGAAAAGTCTTGCCAGTCGCTGGATTACCTGTGAACAATAGGTTCTTCATATAAATCAGTCTCCAATGTTCTCGCTATTTTCTACATCCAATATATTCCTAACCAATCTTGCAAGGAAGTATGATACTTTGGGTGGAACCGCATTTCCAATCTGACGACTTATCGAACGCTTATCTCCATAAAAAACATAGCTATCAGGGAAACTTTGAATTCGTGCTGCTTCTCTTGGCGTCAGTGTCCGGTCTTCATCTGGATGGATAAAACGACCACCTGCAGGAGTATCAAACCTTGTAGTGATTGTTGAAGCTTGCTCTTTCCAACACAACCTACCGTATGAGCCACTATGAACAGAGTTAATCTGTTCATTCAATGCTGTAAAGTTTTCTCCATTTTTAATTTGACTCATTCTCTCTACTGCAACCTTTGAATGACGTGACCGCGTATGGTTTGTAATTGTTTGTGCATCGGTGGACAAATACTTTTCGTATGCAGTTTCCGGTAACGGATTATCAGTAACTCCATCTTCGCTTGTCATCGAAAGATTTCCTATCGCATCCAAAACCGTTACTTCGTCAAAATAGGTAGGATACTCGTTTTTTATATCATTTATGGTTTTCTCCCACAAGGTATCAATATCCGCTTCGTCAACAAGAGTTCCTATTATAATCATTCTTTCTCTTCGTTGAGGAACTCCAAAGTCCGCAGCGTTGATTACCCTGTGATATATGCAATACGGTTTTCCGTTAAGTACTTCAGGGTCTTGAAAAATTCTTTTGATTTCTTCAAAAATTTTTCCACCTTGCATTGTAGATATGCCTTTTACATTTTCCATAACAAAAACTTTAGGCATAACCGCTTTTACAACATTAAAATAATGTTTGAAAAGATAATTTCGCGGGTCATCAATAAATCCCTGTCTGATTCTTGCGCCTGCCATAGAGAATCCTTGGCACGGTGGCCCTCCGATAATAACATCCGCCATCGTTCCAACGAACATATCAGAAGTGTCTATATTTTTTATGTCATCAACAATCACATCAACTTCCGGATGGTTACGCTGATATGTGTCTGCAATTACAGGGTCATATTCTACCGCCTTCTCTACGCTAAATCCTGCCTGGATAAAGCCAAGGGATAATCCGCCACACCCGGCAAATAAATCAATTATTTTCATCTGCGTCAATTCCTCCGCTTGTTCTGTACCTAATAGCAAAATTCTTTATATAGTTGCTTTCGGCTTCAGTTAATCCATACGCAGCATTTATAAAATCATCTATTGCACGAATCTCCTCCAAACACTCTCGATGTTTGTATTCATACTGCGTTTGTTTTGTACCTACATACACTTTTGTTTCTTCTAATCTCTGTCTCAAGCCTTGTGCCAATTCTGTAGCTCCGGCCATATTTACCTTCATTGGCATCATGAAGCCGTTTAAATCTTTACTAACGTGCCAACAGTCAGACACGCTAATCCAGTACCACCAAAACAAGGAAGAGTTGATCAGGCAATAACAATAATCCGCCTCTATCGGACTTTTGAAACTGAACACCTTATATTCTGGGTCATCCACCTGTTCTCTGTAAGCTTTCATCCAAAATGCTTCACGGCGATTTAAGTATACAGACTCCGTCCCATTTTTCGATATATCATATACTGACTGCATTTTTCTTGTGTCAGTAATCTTTTTGTATATGACGATATCCTGCTCAGTTCCCAGTTTAGGAATAAAATCTGCATTTTCGTGCTTATTTTTAACCATTTGAATGTCTGTAAAAAGAGTAGCACGTTCTTTCTTATACCAATATTGATAATTTCCAGTATAAACGGTCTTTTCTGACTTTTTATCTTTGCCAATCAAAATGCACAATTTCTGATGCACCGAATCAAATAAACAATCCGGTCTGTCTGCAAAACTCAAAATATACTGTTCCGAAACCAGCAACCCTAATTCATCTCTAAGTTTTTTCATTCTCGGAGTAGATACATATGAAAGCGGAATAATAAAGCCAATAGTACCATTTTTTTCGAGTTTTTTAGCTGCATTGAGCAGGATATTGGCATATATGTTTCCGTACCTATCGCTGAGTTCAATACCTGACTTGAAATCTTCAACATAAGGTGGGTTACCTACCACAATATGATATTTATCTTCAAACGCTGCTTCGTCCGCAATAAAATCAAACGATATAAAACGCCTGTTCATTATGTTACCAAGACCAGTACAATAAGCCACACCACAAGTCTCTATAATGAGTAACAGCAATCTCAATTCTGTAATTATGATTGATTCAACATTCACATCATTACCATAAATAGTGGATACTGCTTTTCGCACAAGATTATTTGTAATATTTGTCCTGTTCTTCAGCAAATTAATTTTCATTTCGAGTGCAGTAAGCAAATATTCTCCCGCTCCGCACGTTGGGTCAAATACGGTTTTATTACAGCAAAATGAACGGTACGGTATATTATCCAGGCTCATATCACTGATATTGGCAACCGTAAGTTTTCCAAATGAAGCTTTAATACTGTTTGTTAGAATAAAACGCACCACATCATTTGGAGTGTAATATACGCCCTTACTTTTCCTTATACTCTGTTTTTCATTTATCTTGGAAAGAGCGTCTTGAACTTGTGTGTATGTACGCTTGGTTGAATCAAACTTATTACAAATAAAGTCCTCTCGTCTGGCAATAGCCTTTAATTCATTACAAATCAATTCAACCTCTTCAGACGAGTATGTCTCTTGTATATATAAATAAAAAAGGCTTAATGCCTCATCTACGGCACTGCATTTTCCAACCCCTGCCACGGATGTATCGATATTACCCATTGGTAAGTGCATCCTTTCGTTCCTGTTCGTCAAATTTATCTTCTCGAACAAATTCCATGATGTCTCCAACATCACAGTTAAGTGCATCACATATCCTAAGCAGCACATCTGTATTGACATTGCCACCTTTTCCGAGTTTAGCAACAGATGTAGCACTGATACCACTCGTCTCACGCAAGGTCTTTTTATTTATTCCTCGGTCTATTAATAATTTCCACAATTTATTGTAGCTAAAACGCATTCGCTTTACCTCCATATTTTGACCCCATTTTCATTCTTATGCACTCACGAATATCTGTAATTTCCGTTTTTTCGAGGTGCAAACTTCTCTGTTGAATATTATATCACAAAATTACGCAAAAGTCTATAAAGTTTTGCGAACGCAAAATTAAATCCACTTGTGTGATTGAAGTTTTGCGTATTAATCTTATTCTTTTCAAGCCAAGATGGATACCCAAAAGCAAAATCCGAGAGTCAAAAGGAATCACTCCCTCAACCCTCGGATTTATCTCATTATCACTTATTATACACTACAAATATTTCTTAAACACTTTTTTCATTTTCAAAGCAACATCTACTACCCAATCAAACTGCTCAGACCATTTATCCTTATTTTCAAAATCCGCTGGATGAGTAATAAGTATTCGACTGGCCTTCTTGTCAGGCAATTCTCGCCAATCAAGTTTCATATCCATTTCTGCTTCAATTTCCACCTTGTGTGCGTTGAACTTATGAAATAACTCCTTATCATCAGAAATGTACCACTCAACTACAATCAGATTATCCTTTCGAATTTGATTAATGCTGATATGACAAGCTGATGAACCCACACTCATTGTCATCCAATGGTCCGTACTTGCCTTTCGCTTATTGAACTGCTTTGAAAACGCATTGTTTTGGAACGCATAATCATTAAAAGCAACCCAATAATCATATCTTGCCTGCAGCGTAGGGGAATTGCTTGTATTTCTTTTAATCTCCTTCGTCCAGTCATTTGGCTTTTCTACCACTTCAAATTTAACGGCAATATCTGAATTGCCGATTTGATACAACTTGATTTCTACCAGGAAGAATGCAATATTCTCATCGGTATGATTGTTCAGCCATTCGATGGCAGCACGATGTTCTTCACGCGCTCTTTTAACAACCCAAATGACAATATCAGCGGATTTGCCAGACGCATATGTTATCAATTTACCTAAGTGGTCATGGTTGGTATCCTCAAGCTGATTTTCAATAATGATTTTTCTGTCAGTTCCAGTCTCCATTGCATAAATATCAACATTAAAATCCCCAACGCTGGACTCAGTCTCATCGATGGTTATCTCCAAGCCAACAGCATCCGCCAGCAACGCAAGATTATCCTCTTCTGCAAGCCAAGGAGTAAAGTCCAATGCCTCATGCAGCCATACCTTTCGCAAATCTTTTATTTCCTTCAATTTTCCTAAATTTATCATTGTCCTAATCCTCCTGACTAAAGAACATACCCTATTTTATTAACCCCGATCACACCTCTACGCAAAACGGTCATATTAACAGTTTCATAGGATGTCCTACCCACATTAGTGATAGGCTCCGTTCTTTTTATTTGCGTTGTTCCGACTTTGGCTTTGCCAATTTTCACGGTATCAATGCCGAGTTCCTTTAGCACCTCATCAGGAAGTTCATAGTTCTGTTCTACCAAACCAAAACAAGTAAATCCAGTGTCCACACAGAACGAGATGAGCTTTTTCTTTCCGATGTTATACACAGCAGCAACAGAGCAACCTAACAGACTGCCAATCCCAAAGCCAATGCCCGGCAATTCTGGGAACAAGGCCTGTGCAATGGCACCACCAATTTTCATAGAAACCAAATATCCCGATGAAACAACAAGCGTATCAACAAATTGGACACCCATTTCTGCTGATGTCATTTTTCCTGCCGCAACAAGAATGCTATTCTTGATTGTTCCGAGAACAACGGTCACAACAACACCGACCAAAGATGGATTAACCGCTTTCAAACCATCGCCGAGAAGACCTTCTTGAATTGCCATTTCTACACCATATGCAATAGAACCACGAAGGAATACTTCACCGCTTGTGGAGATAACCTTACCGCCCGCTTTCTCAAACTGATTTACATCAATTTCTCCGTTCTTTATCAAATAGTCAATCGCCTTATACAACTCCGGAACCAACTGTGTGATGGCAGTAATCGTTGCTGCTGTTAACCCCGCCTTCACTGCCTGGTTAAGATAATCAACTCTAACTTCCGCAAGATATGCATCCTTGGTGATACCATGTTTCTCCGGGTCAAAGCCACCGTTCTTCGCTTCCTTTGCGATTGCTTTTGATCCCTTAATAGATAACTCCTGGCTCTGTACACCCTCTCCATCAGAAACGACACCTACCAAATGTTTTCCAGTGTCTTTATGAGCCGCTGCCGCATCGGGTCTGGTGTACATATCTTTAGCGGCTCGTCTTGCTGCCCAAGCTTTTGCCTCGTCAACCTGTTCTGGTGCAATTAGTCGTTCCTGCCCTTGATACTTTGACAAGCGTGTATCTCCGTTTAAGACTGCTTGATAATTTTCAGCTTTTTCAGCTACATTAGCATATTTCAGACTGTAACTTTTTCCAAAGTTAGTACCGATATCAACACTACCGTAGCCATTGTCCTGCAGTGTAAAAGCCATGTGCTTAGAACCTTTTCTAAGGGCATCGATATTGAAAGTACCTGAAACAAATTCTTCAGCCACATATCCTTTAAACTGCTCCACACCCAAATTCAAGTGTGGATGCTCGTTTATACTTGTCGCCAATTCATCGATTGCCGCATTAATCTCTTGTATATGTAAATTTTGAGCGGCTATCTGCTGATTCTGCAATACGTTGGAGGCATAGTCTGTGTAAGCACTTCTACCTGCCAAGTCAGCACCCATCAGCTTGGCCATAAAATCCCAGCCGTATCTTACATCCTGTAATTCTGCCATACACATCACCTTTATGATTTCATGAACGTTTCAAGTCCCTCGTTGTAAAGACTAATCACTCCAAAGAACAGCATTTGACGTTCCATCTCTTTCTTGTTTCTGAAGTTCTCTTCTGAGAAAACCATAGCACGTTCACTTGCATCTGTGACAGCATCTCCGATGGTATGACCGACTTTCTTCGCTATATGTTTCCCTTTGGCAAAAAAGCCTTTTTTCTCTGATTCAGCAGGCTGAATTTCAACCAGCATTTCCTCTACAGATTCTGTTTCAGACTTAACTACGGCCTTTGGTTTAATGGCGTCCTTAACCACCTGCGGCGCAGGCAACGTTTCCAATTCTTCATGAAAAGCACGATAACTATCAATGGATTTAATCTCACTTGGAGACACATAGATGACCGCCTGGTTACCAGCCCATCCATAACGGATACCATGCCTGTCAAACTTAACATCAAGCACTGGAATCAGTTTATCTACTCCCTTAATATCACCCAAGAAGAGAACCTTTGATGTGATATTTCCGGCCTTCTTATTTGCAAGCCACACCTTTTCAGTCCATGCAACCACGTTGATACTATTATCACATGTTCCGGTTACGGAATCTGCAGTATCATCCTTGGTTTCAATCATCTTTTTCATTTGGTTGGCAAGCATCTCATCCTTATATACAATAATCAATGTCTGCGGTTCGTAAAACATAGTCTTTTCCTCTTTTCAGTAATTCTATTTTGAAGTTGTTGTAAAATTATCGGTTGCTGTCACTATGCTTTACTATCCAGCATACATTCAGCAATATTATCTTCGGTCGAGGTACTCCTCAAACGCATTCAACACCTTAAGCAACGGCTCCGGCAGACGTTTATAGCATTCTTCCTTCAGTTCAGCAGGGACGCCATAGAAGCCTTCTGCAATGCTGCCCGCAATTGCTGCCAGTGTATCACAGTCACCACCGAGGGATACAGCGGTACGGATAACATCTTCAAAGCTGTTTCCTTCCAAGAAAGCCGTGATGGCTTCCGGCACGGTTTCCATGCAGGTTTCTGTATGAAAATATCCTGGTCTGATTTCATCGCAAGTACGATTCAACTCATAAACAAATTCGTGTCCAATAAATTCTTTAATTTCCGCTTTGCTGTGTCCGGTTCTTGCCAGAAAAATAGCACTAGCAGTTGCTTCAGCACCCTTGATTCCTTCCAGATGATTGTGGGTAACTTCGGCAGAAAGCTTTGCTGCGTGTCTGACAGCATCGATATCGTTATATAACCATGCTACCGTGGAAACACGCATTGCAGAACCATTGCCAAAACTATTATAAGCCTGGCACTCAGGATTACGGAGCCACTGTCGGAACATTCCTCCGTACCCGGCATTCGGATACATCTTTCCAAACTGACGCATACCGTTAGCAAGGATTCGCAAAATCCAATCATCCGAAGCACTCGGCTGTGCATCAAGAATAGTCAGACCAACCGCCAAAGTCATTACGGTATCATCCGTATAGGTAGATTTTCGGGAGAACAAAGGGAAATCTTTGCTCTTGTTACCACAGTCAAATTCATAAGGACTACCGATGATATCACCTAAGATTGCTCCAATCATCTCTCGCCACCTCTTTTCTTATAATCCGCATCAATCTTCTTTTTCCAGTCAGCACTAAGCGGCGCTGCACACGCTCTTACGCTGGTAATTGCCTCGCTAATGACTTCGTAGTTGAGTGCCGTTCCAACCTCATCACAGTGATAGTTGGCAGCCATCGATTTTCTGGCTTCTACCGCTGCGTCGATGTTTGCTCCAAGGAAAAGAAACTCCCAACCGTGACGCTCTTTTTGACGCTCAATCATATGGCGCACCTTATCGTAGGTATAACGATGGCTGGCATTTTCCATACCATCAGTGGTGATGATAAAGAGGGTCTTTTCCGGCGCATCTTCTTTACGGGCATATTTGTGAACATTCCCGATATGATGGATTACACCACCAACAGCATCTAAAAGTGCTGTGCAGCCACATACGAAATATTGCATACGAAATATTCTTTATCAGTAAGGTTCGGTACGTCTGCAATAGCAACACGGTCATGAATTACCTCTGTTTCATTGTCAAACAGCACTGTGGATACTACGGCATTACCCGACTCCTTACGCTGCTTTACCAACATGGAGTTGAATCCTCCGATAGTGTCTTTTTCCAGTCCCGGCATGGAACCACTGCGGTCTAAAATAAATATAAGTTCTGTCATTTTTGAAATCCTCCTGTTTTTTATTGTGATTTCATTATAAGAAAACAGGAGAATGAATGGTCGCATGGTATGCGACATTTTTATGCACCGATAAGCGGTTGGGCAAAAGCAAACAGAACCTCATTCAATTCAAATACATTGTAGTTTCTGTTTACCAGGAAATACTCCACAATCACATCAAATTTGCTACTGTGAGAGAGGGCAAAGCCTGCTCTTCCAATGAAGTCTTTTGCTTCATTAATATCCAGTTCCAACGCAAAGGCAAAAGCCAGTGCAGTTGTCTTGGATGGCTTGTAATCCATATTATTTTGGATTTTCGTGAACAGTTTTCTGTCCACATTGGCTTTTTTGTAGATTTCAGAGTCTTTCTTTCCAGTGCGGTCGATAAGTTGCAGAAGCGTTTCAGAAAAACCTGCATCCAGATCTTTCAATAACTGTCCCCAATCATCAGAGTCCATTGGAACTGCTGCCCCAATGGACATATCAAGGCACTCTTCCAATGCTTGTGACGGACAAATATCCTCACGGATTCGATTGTTCCGTTTCAGCCGTTCTCTTATCCGCCTTGTTTCAAGCCGTGAACCATATACGCTTTCCGTTCCATATTCATCAAGCGTTTTGCTGCAGATATAATTTTCATCAATATAGCTACTGACGGACTTGAACAGTTTCTCCGACAATACGAAAGCCTCTTTACCAAGCACAACCAGGTAAATCTGCATTTCATTTTCCAAAAGGAAAGTGCTGATTTCACGGACAGCAATTTGCAGAGCGAGAGGCTTCGGAAAGCCATAATTACCTGTGGCTATCAAAGGAAATGCGATAGACTCACACTCATGCTCTTTAGCCAAGGCCAGGGACTTTCTGTAACACGAAGACAGAATCTGCTCCTCTCCGTGGTTGCCATCCTCCCAAATGGGACCTACCGTATGAATAACGTACTTGGCATCCAATCCAAATCCAGGAGTGATAACCGCATCACCGAACTCAATGCAGCCAATTTTCTGTCTTGCCACAAGCAGCTCATGTCCGGCTTTTTTATGTATTCCACTGTCAACGCCGGAGCCTATGACAGGGTTCGGATTTGCAGTGTTTACCACCGCATCCACTTGCATATTTACAATATCATTTCTTACTATCTCAAAAGGCATAGGTGACCTCCTTATTCAAAAGCAGGTCGGTTAGTCCTGCAACATATCTAAATACATATCCAGTCTTGCATTAATATATCCTGCAAAAAGATTTTCCATCGCGGAAAGATTATGTTTTACATGATACTCATCAAATGCATTGTAGTAGGCAATTCTATCTGTAAACTTAATGTCGATAGGTGGAAATCCTGCTTTCATCAACTCAAGATTTACAAGCAGTCTTCCGGTTCTGCCATTACCGTCAATGAAAGGATGGATGCCCTCAAACTCGATATGAAAACGAGCCAATTTTGTTACGATATGCTCTCTACTTTCAGCAAAATCACGCAACAACTGTTCTATCTTCGGTTCAATAAGATACGGCTGCACAGGTTCATGCTGTGCGCCCATAATACGAACCGGAACTCTGCGGTAGACACCACGGTCTTCTTTCTTATCGGCAAGGACGAGATAGTGAATCTGTTTGATGATGCTCTCGCTAATCGGAACATTATCTTTCACAAGTTCACTCACAAAATCAAATGCTTCTTTATGACCGACTGCCTCCATGTGATCCTTTAACGGTTTCTGGTCAATCGTGAGACCTCGGAGTACCAAGTCTGTTTCGCGCAAAGTAAGTGTATTTCCTTCGATGGCGTTAGAGTTGTATGTGTATTCCACAATAAACTCCTCGTTAAGCCTTGCCACTTCGCCCGCTGTCAAAGGTCTTCTGCCGTCCAACTCAACCTTTTTACGGTCGATTTGCGCCAAAAGGCTCTCCTTTGATTTGTAACGACCATCAGCTGGTTTCTTTGCATCCACAGGAATTTTCCAACCGCGTCCTTCCTGGTACGCACCTGGAATTTTCCCTTCAGAGCAAAGAACTCGAATTCTTCTATCAGAAATGCCCCATTTTTCAGAAGCCTGTTTTACTGTCATAAACATAGACGATCCCTCCAATCTAAGATATAGTATACCACTTTAACGGAACAATATCAATAATATCGGAACAACATTTGCCAAAATAACGGAACAATACAAAACTGTTTTATTCCAAAAAGGCACCTGCAATGCTGCATGGTGCCTTCTACTACCCCCGAAAAGGGGATTTGTACATATTAGTTTTCATCGGCTGAACGGTAGTAAAACCGCAGTAAGGCACTTTTCACAACGCCACGATTTGCACTGATTTACCCAACTAATAGCCGACACGAGTTTTACTCACAGAGATAGTGACATGATAGTTCAACAATAACCAGTTAATTAAAAAAATGCCCTGCCGAAGCAGCGCGCAAAACTCTCTTTATTCAGATCGCCCAGAACATTTTCTGTGATACGGGCTTCTCTTCCTTGTTCTTTTCCAGTTCCTTTCTGGCGTTCTCCAGTTCTTCCATTCTCCGAAGTTCGTCCGTGGCATCCTCCAAGCCAAGATGCGTGTAGGTATTCAGCGTCACCCCGATATCGCTATGCCCCATCAGGTATTGGAGCGTCTTGGGGTTCATGCCGGACTTCGCCATGTTGCTGCAGTAGGTATGGCGGCAGACATGGGGTGTGATGTTCGGCATCTGCACCCGATAGATATCGTTGTACCTCTTGACCATGTGGTTGAATCGGTGTTCCCAATGCATGGCCACCGGAGGGTTGCAGTCCTTATCCACAAAAAGGAATCCGCTGTACCCATCGATCACCTATTCAAACCTTGGCGGTTCCCTGTCCTCAATGTGTGTCTTGATTACCCGGTGGCGGTGGGGCGTGTTGTATCTTTTCATGGCTGTAAACCTACTACTACAATAGATTTATGGTTAATATTCCTTACAGCCAGTAAGGAATTATCCATCTTATTGCTTAAGCTGTTAGAATGATAAGAGCAATCGGTATATCGGAAACCTCCTTGGGCTTCGCGTCCGTACGAAAGTCTGATAACCAGCTCCTCATTCGCAGCGTTCGTTTTATGCAGGTTGAGCCGCCCTCTCGGTGCGTTCGCGTCACACCACAGTAGATTGAATCGGCAATGAGTAAAACTGGCACTGACCAATTGCAATCTTTATTTAAGAGTGACATTTTTATGAACATGAACGCAGTAGGTATTGATGTTTCCAAACGAAAAAGCACGGTAGCAATCCTCCGTCCCGGTGGAAAGACGGTTGGAAAGCCATTTGATCTTCCCCATCTGTCCGCGAGGACGGCAGCCAGAAATGGGTGGACTTCATTGACACTTACTGGCATGTTGATTGTGTTCGTAAATTGTCCCTGACTGCTTTTACTAACCACTATCAGAAGTGGTGCAGCCGTAAGAAGTACAACTTCAGCAAGTCCAAAGCTGAAGAAATCTACGGAAAGGCCAAGGAGCTCATTCCCTCACTTCCAAAGGACAGCTTTACCAGGCATATCATCAAGCAGGCCGTCGGACAGTTGAACGCCGCGTCACAGACTGTTGAACAGCTACGCTCGCTTATGAATGAAACCGCCTCTAAACTCCCGGAATATCCGGCTGTCATGGCGATGAAAGGTGTAGGGCCGTCTCTGGGTCCTCAGCTCATGGCTGAAATCGGTGATGTGACACGTTTCACTCACAAAGGAGCAATCACGGCATTTGCTGGAGTAGATCCATTCGTGAATGATTCCGGAGATTATTCCCAAAAAAGTGTACATGCCTCCAAGCACGGTTCGCCAGCATTACGCAAAACCCTGTTCCAGATCATGAATGTACTGATCAAGAGCAAACCGGATGACGCTGTATATCTGTTCATGGACAAGAAAAGAGCACAAGGCAAACCTTATTACGTCTACATGACGGCAGGCGCCAACAAATTTCTACACATTTACTATGGAAGGTTGAAAGAATATCTCGCCGCTCTTCCCACATCAAACTAACCATCACACAGCACTCTTTCAGACCGGCATATTCTGGCGGTCTTATTGTAATACCCCTTTTTCAACCTGTAAAAATTTTCAATGTTCTTTATAATTTAGCTTGACTTTTTATTTGCAGGCTTTCGTGGGTGGATTTGGGGATTTTGCCAAAGCAGCGGCGGTATTTCTCCCCCTACTACCTACAACACCAAGCAAAGCAAAAATGACGGTGATTTTTGGAAATTTCTTTATTCTTCTTTTCACTACCCACACCACTAAAAAGTTGAAAACTGCCAAAAACGGGCGCAAAAACAGGAAACCTTTTCTTGATTTCCTGTCTTGGTGTGCCATCCTGTGTAACGGCGATTATTCAATTTTTAGCCGGCTGCAATTCTACAAATCAGAATTTACTTATATAAATATTTTTCAAACGCTTTATGATTATCAAAGTGGACTTCTCCAAAAAACAGAACTAACCAAATAATATAGGTTGGTATAGCCATATATGGGGTTAAAAAGTAGGATAATAACGCTCCTGCCAACATTATAGCAGTCCATATAAAGCACTGATTTCTTATATCACGAGAAATATGAGCTTTATTATACAATGCCTGTTCTTCTTTAGAAAATGAATTAAATCCTGAAACAAATTTTGCTGCTTTTTCTTTAAAAATTGCAAATAACACACCTATAATCGCAAATGGTATAACCAAAATTATACATGACCAAAATCCTATATTCATAATATATATCTCCTCCTCAAATCCCGATTTGTCATTGCCTATTATGTATCCGTTTTCCCAAAATAGAAACAACTTTTCACACTTCCTGTTCATCAAAACGGAACTTGAACAGTGCAGCGACGAGCCGCTGTTTTATGCTGCCTTGATATCCCTGTCGATGTACCCGTTTTCAATAGCGGCGATTCGGATACGCTTGCTGTAATGCCGTAAAACCTCGTCCACGGCTTCTGGATCTCCACTGATCGCCCGGACAATCGTTTCATAGGGTAAAAGATTCGGACTTCCCATACGAAAACACCTCCATTTTCTTTTCCAGGAGCCGCAAAGTCCTGCGAATTTGATACCCGGTCGTACTCCGGCAGGGATAGCAAGCTCCCCATTGGTAAAAATAACTGTCTGACCGCATATCGTTATGGGGTATTCTTCATATGCTTCTATGCAAGGCATAGATGATTCCCCCTTTCTCCCACATAGGGCGGTGCATGGTTTACAACTACAATTTTATATTCAAAAACGGCAAAATATAAACTGCCATTTTTGAGTATTTATTCAAACCATCCGGTAACAATACCCTTCTGCAAAATATGATTTTTTGCCGATTTAATAAACTTCTTTTTTGTAGAGTTAGGACTTAAAGAGAGTATGTTATCTAACACATAAATTGTAAAACGATATTGATGTTGCTTTCCTTTTGGTGGTTTAGGGCCAGCATATTTGTGCCAACCATAGGCAATTCCTTGAATAGCACTATTAAGAGCGCCAACATTTTTTCCATGAGGAATTGCTCCAATAATATTTTTTGATGCAGGAATATTCCATATAACCCAATGCGTAAAATTTTTGAAAAGAGGATGCTTAATATCTTCCAAAGTAATAGCAATAGTTTTTGCCGCAGGAGAAAGATTTTCAAACTCAAATGCCGGTGATATATCTTTCCCTCTGCCCGTATTTTCTAACGGGAATATATCATTGTTTTCTAATCCTATACAGCGTACATGCAATTCATAATTATTAATCATCTTTATTCCCCTTTTCAATTCCATATAAAATTATATCTAATGCAACGTCAATAGCTTAAGCCACATGGAGCTTATGTTCCAACAAAAAATCAGTATCAAGAATTATGTCACTACTTCGTTCCAACATAGCAGTAAGAGTACCAAAATACACATCATCTTTTATAACACCGTCTTTTTATGCACATTTAAGCAATTTATTTAGTGTGGCTAATTTCTATTTTCTTAAAGATTCAATTTCTGCCCATTCTTCTGGATAGAATTGTTTTGCTTCACCCATTACGAATATCGATAATCTATAGCAACGATTAGTATACACAAGGGCATACAGTTTATTTCTAAAACCATTTGCTTCCTGCATTGCTTTATTCATATTCTGCTTATCGCTTTCTAAATTTGCCACAAAATATTCATGTATCATTTCATCTTTCCCACCGAAATACTGATAAACTGTTTTTTACTAATGCGTAAAGTTACAGCTACTTCATCTACCGTAAATTTTTTCAAACCATATCGGTTGATAAGTTGGGCTACCACATTCAATATTTTTCTCTCATAATATACCTCGCAAACTAAAATCGTTTCATAAGTTTCCATAAATATATAAAACTTTCCTTGGATGGTCAAGATAGCAACTGTTATATGTATGTAGGAAAGAGGGATTTCGTCCTAGTCGGCATTATGGGAATGTGTATAACTAGCTATCTTTTGGTCTTTAGCTTCTTTGATTCGGAATAGTGTGGTGCTGGCGGTCTATCTCTTGTTTTCGGTTACTTTCTTCTTTACCGTACATGAGCATTCGTATGCGGTATAAAAAAGGAAAGAGAACACCCGCATATGCCATAGCAAGAGATGTAAAAATGCCCAGCAGTGGCACACCAAGGATGTGTCCGAAAGCAGCATTATAACACAGACAAAGGGACAAAGCCCAAAAAACAGCTTTGTCCCTTAGAAACTAATGACATATCTTATATCAGTTTTTGTCCTTTGTACAAACTTTGAAATCCTCTCGAGGGACAGATCCCCCTTCATATTAGTCCATCAGTTTAACTTCTTTATTTCCCGGTTGAAACAGGATACTATGCTCACCGTAAAGCCACATATCCCGGTACACAGGAACATTGCCGCCATGCCGCTTCCTGCGCTAACCCCTACGATAGTTCCCAGTATCCCTGCCATCCTGTTCCCGGAAACCATAAAAGGTTCAAAGACATAATCTGCCAGATAACCTCCGAGGATAATGCCAACCGGAATTGTGCTATACTGGATGGCATTCCTGACGGCAAATACCCTCCCCTGCATGGCCGCAGGTACCTTATGATACAGTATCGTATTCTGGTTTGCCATAATAAAGGGAATCGGCAGGCTGGCTGCGACCGCCGCAACCGACCACCATAAAACATTTTTCCCAACTGCCATCATCAGATCACCAAACAAAAATGACAATGCCGCCGAGACATAAATTGCCACAGCTTTATGGCTGCTTTCTTTTTTCATGGAAACAATAATTCCCCCGACAATCCCGCCTATGCCCATGCAAGCATTTACAGTTCCAAGTGCAATGCTGTCCCCAGAGCTTCTTGCCAGAATCATTGGCGATAAAATATTCTCATAAGTCAGCCTTGAACAGAAATTGATCAGTGCCATCGTAAGCATGATAAATAATATGCCTTTTTCCTTTTTCAGGAAATCAAATCCCTCCGCTATTCCGGCAAATGGAGAACTGTATTTCTTTTCCTGCTCCTGTTCTGGGATAGTGATAAAGAACAGCAATACGCAAAATGCAAAGACAAAGCTCGCCAGATCTATCAGCAGGATCAGAGGAAGCCCGCCTGCCGCAAACAGGAAAGCCGCCAGCATAGGACTGAATACCACGATAAGATTATTGGAAAAAGAATTCATACCGCTGACATTTGAAATCTTCTCCTTTGGTACAAGCCTTCCAGTTGCCACTGCGGACGCAGGCTGCTGAAATGCATTCGTTATACCAACCACTGCATTTATGGCATAAATATTCCAGACCTTCAGACTTCCTGCAAGCAGAAATGCCAATACTGCCAGTGAACCAGCCGCAGCAACGCTATCCGAAACCAGCATGATCGTTTTCTTCTTATGTCTGTCTATAAAACTGCCAACAAACAGGCTCAAAAATACATATGGCACATAATTACAAAAGGACATCAGCGAAACGGACATTGCAGAATGACTCTGTCCATACGCCCATAAAACAAGTGCAAACCCGGTCATGGAACTTCCAAGCCCTGATACGCTCTGGCTTACCCACAAAATGATATACTTCTTAAATGATTTTTCTTCCATTGAATTTTCTCCATTCTATTCTTTTTTTTAGAATAAAAAGTACAAAATCCAATGCGGACGATGTTTTTACCTCTGTACAAATTTCGTCCCTTCATCAGACTTTGTACAGAGTCCTTTGTTTAAATCAATCACTAAATGGCAGAGCACATTTCCCACCTCCCTCCGTTATCTTTCTGCCAAGCAACATATCACGGAAATGGATCTATGTCAATATTTTAGATAAAAAAAGCCGAAAAATCACTCCATTTCTAAGTTCATCATCCTCTTTTGCCGGGCATCATAAGTCCCTATCCGCAAAATACAAATACTACAGGCATTTTGAAAAACTGAATTACTTACAAAGTTACTGTAAGCATCATCAAACTTTTCATGATTCGACACGATTTGCCACATATATTTATGGTCATTCTCTGTAAAACAACCATCATTTCCTGAATTGACAGGACAACTTCTTCAAGGCTTTTAACCTCTTTTTTGACATTATCAAAGTCTACATGCGTGTAAATATTCAAAGTAACACAAATATCCAAGTGCCCCGTTAAATACAGTAAATGCTTTGGGGTCATTCCACTTAATACACAATGCAAACAATAAGTATATCTACTCACACGGAGCGTAGTCTTCAACACTTCATTCTTATCCAGATACAAAAAACTAGCGTATGCCGTATAATTTTAGCTACTCAAATTTGATTTCTGTAACTTTTACATTATTTCGTGATATATCAACCTCATCAGCAAGATTTTTAAACTCATAATATCTATTGCTTTCCATCTTCCACGAATAGTTTGCTTTTAATGTATCCCCGCCCCCATAACCTCCTATGAACATAAATGAATCTTCTGCTATATTTTTCCCATTTTCATCCTGAAAATAAACAGTTAGTGTTAGTTCGGAAATATTCTTATCGCCAATATTTTTGATAGACACATCACTTATCCCCGGTTCTTTACCCCTATAACCAGTGTGCATACCAACATTATAGTTTGTAACTTCAATATATTGATCAATATATTCTTCTTCCGGCGTTCTATGTATAGAGGTATCAACATTCGATAATTGTGCTTCATTTATTGACACCACTACACGATTCAAATCAATATTGTCCGGAACATTTTCTATTTCAAAAAATTTATCTTTCTCCATTTTCCATGAATAACCAGCGGAAATTGGATTATCAAATACCCCCAAAATCGTTATTTGTTTTGACAATGATACATTTCCATTTTCATCTAAAAAATCTATGCCTAATGTCAAGGAATCAATTTGCTTGTCACCATTATTTTTAATAGAAATATTATTGATACCTGGAACCTTACCAGAATATCCTTCCATTATCCCAACACGATAATCAACTAAATCTATCATCTCCTTAATATATAAATCTTCTTCAGCTTGCTTTTTTTGATTTTCTGCCATTTTTTCAAAGGAAGTTTCTTCCGATAATCCATAAAAAATACATGAAGTAAAAAGATCATCCACGTTTATTTTCCATTGACCATCCACTTTAACTAAATTAAGTGATCCACTTGTTACCATATTTCCTATATCAGAATCTTCTAATTTATTCATAAAACCATTCTCTATAGAATTTCCATCATTAAAACTGAAATTCGCAATACTGGCTTCCAATAGTTCTATTTGATTAGGATGACTAATTTCAATATTTACAAAAGCAGTATCTCTCTCATCATTCACTTTAGAATCTATCAAAATATAGTTATAATGTTCAAACAATTTTTTGATATTACTTTCTGTCGATAATCCAAATGGATTACTCTCTAAATAACTGTATTTTTCCGTAAGATACTCTTGAGTTCCTTCCCAATTCCCTTTTTGCAATTTCGCAAAAAAATCATTCACCATGCTTTCAATCGCACTTTTTTCACTTTGTAAGCCTATATCTAAAGAATCGGATACGGATTGGGATTTCTCATCAATCTTTTCACCTGAAGCTTGTTTTTTCCCTTGCAAAAAAAAGAACATAACGCCTAAAACAATAATTAAAAAAATACTAATAGCGACAATAATTCTACTATTCTTATTCAGGAAACTACCGGTAGAAAAAGGTTTTTCAGGAAATGAAATACCTTGTATCGTATTCTGAATATATAACTTTTTACCTATTGGATATCCACAATAAGGGCATTTTTTCACCTTGTTCTCTATTTCATTTTCACATTCAGGACATTTTACACATAGTTCCTTTTTATCTTTTTCATTTTCTAGCGGATACCCGCAATGTATACATATCTTTGATTTATCTGAAATCTCCCTTCCGCACTCAGGGCATTTAATTAACGCCATCTTATATCCTCCTAATTAATATGTAATCCCTAACTCATTAAATGTAATTTCACCCGGAATCAAATCCTTACTATCTGCATCTTCTGCTATGTTGTACTGATATGTAAAGCTATCAATCGTTGATATTCCTGCTGCCTTAAGTTTATCTATATCAAACCTAATTTCAAGCAATGAGGACTTCCCGGAAAGAATTTCTGTATCTAATTCTGAATAATATTTTTCAATACTTATATCATTTATAAAATGAAATTTTTGAGAAGTTAAAAAAAAGGGTGTGTTTCCAGTATTAATTATTTTAATGTAAATAATTAATCTATCATACTTAACCTCATTTCCAGTATACTCAAAACTTACATTAAAATTTTCATCGCTTGTAACCTGTTCATCAGACACATTAGCATTTTCACCATTTTCGGAAACTATTTCTATTTCCTTACCGCCAGTAATCTCATCTACACCATTTTTTAAATCACTATTAGAAATATCTTCTTGACTATCAGTACTTTCTAATTCTTCATCAAGCACATTTTGGGGCAATTGAGAATTTATTTGATTATTATTAGTTACCAAAAAGTCTATTTCTGTAGAGAATTTATCCAATCTTCTCCAAACTATGACCATAAAACATACCATAATAACAGTAAGAAGTAGCATAACAAAAGTATTAACACTTGGAAATGTAATTTTCTTTTCAGATGCCACTGTATGTTGCATCTTAGAAATTTGTGTTTTTTTTGCCCGTTCTAATTCCTTTTGTTCCTTTTCCAAAGATTCTTTTTTCTGAACAAGTTCCTTCTCTCTTTTTTTATATTCTAATTCAAGTTCTTTCTGTTTTTGTGATGCCATGACTTTAGCGGAATCATTCATTAATTCAATCTTTTTCCTTGCATCTTCTTTCATTTTCTCTATTTCAAGTTCCGCTTCTATCAGCATCTTTTTACGTTCATCTTCAATATGAGACATATATATATTTGAGGATGTATCATTAAAATCCGCCTCATCCTCTTTCGTATTTTGTATTCCTAAGTTGACTTCCCAGCCACAGCCAACACATTTTTTTGCTCTATCTGAAATTTCTTTTCCACATTTTTGACATTTAATAAGCGCCATAATATAATTCCTCTCTCTCATATATAGAATTTTTCTCTATTATACTTCACAAATGCACAATTTTCTATATTTTTCACATGGACTAAAAATCTTGTACCATCTATATCGAATCATTCAATATATCCTGTATTGACAGATTATCTGTATCATTCTGTTCAGCAAACAACCCGTTCTTAATTTCGTTCTTCTCCCTGCTTATCCTATAACCACCTAACACTTTTATGCATAATATATCTGCGAATTGCACGTCTGTTATCCATTATATAAAATAATGAAAGAAAAGTAAAAGAGAAAATTATAAATTATGTTGGTATCTCTGTATAGAAGTTGGGGAGTTAGTTAAGTACGAACGTCCTAAGTTTCCTTTAATTGTAAGTTTCAAGGCATGAAAAAAGGACTGTCGAAACAATCCCTCTTTCTTAAGTATGAATCTGTACATTGTTGACAACCGTGTTTGCATAATTCAAAGGATTGACACGATTAAAGATTATTGATTTTATCTTTTATTTTATGTTTTATCTTAAAGGATAAACGTGAGGAATATTCTTCGTTTTTAATCAACAGCTCATAAGCGTCAATAACTCCGGCACAATAACAAAAGCCGAAAAGTCCCATTGCAAATCCCAAAAACACAAATGAATGGTATTCACACCAAGCAAATTTCCCGCTCATAGTTAAGGAAATAGCCAAAATACCAATTATAAATAAAATAATACTTGGAACAAACAGTGCAACATAAATTCCCCTTTTTGCTTGATATCCTTTAGATAATTCTTTCAGATACCCATAGTCCAATATCAGTGGCTCTTCTTTCAAAACTTTATATTTCTGTTCCTCTGAAAATGACCCTAAAACAAAAGAACCAATGCCTACAATAATGAAAATCGCCATTCCCAAAAAACGCCATGTCAAATTAGCTGTAAACATGACATAAGGTATTCCAGCCAATGCCCAAAACATAAATCCCATACCAATATAGCTGCTTACTTTTTTCTGATTTGCAATGTACCCTGTTGCCATTTCTTTGCTTACATAATAGCCTTTCTCATTTACATCATTAGAAGATTTTTCATCTTTCAGCAGAAAGTCTATGGATATTTCAAAAAGATTAGATAATTGCAATAACTTCTCCGTTTCTGGAAATCCTTGATTGTTTTCCCACTTGCTAATTGCCTGTCTGGTTGTTCCGACTTGTTCAGCAAGCGCTTCCTGTGAAAATCCTTTTTCTTTTCTTAACTTAAACAATTTTTCTCCAAATGTCATATAGGTGTCCCCCTTGATTTTGATGGGTCAATCTTATCAAATTAGGTTGTAACTATCTATCTTTTCTGAATTGCACATTGTCAACTCTACGTTGCAAATATGTTATTCACGGTTAAATAACACTTCCGTTCTATATTTCACTACTCTGTAAGCCAACACATTATATCATTCAAGCTCTCCTTTTTCTACGGCTTTTCCTAAAATATATAGGTATGTTTAGCGAATCCCTTCTAATGCAATTGATTTTTTCCTTAAGAACACAGAAAAAAAGACCCCTTTCAGAGTCTTATGGCAGTCCGGATTTTTGTTCGCACCCTTACTAGCTTTTACAAGTTTGTTCACCTTTTATTCAAAACATATCACCGCTTATCTATAATTTTATCAATTAATCCAAAATCCACTGCTTCTGTTGCCGACATATAATTATCACGTTCTGTCGCAAGAGAAATTTCTTCAATGCTTTTTCCGGTATTCCTCGCTAAAACAGAGTTTAAGCGTTCTTTGCTTTTTTGAATATGATCGGATGCTATCTGTATATCTGTTGCCTGTCCTTGAATACCATTTCCATGAATTGCTGGTTGGTGTATCATTATTTCTGCATTTGGCAAAGCGATACGTTTTCCTTTCGTACCACCGGCTAATAAAAAAGCTCCAAAACTGGCAGCAAGACCAATACAAATAGTCGAAACATCACATTTAATATATTGCATGGTATCATAAATAGCAAAACCGGCTGATACAGAACCGCCAGGACTATTTATATAAAACTGAATGTCTTTTTCGGGGGATTGTGCTTCTAAAAACAACATTTGAGCAATAATCAAACTGGCTGACACGTCACTTACTTCTTCCCCCAAAAAAATAATTCTGTCGGATAGTAACCGTGAAAAAATATCATAACTTCTTTCTCCACGGCTTGTTTGTTCAATAACATACGGAACCGTACTCATGCAGCAATCTCCTTCATTCTGATTTTCGTAACAAATTTGTGACTAGAGATATAAGAAAAGTACATAGATATCTTGTTTTTTTTTGGCATAAAAATTCCAATATCCCTATAAATTTTAGGTGGATATAAATACACTTGCTTAAAAGCAAATGAAAATGATTGCTGCGTATCATATCCGGCTTCATACGCAATTTGCAATATTGGTTTATCTGTTTTAACCAGCTTTTCAGCCGCAACAGTAAGTCTACGGTTTTGTAAATATTTATATATTGTAATTCCTGTATACTCTGCAAACAAACGATTAAGATAGAATTTGGAATAACCAATCTTTTTTGATATATGATCTAAGTTCATTTCTTTCTCTAAATTTTTCTCAATATAATCTATAACATCTTGTATAATTTCCTTTTGTTCTCTCATTGTGTATCCTCCTTACGTTCTTATCTATTATAGCAAGTTTGCATATATGTGTCTTAATAAAAAAAGCTATTTTGAAGCCAAATTTAAAAATAACAAACTTTTTCCTTTTCGACAAAACTCACATTTGTTTTCTAAAAATATCTTGGAGAATCCTTTTGATTAACAGTTCCCGGCATTTGACCACTCCACTTTATGGAATGCCGTTGAACTGTCAGAGAAAGGGCAGAAACCACAGCTTGCAAGAATGTTAAACGCGTTACTCCCCAGCGAATGGAGTTATGAACTTGCAGAGAAAGTTGCGAGGGATTATGTGCAGAGGAATTTTGTTGGCAAGAGAATGCGGGGCAATCCATGGCAGCGAGAACGACAAAGGACAGCGCAATCTCCATATCCATGTTTTACTCGCAATAGTCGCTACATTCGGTATCTTCAATAGAATTTCCGTCAGCCCCCTTAAAAACACTTGCATAATATTTTCCCAAATTGAATCAAGTGTAACAACAAGTTCACCTGAATTGGATGTAACAGGAATTACGGCAGGATAACGCCTCCTATGCAGATAGCACAAAAATTCTAATTCGCCTTTTAGATTGTTTTCTATTTTCTCCATTTACTGCAAAAACACATAGCACAGCTTAAGGGGATTTCTGGCTTTATTTTTCTTGACATATCTAAAGCGTTATGAAACAAATGCGCCATATCAAATCCTCTTTTTTGATAAAATCTAATTGCATTAATATTATCATTTGTTGTTATGAGGACAACCTTTTGAAGTTTTCTGTCTTTGGGTTCATGAATCAAACCAATGATATCTTCTCCTTTACTAAAATAGGATCCCTCAGTTTGAGTCAAATCAATTTCTTTGCCCCGAATAATCATTGTTGTTGTATACCAATGTTTCTCAATAAATTCATCAGCCAACATCAGTAAATCTTCCTTCCTGCTTCTTAACAGTACCTATAATTTTAGTACCCATATCGGTTAAAACGTTGTTTCCTCCCTACAATTCCAAAAGAATTCCCCTATAAATATTTATCATACTGCCCATCCGGAAAAGGGTTTTCTAACCCTAAAACCCTAGGCCATAAACCCGTATCATTAATCACAAACCCCATGATCATTCCCATATGACTATGTAAATGCCTAAACTGCGCCAAAATCAAAGTAAACTTACAATATTCACACTCTGAAGGATATTCTAGCAATTGTTCGTCAGTCAATTCAGATATGTACGCACGAATTTTCGTTTCAATGCATGAAAAATAAGATTCAATCTCTTTTCGTGAAACAACCTTATGGGAAACAATATCTAAATCATTCAAATCTTTTTCATGAATATCCGGTTCACGAAAATTCTTATCTCTTGGGTTGATATACCATAAATCCAGTGAATGCAACATATGGTATATGTGCTTCCAGCAGGACATCTCACAATATTTCTTATTCCATAATTCCTCCGAAACGCAATCAATTACATTTTTCACTTCCCATAATGCTCTGTTTGTCTGTTCTTCAATAATCTTGGTTAAAGTATTTTGGTTCATGCCAACTCCCATCTAAATAATGTCTCCTTCCGTAAATCTACCATGTAGCAAAACTTCGGAAATTTAAACCCCATCATTAACAAGTTTTTTGCTTCACCACTACAAACCTGACTAATATAAAAATCTTTCCTACATTGGTTTTGATAACTCCCACCATTTTTCTAACATTATGCAATTTTCCATTTTCATTGAGAAAAACATCTGCTAAAAGTATCAAATTAAGATATGATTCATCAAAGGGGAAACAACAGCAACATAATATTTGGAAAATATTACTTTGTGAGTGGCATAGTCTCATAGCATGTACTACAACATTTAATTTTTCCGTACTGTCCCTTTGCAATAATTTCCCTGTATTGATTTGCAGCTCTCCCCGTAAATATTTGTTTCAAATCCGCATCCAATATATTACCAACAATCAGAAAATTATCATAATCACCGCAACATAACGTTACATCACCATTCCAGTTAACAGATAGTTTATCAAACGCCTCTACACAAACAGGATTATATACATGGTTTATTTTTTCATGTTCCTGAAGATATTTTATTTTTTCCTTTTCTTCGTCATCTATATTCATGTTGTCAACATTTAAATGATTTAATTTTGTGTAGCCCACATTGTAATAATCACAATAATTTTCAATATCGTGCTTAAAACTATTAATTTGATCTGCTGTCTCACCTGTCAGCGTTGTAGAAATTTGAATATATGGTAATGGACTGTCTCCTCGCATTTCTGCCATTTTTTTAATAACACCTAAAAGATGATGATAGTCACCACCTTCTCTCATTTCATTATATGTTCCTTCATCCGCTCCCTGAAATGAAAATTTTATGCTATCAAGCTGCATGTCAATTAATTTCGCAATTTGCTCCTCATCTAATAGTGAACCATTTGTATTGATATGGACAAATGCACCTGCCGTTTTTACACGTTGCATAATTTCAATATAGTGTGGATGTAATGTAGGTTCTCCCCATCGAATAAATCTTACTCCGGGAATTTTATATTTCCGTATATTTGCAATAAGTGCGTTTACCACTTCTTCAGACATATAGCCCTTAATTCTTTGCATACTTTTCGTGCCTGTTGGACAAAAACAGCACTTAAAATTACACATATTAGTTAATTCTACATCTACATATCGCGGAAGTGTTAATTCTCCATTTTTAATTCGCAAATACTTTTCCTCATTCGTACCATTACTACAAGTTTTGTAAATTTCAATAAATTTGTTTACTCTATCCATAGCATCCTCCCAAACTAAAAAGTGTACTTTT
>CAJUFL010000047.1 GCA_910585605.1 uncultured Lachnospiraceae bacterium | reverse complement strand
TTATGTCAGACACCCACTTATTGGAACGGTACGGGCAAGGTTTAACCGCTCGGTTAATTTCATATAAATATCTACGTTTCCGTCGTGGTCAACCTCGATTTTCTCAATGATTTTCCGAAGCTGACCGTTTGACATTTCGCCCGTTTCTATAATGTCTTCTATCGTCTTAAAGGTCTTTTCAAGAATGCTTTTCAGCTCTCCGGTTTTGGAAATCCTGTGCTTGACGAGCTTTAATTCACTTTCAATCTTTTCCATTCTCTGTTTGCTGTCGCCGACGTGATTGTCGAATTCTTCCCTGCTTATCATCTCGGCGGCAAACATATCCATATATTTTACACGGAAGGCTTTCAGCTTCTCGTATTCGGCCGTCAGCTCTTTTTCCTGCTGTAAGTTGACATCCTCTTCCTTATATTCCTTATGGAACTGCTCAACAACGTACTCGATTATCTTATCTTTGTTTTTTATGTAGTTGCGGAAGTACTCGTTCAGCTTCTTGATTAAAACGTCTTCACCGATGCTCGTCGCATTACAGCAGGTCTTGGCTCCACGCCCGTTCCTGCCAGAACAAACCCAGCGGACGTAAGTGTTCTGATAAGTCCTCGTGATTTGCCTGAACGACCAGCCGCAATCTTTGCAGACAATGAGCGTTGAAAATAAGTGTCTATTACTTGTCCGCTTGTTGAACGTCTTGAACTTCTCGCTTCTGCCTGCCATTATCTCCTGTGTGCGTTCAAAGAGTTCTTTTGATATGAGAGCAAGCTCGGGTTTCTCTACAATACACCATTCTTCCTCGCTCTTGTTCCTGCGGATACCGGTAAGGAAGTCGGCAACTTCCACCTTGCCGTTGATAACCTTGCCCATATAGATTTCGTTTGTGAGAATACGGCAGACTGCCTCCTGCGTCCAGTTGTTTCCGAACTTTGTCTTGATATTTTCACCGTTCAGAATCTGTCCTATCTTATTTGCGCCGTAGCTCTCTGCCGTGTACATACTGAATATACGGCGGACGACTGCCGCTTCTTTCTCGTTGATATTAAGGTTGAAAACGTCGCCCGGAGTCTTGTCGTAACCGTAAACGAAATTGGGAATTCTGCCCTTTTCGGCATTTATCTTTTTACCGAACTTAATACGCTTTGAGGTATTCGCACTCTCTTCCTGTGCAAGCGCACCGAAGATTGTCAGAACGAATTCGCTGTTGCCCATACTCGTCATGTTGGCGGTTAAAAATTCCGTCTCGATACCCAACTGCTTCAGCGTTCTGATATTCTGCAATAAATCAACGGTGTTGCGGGCAAAACGGGAAATATCCTTTACCACAACATGCTCGAAAAGCCCCGTCTCCGCATCAGCCATCATTTGCAGGAACTGTTTACGTTTTTTGACTTTCGTTCCCGAAATTCCTTCATCGGCATATAAGCGCACGAGTGTGTTCCCCGTGCGCTTTACATATTCCATAAAGAAATTTTTCTGCGCTTCCAAGCTGTTGAGCTGGTCCGCTTTGTCCGTTGATACCCTGCAATAAGCCGCTACTCTCATCTTTCGTTACTCCTTCTTATCGGCGTCTGTTGCCGCCGTTTCTTCCTTTTTATTTAATAAGTCTGCCGAGATTGCCTCGTCCGCTTTCACTCTGCACGTTTCCATACATACCGATATGAGCATACGTACAAAGTTCTCTTCACTATTCGGATTGTGAAAACGAAAGTTAAGTTTGGGCTTGTCCATACAATAACTTACGCCTTCGTTTCGACAAATAGCACTATCTTTCCTATTATTCCTACAAGTTATTTCATTTTGTTTTTTCACCTCTTAATTTACGACATTTTATGTTTCTTCATTTGTCTGATACTGTGAAAAAATTAATTTCCTGTGTGCTTCAACTATAAAATTTTCTAACCTCCTCGTTATTTTACATCATAATTTCCATCTGTCAAGAGCAGAATCAGTCTTACAGAACTTTTTTGAAAAAAGTTAAAAAAATTTTTTAAATTCCCTCTGTAATACTGATTTTAGTCCAAAATCGCCTTTTCAAGGTCATCCAAAGTCATGACTGCGGCATTAAACCAAAATCAATGCTACTAGTAAAAACATAAATTTTCCCAATCATCAGTCTTTCGTCTACATCCCACTTCACCTCCCTATACTGATTTTCGCCAACAAAAAAAGCGGAACTCTTTCAAGTCCCACTTCCCAACAATATCAGTCTAACATATTTCCATTATCAACTCATACGCATTTTACTGACATCTTTGCGCCATTTTTCTGCCATTTTCTTATCAACTAATATTATTCACTTGTTCTATTTTAGCAAGTATTAATCAGCAAAATTCGCCTTTGATATTAATCCATAGTAGATTTCCCCATCCACTTCTTGAACAACTTTAAATATCTTAACAGAATTTCCCCTTGAAATTTTTGACCCATCACACCATCTTTGAATAGTTATACTAACAACGGATTTGGGATTTTTTGCACCAAATACATAAAGATTTTGTTCTACAATTTTATCATATATCTCTTGTACTGTTAAACCCTCAGGGTATTCTCTAAGAACTTTATAAATCGCATCAGCTATAGTATTGCTCATCGAATCGGCAACTTCTTCTGAATTAAGCTCTTCAGCATCAGATTCCGATAAATCAATATCAAAAATATTAGCAAGTTGAACCTTCAATAACTCTCTTCTTGCTTTATAAAATGCTTCAAAACTATACAGTTCAAAACCTGCAGATTTTTCAATATAATTAGTTGTTGTGTACTCTTTTAATTCTTCTTCTGATTTATATTGAGACGCTATCCATGCTGATAGTGATGTCTGCCCCTTAGATTGATTCTTATTGCCTTTAAGCAATTGCAAATTAACTATCGTATCAGCTTTATACTTCCAATCATTTAGCTTATCGTCGTCAACGCTAACATTAACCGTTTTCAGATATTTCTTCAATTTGCTTTTATCGAATAGCGTTTTAGGATGAATATGGTCTTGATGCCATTTCTCTTCATTGAATTTGATCTGAGGATACAACAATGAAAGCACCATAAAAGTTAATGGTCCTTTCTTTAAATCTAAAATCGCTTCAAGATCTACCACATCAATGTTTAACTTTCTATCTTGAAACTTTAGCTTTCTAAGAGAAGCAAAATCAAATGATTCTGGATTTTTTAAAACATATTCTTGTGTGCCATCCTCTTGCTGATAACGCAATTCATTTAATAATGCAGTCAATACACCATCAACTCCGCCTGAAAAAATCTTTTTTATCATACCGAAAATTAAAAATTTTCTAATATCATTTTTTTCATCAGGACTTAAATTCTTAACCTTTTTACCCGATTTAAAAAGATAGTATGCTACAGGAATAATTATGTAATCTGCAGTCAAATTTTCATCACTAAAGCCAAACTCCACCAGTAAATCCACAGCCGCACTAATTGCGCCAACTATACAATTCCATGAAGTTTTAACTCTATTCACATTATCTAAAGTAAAAGTTTTAACAGCAAATTTTTGAGGTAAATCCATTAGAGACAGACAGAGATTGATAATAAAATCCTTATCAAATTTAAAACCATCACCTTTATCATTCAATGTTTCCAACAAGTCTTCAATTTTTTCCCTGCCTTCTTCCCAACGAGCAACAATTGTAGAAAATACTAAATCACTTTTAGATAATTGCGTACCCGCACTATTTACACGGACAAAAATATCTAAGATTTCATCTAAATCACTTCTATTAATTTCATAAAAGGTTATCAACTCTTCTTTAACTAGTTTAGTCCATAATAACTCTATTTTAATTTCAATGTCTTCCAACTCATTGTCAGATATGGTACTAAATTCGCCTTTTATTTTCTTTACTAATTCTTTTGCTTGTTTTTTTACGTAAACTACGCCACCCCCATCAGATGACCACTTAATTACTTCTTTAACTTTTAACCAATATTGGTTAATATCTTTTTTTTCAGCTTCCGACTCAGTTAAAAACTTAAACTCATTTGCAGAATCTGTTTCAAGCTTTGGCTCGTATAATAAGTTAAGATATAGTTCCCTTGGCGGATAGGGATTATCCGGACTGATTTTTTTACTTGTTTTTACCGCATACGAACCTTGAATAGCACAATATAAAGAACTTAATCTTTGTTGCCCATCTAATACGGCAATTATTTTATCTTTGCAACTAGGCTTGCTTAATTTCTTTTGAATGAACTCAGAATCATCTTTATCGCAATATTTATTGATAAATTCATAAAAAACATATTGGTCAATATGGGAAGGATTGTCGCCCTTTTCAACAGACCAAAACAAAAACGTCCCTATTGGATACCCTTGCAAAATAGAATCAAATAAGTCTTCAATTTGTTGCATACTCCACACAAATTTTCTTTGGATGGACGGTAAATAATATGTGTTGTTTATTCCTTTTATCGTATTTAAAATTGTTTGATTTTTATAACTCATATTTTCCCCTGTGTAATCACTGATTCTCTATTGCAAAGTTTCCGACAATCTCGTAAATCTTTGCTAAATATTCGTCTTGAGTAGTAGCTCCTTCAGTAAAATTTTCATATAACCACTCCAGTCCTCCACGAACATAGGAATTAAATAATTTCATATTTTCTGGCGTATCTGGATTTTTAAAAGCTCTATCAATTTTCTCATCAGCATTTAATCCAGATGAGTTATCGACCAACATTACTGAACGGAAAATTGTTAAAAGATTTAATTGCTCTCTGCTCACAGCATCAGCAAAAATTTTTACTGTTTCTGAACCTTCGCCAATTTCATCTTCTCTTCTTAGACCATAAGTTAACCCAACAACTGCCGCTGTCATATAGACATCAATGTGCCTTTCAAATACACCCGCAACCTTTTCCTTTCTGTCATTTTTTTCTGTTTTCTTACTCAAATACTTCAAGTAGGTTGAATATTTACCACGTATTAAAATATCACTATTAAACATTAGTATCCCTCCACTGGCTGTATAGACGAATTAGTTTCAGAATGCTTTTCTATTTCATAAATCATTCCAACTTTATCATTCATCATAGGCTTAGCGTGCTCCCAATCTTTTTTCATAATAATCAAAATCACCTGCTCTGCCACTTGAGGTAAAACCTTAGAAATATTGGCAATATGAATCTCATCAGCATTAGAAAAAGGAGCATCCATAACGACAGGATAAGGTTCTGTACTATATTCAACAACATCCGGATCATCACTTTTTTGTTCTTTTGCCTTACGTCTAGCCAAATCAACAATTCCCGCAATGAATGCAAAATTTTTCACAGTATCCAAACCTGGAGAAGTATCGGTAACGAAAACGCCATCACCATTATCGATTTTAAGAGTTATATGATATCTTCCATCAATTTCAACTATTCTCCTTCCATGATACATTTGGGCAAAAATAGAATTAATACTTTTATCCAGTTCAACTTTAACATCTTGCTCAGCACGATCATAACTATCTTTAAACCATGTATAGATTCTGCGCGCATATGCTAAACGCTGTTTTATTTTTTTATTTTTTTCAGTTATCAAGACAAGACTTGCAACAGTCTTCTCTAAAGATTGGATTCGATTTTTTGTTTCTCCAATACGAATAGATAAACTATTAAGTAGATCTCTTTTCTCTCTTAATTGTCTATCGTTTTCATTGATATCTCGCTCATACTTTCCAACATCTACATTGCCTTGTAGGAGTCTACTAAGTTCTAATAACCGACTCCTTTTATCATCAAGCTGATTAGCGTTCTCGCGAATTCTTCTGTAATCACTTTCTATTTCACTGGTAAACCCACTTATTTCATGTTCACCAGTTAAAATACGCTCTTTATATGTACGTATTATTGTCCCGATATGTTGAGGAGGAAGTAAACTCTGCTCATATTTAATGTGATTGACTGCCCCCTGATTTTGTGTTAAATCAATACCACAAATACATCTCCCCCTAGCCAAAATAAAATCAATAGCCTTTGAATGCATTTCAGGTATTCCTTCCCCTTCTTGCTTTGCATCAGAGAGAACTTGATAAATTTTTTTATACAACGGCAACATAAAAAACTTAGGAGCTCTTTTAGTAAAATCTTTAACAAGTTGCTGTTCAAGATTTTCTTGATTTCTCTCCAAGAAAGCAATATCTTTTTCTACTCTACTCTTTTCTTCCTGACGGCTTTTAGTATCAGCGTGCGCAAGAATAATCTCGGTCAATTCTTTTTTGCGGTTTTCGAAATACTCTATTTCTTCTTTAACACTACTAATTCTACTCTCAAGAACTTGAAGTTGCGCTTTGGCACCATCTAAATCAACCTGATATCGTCTACTCTTTTCATCTTGACCGACATCAAGCTCTTTGCTTAATTTCCCAATTACCGAATTGCTTCCTTTGTTAAAATGGTCCACTGCTTCACTTATAGTTTCAAGCCCCATAAGTCCTCTAACCGCAGCAACGACATCGCCTTTATTGTTTATATCAGATATACGCTCGCCGTCAAAAAAGAAATAATCAGATAATGCGGCAGGTAGAATTTTGTTGATTGTATTACCACATTCATACGAAGAGATTTCCTGCATCTCTCCATTCTCTTCTTTGAATTCAACTTTAAGTACAGACGGCTGATATTTTATGCGTTCACCTTCAGTTTTGGTTGCAGATTGCGTTCTTCTAATAACGTATAATTTGCCTTCATGTTCTAATTCAACCTCCACTGATACTATACAGGAAGCATAAAGTCCTAAACTACGCATCCTTTCTGAATTTAATAAATCTTTTGTCTTAAAAGATGTCGTTTCATATAAACACCAGTTAAACGCCTGAATTAGAGTCGTCTTACCACTAGTGTTGATGCCTAATATGACCGTAACATTTTTATCTTTATCGCATGAAAATTTAATAGTCTGAGGTTCTTTATATTGTCTAAAATTAGATAATGAAATTTGTTTAATTATCATTTTCGATCTCCTCAGTAATAAGTTTAATAATTTTATTAATTATTTCGTTATCCTTCATTTTTTTCGTTTTGTAATTTTCGTGCTCCAAAGACGAAATTCGAATCTTTAATCTTCTCAATTTTTCTTCATCAATTTCATCGCCAAATTCAAATTCCATAGTCTTTTCCTCCTATATAGTTCAACTGGTAATATGCATTAATTTTGTCTATCAGTTTAAATGATTCCGAAGCGTTTTCACACAATCGCACAAAATCATCTAAACGTTCTTTTTCTCTTTTAAATAATGAAATCTCACAATCCAAATTCACTATCGGATGTCTTGAATTTAGATCCCTTGGTAGCGTAATGAAATCATAAATGACTGCATAGTCTTTCCCGATGGCTTTTCGCAATACCCTACCTCGTCGCTGTATGTACTCTTTAGGATTGGTACTGCTTGCCAATATAAAAGCAGTTCTTATGCCTGGGATATTTACGCCTTCATCTAAACACTTTATTGCAACTAACGCTTGCAGAAGTTTCCCTTCGGCAAAACTATTTTTAATCCTTTCACGTTCTTTAGCATCTTCTTTTGAAGTAAACATTGAAACCCGCATATTTAGGTCATTCCCTAACATATTAACCACGGCTTCTATCTGTCGTTTATCTTCTTCATCAAATTCATCTTCTCTATCCTGTAATACTTTTGTTGCACCACAATAGACCAATAAATTATTATCATTTTTATATTTCTTTATTATTTCATAAAGCGCTGATAATTTATTCCTTGCGCCAGCAACTATTCTAGCTCGTTTAATTAAAAGCATCTCCGCAGATTTAGGAATTTCTTCTCCGGGATTCTTTTTCAAGATGTTTATGACTTTCTCTGTAAGCTCTATGTAGTCTTCCAGCTCATCAGACTCTAAATTCACAACAATCGGATGATAATAATATGGTGTTAAAAACCCTTTTTTTATTGCATCATCTAATGAAAATTCAATACATTTTTCTTTAAAATAGTCTAACAAACATTTAGTGCCTTCTGCATCATGATGTCGTTCTAATGTAGCCGATAATGCTAATCGATATTTGAAATTCGGCAACATGCACTTTCTCAATTTCTCAGCACCAAAGTTATGGGCTTCATCAACAACTATGCACGTATTTCCTCTTAATGATATTAATAAATCTTGTACATATGGCGTTGCAAAGGAAGCATTGACCATAATGACACAGAAATTTTTTACGACCCCTAATTTAAAATCACTTAATAATGTTTTAAATTTCTTTTTCCAGTCATATTTTGAATAACAAATTAGCGGCTCGACATTAAATCTCTTAATATCCTCTACCCATTGTTCTACAAGATGTTGATAAGGACAAAGAATAAATACCCCTATGTTATCTTTCAACTTCAGGGAAAGTGCAGATAATGCTCCTAACGCTGTAAACGTCTTACCAGAGCCTGTTGCCATATCAAATATCCCTTGCGCATCAGAATCAATCCATTTATTTATTGCTTCATCTTGATACTCATAAAAAATAATTCCATCAGGAACTCTAAAGACATTTTTTGGTTTATCCCCATTGCTATTTTCGGTAATCAAAAATTCTTTTCTGTCAATTTCGCTATCAAATTGTTTTTGCTTATATGATAAAAGTTTCTCTTTTGCAATTTCTGGAAATTCAATAATTGACACTTTAGAATCAGCATTCGTCCAAAGCATATGAAATGCCAGCTCTTTTCCCATTACTTTCTTTTTTTCAAATTCAGATTGCCAGGAGCAAAAGACATCCATAACCTCATAATTCAATACAAACGCTGTTTCCGTCTCATTTGTAGAACCTGAAAATGCTATAATATTATTTTCTGAATCATACAGCAGTCCCATTTTCTCATGATAAATACCCAGTTGATTTCCATCTTCAGTAAAGGCAATTTTTATATCTAACCGTCCTTCAGCAATTAGCGTTGCAAGAAGATTTAATCTTTCACTCTCAAAATATGTAGTGGGTTCATCAAAGGAACGTATCAGAGCATCAACAATAATTTTATCTCTATTCTCATAACCGATTTGAATGGCATGTATATCTTCTTCTGAAAGACGTGGAGAAGCAATAAGACTTATTTTACCTCCATTAGCAACTAAGTCGGCTATACCTTTTGAAATCTGAATCAAGGCTGTTGACGAAAAGAAACCGACAGCACGTTTATAACTTACCGCATCTGAAAGGACTGGCATATAAAAATCACGAATAACGTTACTTTTACCCGTTCTATATTCAGTTTTTATAGCTATATCCTTAAAAGACACGTCATAGACTCCTTAGTGCAATAATCAGTTTCTGTATTTCTTCTAATGTATTGAAATATCCTACACTTACTCTAATTGTGCCACCTGAATCTTTTGCATTTATCAAAGAATGAATAAGCGGTGCACAGTGATACCCAGTCCTAACAGCTATATCATATTCGTAGTTTAGGATACTTCCAACGTCGTGAGCCTCGTATCCATCCACTACAAATGAAATAACCCCTAATTTATAATTCTCTTCATTATTAAGACAAAAATGAATTTTACGATTATCTTTCAAACTATCAACTAATGCTTTAATTAGCATTTGCTTATGCTGCGCCAAATTATTTATTCCGATATTTTCTATCCACTTTATGCCTTCATTTAATCCGGCTATTGCAGCGATATTGGGACTACCTATTTCATATCGTAAAGCCGAGCTTTGAGGCATATCTAAATTCAATGAATCAGAGCCTGTCCCTCCAGCAAACGCCAAGTTCAATTCATAATCACTAAGGTTGATAAAGCCACCCACACCTAAAGGCCCCATCAAGCTTTTATGTCCTGCAAACACAAGAAAATCAACAAATCGACTAATATGTTTTATGTCTATTGCACCAAATGTCTGCGCAATATCCAATATAACTATTGGATTATACTGTTTAGCTAAAGTACAAATCTCTTCAACCGGTAAAATAGTCCCAGTAACATTACTAGCATGATTAATAAAAATATAATCTGGAGCATCTATTGAGAAAAGCCTTGCCGCCTCATCTGAATTCAATTTACCCCCACTAGAAAAAGGTAATATTTTAATTTTGCAACCATATTGTTTCTCTTTCAGAGAAAGTGGACGCATAACCGCATTATGTTCAAAGGGCGATACATAAACCGTCTTATGCTTATCCCATTTTAAGCCATTAATAACGCCGTTCATTGCGAAGGTATTCGAGGGATAAAATATAACGTTATCGATACTTGTCCCCGCAAGTTTAGCTATCTGACAACGTGTATCATTTATTATTTCATTCGCTTCATATGCCAATGAATAACTACCTCTACCAGCATTAACAGCTAAATTACGATTTACCTCATCTAACTTTGTTAATACACATTCAGGCTTTGGAAAACTTGTTGCAGCATTATCAAAATAAATCATTAGTACTTATCCTATAATTTCTTTTATGATACTAAGCAAGATATTTAATTTCTCATCAGGAGAAATTGAGTCGGCATATCCTTCCAATTCAAACTGTAAATTACTCAAAAGTGTTTTTCCCAAAGAAGAAACCTCACATGATGAGAATGTTTTATTTATACTAGTACCATTAAATTTTAACTCTATTTTATTCTCTCCTGAAATTTTAGAAGCGGAATTTTCATAGTTGTTGATTTTTTGAATAGAATCAGAAAAGCTTTTTATGAACTTATCTAATGTCTTATCATTCCAATCTGCCAAATCCAAATTTACAACTAAACGACACAATTCAAATATGATATTATCGTCATCAAAGTTCCTTATTGATATGAGATAATTCAAAACCTGGTTAGTTAAGCTATCGAACACATGTCGGCAAGTATCATCGGTCAATTTTTTCTTCCAAACAATAATAGCTGTACCTAAACCGGCAGTATCATCAGAATCCAGTATTGCTTTTATTTTTGAACCTAAATATTTACGCGCAAAATTTAAATGATTTTCAAATTTAAACTTAACCTCTTTAATCCATTCTAATGTTCCCTGATAACTATCGTCATTAGAATCATTGAAAAGAAATCCAAATATAAATTCCCTAGAATTTATTTCAAATTTTAGCAATTCCTTTCTAAATTCGAACTCTCTATCAGATAATTCAATAAAATACCCTTCTTGTGCTATCTTAGAACATTTCTTCGCGTACTCAGGCAGTGAGCGCATCCAATTTTGCATACAACGCACAGCATTATATATTTTATTAATACTTTTACTTTGGGCATTGGAATGATCTTTAAATATTTCAAGTATCTCAGTTATGCACCTATCTTTTGCTTGAGTAGCAAGCTCTAAAAACAATTGATAGCCTTTACCGTTTTTTTCATTAATCTGATCAAGTACTGACTCAGATAATTGCACCTCAACTTGGTCAAAATATATAACTACATCTTTCCTGTATGTATGTAATGAATAAGCTATAAGAATAGGTAAAATCCCCTTTCTTACGCCATAAGGTGGCGCCATAAGTGTATCGTACAAATTACTAAATTCAAGCTTTTGACCTACTGCCGCATTTATAAAATTAGTGATCTCTCCCAATACACCATTCAAACCATCATCATTTATTAAGTTGCTTTTATTTAACCCTGTAGCAACAAATATAGAATTATATATACTTACTTCAGGACCAAGGCCAGGCAATAATGGTATTTCTTTTTTGTCCGAACTATCCAAAACATGCTTTACTATTAAATTGCGCGCCTTTCTAATGGGAGTATTTATTTCATTTTTGTTGATTAACTCATTGTTAATTTTAGGCGAAAGATTAAACTTCCTTAGACATATTTGCGAAATTTCTTTATTTAACTTTACCTGTTTCCTTATATCCTCTAACTCACCTTCGCAATTGTAAAATTTACTCAATCTACTCGAAGGGCTATAAAAATGTTCTATATCTTTAATGAGCCTCTTTCTAGTATCTTCCTCAAATATACTTAGCTCCTCATAGTAGTGCGGATCCAATTTGGCTTCTTCACTAAGTTTTAATTGGCTTATAGCATAAAACTGTTTAATAAGCCTATCATCACTCCAATTTTCACTTGGAATATTTAACACAATTTGCTGTTGATTTTGAAAACTCCTAATATGTTCGATTACCGAAAGTCTTTCTTCATTGCTATCATATAAGATATACAGCAAAAGGCCATCAGCTCTCTCATTTTTAAATAGCAACTTCCAATCTTTTGTATTATTAAACTCAATAGCTTCCATAAACTTAATTTTAAAATATCTTATCATACTAAACTCATCATTATATTGACGAGGAAGCAAGTATTTTAAATCAAGCAAGTCATTAAGTATATTACTTCTATTTAATTTGGTTATTTTAGTATCGATATAATTTTTAACATTGTTTTGTACGTCTACACCGTTTGCAGTTAACAATACATATTCTGAAGTCTCGCGTTGAGCAATAAGTTTCTTAGTTAATAATTTTTTAATTGCAATTTCAAATTGATTGTCATTTAAATTAAGGGCAGCCTTTAAATGTGTAGAAATAGGGCGTAAATTATCATCAGCAACTATTCCGAAAATAGCTATTGCCTTTATAATTTTGCGAGAATTCTCGTCTTTTATTTGGTAAAGAGCAGAATCCGCCTTAGCCCACATACTATAAACAGAATTATTAAAAATACTCTTTCTAAATAATTCCTTGAAATAATTAAAGACATAGTCAACGGTCATTAAACTAAAGTCAGAATGTGACTTTAAAAAGTCAACCAATGTGTCTTCTTGATTTTGCGCTAAAAAAGTAAAAACCGTACGTTCATTTTGTCCTACTTTCTCACTAACACGCAATAATGAATATGCGGTTATAGGGGCTATAGGGAAACAACCATAGACCAATTTTTCTTTTAAGGCTTTTTCTCCTATATCTTTAAATATTCCAGAGACCAAGGAAGTATTTATCACCTGGTCAAAATCAAGCCTATGCTCTTCTACAAAGCTGTCAAATGCACTAGATTTTAATATGGCATTCGCAATTAGTTCATAACTTTGTTCAGACGATGCTACAAAGTTAACATTACGAAACCTGCCTTCTACTGCTTTAAAACTATCACTGATTGAATAATCCAGTAATGATTTATGGGTTACACACGTAAAGTGAATACTTTTTTCTCGTTCAACAATTTCAGCAAGGTCCTGGATTATCTTAAAATTCTGCATTCTAGTTTTATCCAGATTCGACTCAACAAACTTACTAAACTCATCAAATATTATAAATAAACCACTATATGCTGATTGATTTTTTAATGCCTGATTAACTGATAAATATAACTTTATTACATCGGTATTGGAATAAGGATTAAATTTCGTACCAACTGCGATTAGCGGATAAATATCACAAAAAGTTTCATACGCATCAACATTGTATTGAGCCAACTGAATATCAAAATCTTTTATTTCAATTTTTCTCTTCTTTAACTCGCCTACAAATTTTTTAAATGCATTGGGATATGACTCTCCCCACATTTTCAAGATATCTAAAGCAGCATCAAAATGCGTTGACGGCAAAAGATTAATCAAGCCTACTCTGTCCAACGCATCTCTCATGGCTAAGATTAAATTTTGATTTATATCAACGCCATTGCTATTTAATATTACAGGCAACAGCCTTATTTTTTTACTATAGAGTTCTTCAGCTAATGCCCCCGTTTCTTTATTTACTCTTGATATTTTTTTACATAACGCTTTTAAAACTTTCTGCGACTTTGTTCGTTCAGTATTTGCTACATCCAACGAAAGCATCGCCGAAAGAATTAACAATAAATGCGATTTCCCTCTACCATATGGACCAACTAAAACATTGGCTTTTTTAGAGTCTGCGGGAAAATATATTTCACGCAAAAATTTGTCAAGAACAGCAACTGATTGTTCTGTCGGTATGTAGCCCTCAATTTTTTCAAAACTATTTAAATCATATTCAAGATTAACTGATGTCTGAAATTTTTTATCTACAGAGATTATTTCTTGCAATGTCATAAATTTGCTTCCTGCGTATAGTAATCAATAAGAATATGTTCAGCACTTTGATTATATTTAAAATAAACCATATCTAATCCAGCTGTTCGATTAAAATCAATATAGCCTTTTAAGCGTAACTGATCAATGTATTCATTTATCATTGGACGCGAAAAATTGAAGAGACGCCCAATATTATTCTCTTTATTAACCAAATCATCGATACTAACGCTATTATTACTTGTTTTATTAATAAGCATTAAATATAAAACGGCTAAATTATCAATATCCCCAAATTTAGGGGCAGATTTTTCGAACTCATTCTTATTATTTTGACTTCTGTGCAATAGATTTAGAGCAACAAACGGAGAACCCAAATTT
Organism: uncultured Lachnospiraceae bacterium; assembly: GCA_910585605.1. Lineage (GTDB taxonomy): Bacteria > Bacillota > Clostridia > Lachnospirales > Lachnospiraceae > CAG-590. Next base: position 16,530 of record CAJUFL010000047.1, on the reverse strand, counting down.
TCTTCTGGATCTTCATTTGTTTCATCATTAACATACATCTTGATAATGCTTGCGCAATCATCTTTTAATAGACTTTCTGAAAATGAGCAATCCATTTCCATAAGTTTATGTAATTCATTGCTAATGACTAGGTACATATCTTCTTTCGTAAAACTTTTAGCTTCAAATACGTTAAAAAATAAATACCACGCAATAGCAAATTCTTTATTTGATACAATTTTGCTATGCAACAAAAATAAAGTAAAGATATCTTCAAAATACGGATCATATTGAAAAATAATATCTCCGAAATCTTTGGTAAAAACGAGTTTATGTTTCCCTTTACTTATTTCTTCTTCAACCAAACCTGTTGCTTTTAGCCAAAATTTAATTGCGGTGACCATTTTACTACCGACACCTAAAACTTGCATGGCTTTATTTTTAGAAAACACTAAAGGATCATCTTTTATGGCTCGCATCCCTTTGCTTAACCATCCTTCTCGGATATTAAAAGATGCATTACCTTTAAGCCTAACTTTTTTAAGCTTATTATCTTCGCTTTTATTTTCCATAGTTCTTTCCTCTCGGCAGTAAAACTCTCCTCATGTAACATCCACCAGGATAATGGTTTATGCATTCAAAACAGCGCACACATTTGTTGGTATCTATTGAATAATTATAATCACTATCTGTTCCACTATTTTTAACCAGTTTAATTGCATTTAGCTTACACGCATTTTCGCAAGCGTGACATCCAGTGCAAAGTTGGAATTTAGTAATTTGACATTCAATCTTCTGTTCAATTTCAAGCAGTTTCGTTTTCCCTGCTATTGGCTTTTTTAATACCGATATTCGTAACTCATTTGCTCCTTTCTTTCCTTTTAATTTTAATATCGGCATTTTTGTCTTTGGATCAAGCACAAAAACTTCTCCCAAGCGAATATTACCCATATCAAAATTCAAAATTCCAAAAGGTTTAAAAAGTTCATAAAGAGTATCATCTATAGGTTTATTAAGATCATAATTAAAACTGTTTTCATCCGTAGCACACGGCTTGAATGCAACATTAACATTCTTGCTTAACTCAACTCCTGCACCACCTTGTCTAGCTTTCCATCCGCCTGATTTCACATATTCTTCTGGATCGTCTTTGCCCATTTTTATTGCAAATGACATAAGCATATTATTTAATTTTTCAGACAAATCAGGCATATAAATTTTAGTTAAAAATTCTGACCATTTACTGTTGTTAGGACAACACCAACAGCCTACCCTTGTAAAGCCTAATCTATAAGCATCGTTAAAATCAATTTTTGATGATAAAATATATAACCAAACATCAAAATCAGTCCAATCAATTATTGGTGATGTAACTTTTTGTTTACTTATTTTCGGGCTATCATCTTTTCTTTCGTATTTGCTTCTACTTGCAGATTCGAACCTACGAATACCATAAAAAGTTAAGACTGCCGTTTTATCTTTAAAAGTCCTGAGTATTCTTTCACCAATAAATCCAGTCTTAAAGATTGTACAGCACCATCTCAACATACGACTAGGTGGCCCAAAACTTTCACACAGATGAAAGAAATCCTGCTGCCTATTTTCTGTTGTCAATAGCGGCGTACTTCTATTTTTTTCTCTAAATCGCTTCACATAAGAAATTGTTGAAGGAAACTCTAAGGTTGTGTTGCCAAATATATGTATAATCTCTGACTTGCCAAGTGCTCTAGTGACAAGACTGCTAACGACTGTAGAATCTTTACCTCCTGAAAATGACACAAACATCGAGCTTTCATCATATTTTTTCGATTCCTCGCAAATCCATCTACAAGCTTCAGTAGTTATGAAGTCATATCTTTGCAAGTTAGCTCTTAAAAATAATTCAATTAGTTCATTAAAATGATTATAATTATTTTTTGATTGATATAGCTGTATTTGTTGTTTTATATCTTCAATATCAAACTGTGAAAAATCCCCCAACTTAAGATCTACTTTTTTTCCGTTTACGAAATATCGATTCCCTGCGCCATTCCATACAGAATCGTTAATAAACTTCAATGGTTCTCCTAGCATTATCTCCAACAATAATCTCTCTTCTGGAAATACTGGTCTCACATCTGACGTAAAGTACTTACCTTTCTCTCCACATATAGGACAAGTTTCTTCATAAATTGGGATATTGCAGTGTTTGCACCAAAATAATTTACTTTCAGAAACATCTGCTCTTTTATTACAACTAGGGCAAACACTTCTAATTGTTTCTATATTACATGTAGGACATTTATACTTAATCATTATGTTACCTTAGATTTTACAAACCCTTATCATTTGTATCTCTATATTAATTTCTAACTACCCAATTTTAATTATATCATATTTCAAAATAAAACTCAATGATTACCATAGATTTATTTATAATTATAGTCAAATTTTCGTAAGAACTTAAGATTATAAACTTTCTAATTGATAGCTAAAAGGTCCTCTACTCTTTTCTTTAAAAACTCTTCAATCTTTTCAAGTCGGGCTGACGACAGGCTATGTCTTGAATGTTTTATAAATTTGAAGTTTTGCATTTTGCATAATTTTTCTATTTGACGATCTGTCATAAAATATTTTAACAATTCATCAAACGTTACATTGCAACAGGCAGGAAATCTTGTTTTTGCGTATCCATTCAGATTTAATAAATCTTTTTCAGTTGCGCGATTAAAAAGTGACTGCCCGTTATCGAATATCGGAGCAAACCTGATTGGTTTATTCGTCTTATTATCTACCAGTAAACCGAAATTACCGTAATGCCTGTCAGTATTACAGATAAGTGCATCAAAGACAATCATATCCACAAAGTCGTCATAGAAATGACTGCCAAGACTTTTTAAAAAATCTGCTATGATTAATAAATCACAATTCTTTATAAATTTATGAATCGGAACAAATGAAGTATTTATATCCGTAAACAGTTCACAAGAAGAACAAAGCGTATCCTTCCATTTTGTAAGTCCGTAAAATACATGTTGTATACACATTTTATCTGCTATCTGCGCAGCATAGAATTCGGAATAAGGTTCTGCCAATCCGCCTTTGTATAGATAAACCTTTTTATTTAAACGGCGCCACGCTTTACGCAAAGTTCCGTTTGTTGTAAATTCAGGCGATAGTATAAATCCCCTATTGATCCGATTTCCGTAACCTGTAAAAGCAATCTCCGATAAGTTTCTATCAAACCCATTTTCGTAAAGATTATATTCATTGAACTTGCCTTGAAAACCCTGTTCTACAACCCAATAACAGTCATTTAACGATAAACCCTTACTTGCCTTTATAATACCGAGATAATCATTTTCGGATAAACCGCAACGTGAACAAATCTGTACGGCAAACTCTCTATTCTTGGGCAACACCCTATGTTTAAGCCATGATAAAATCCCGTCTCCTGAAACTATCAGACCATACGGTAACAGATATTCACTGTCTTTATCAACCGAAATGATTATGCACTCCACTCCTTCGAGATGATTAGACACAATCTCAAATTCTATTAATGTTTTATCATACTGTTTTAATTCATAAACCATACTTTAATTATATCATAAACACATCATTTTGTCATTTAATTCCCAATCCCTCTTCAACTATAGACAAATCAAGCAATCTAAATGTGACTGAAGAGCCGAGATACTTTTTCAGAAAGTTATATTGATGCGGAAAGCATAGCACTTCTGCCTTTGTTTGAGAATCAAAATCTTCGGTTGCCATTTTAAATTTCCTGAGCCTTACAATATCGCTATCAAGAAATGAGTACACATATGCTCCGTCAATTAATGCATCATAAACAAAAAGCCCACGCTCATAAGATCGTATTTCAGGTTCAAATAATTCATCCAGCAATTTTTCTTTCCAGTTCGGTATACTGATAATTTTAAGTTGTCTGACGCCAAACTCATTAAGCGGTATAAAATGAATATGCTGATAGATTCCGTCAAACCTAAGTCCAAGCCTGCGACTCTTTTCATTTTCTTTTAATGTTGTAAACGCAACCTCATCCGTCTTGCCAAAAAGTATAGCTGAATCTACTTCTTGAGATACATAATTCCTACACACAATATCAATCAAATAATATTTAGCTTTACATTCCCCATTGCCATTCCACTTCATGAGCGAATTACGCGTATTATAAACAGCATATCCGACTCCACCGGAAAACAGCAATCCTGTCACTCTTGTAAACATAACCTTTTTCATATCACTTTGCCCTATTTGCTTCAACTCCCTAGATAGATATATAACCGGATAATCGGGTACTATTTTTATTCTCCTGTCAAGCTGAAGTTTTGGTAACATATAAGGACGGAATTCAATGCCTGCCGCCATACACATTGCAACCGTTTCGGCGATTCTGAAGTTACGCTCCTTATGGGCAACATCCGCAGGGAAATTGCTGTTTCGGAATGTACACTTGTAATACTCATCTGCCCCTATCCATTTGAGTATAGGAATTGCCCCTTTATAAAGTTTGATCGTTTTCTGTTTACCTTTGCCAGACAGTAAAAGCAGTTTAGAATTTATCTCGGTATGGAAATTGCGGATATTATCAAATTGAGTTAGTTTTTTAACAAGAGCTTTAACAACTCTCTCTTTACCGACGAGATAAAGAGAAGATGTCGGGAATTCACCTGTTATGGAAAGTATGTCCACAATTTTGTAGGCAAGATTGTTTGGTTCGAAATGCAGCATTTTAACACCTCCTGAATTTACGACATCGTGCCTGCTCTGGTTGTCGTATTTTTTTATTAAAAAAGCCCAAAAACGTCTCCCTATAGGGCGCATTTTCAGGCAAATAAAAACATTTGTAAAAAATTTTTTCGGTTTATAAAGTATTTTTACATATCTTTTTTACTGCTTTTATATAATTACAAAATAAAAATCATCTCACTAATTCACATTTGAGCCCTATGAAAAAATTTCCAAATAAAAAATTATCGTCTTCAAAACTCTTTCATTTTGAAAACGACAATCTATATTTTTCTACGATATCATATTAACATATTTTCATTATCAAAGCATACGCATTTTTGTGCCAAGTTTCTGCCATTTTTGTGCCATAAAATAAAGAAATAAATTCAATATAAAAGGTGTCTTTACAAGTAATTTTACCGGAAACTTGTATCTTTATCATCGCGAGATCTACACAATTTATATATGCATATTTAACCTCGCAAACTATTCGGAAATTAGTTCTAACTCATGAGTGAAATAGGTTGGATATTTACTAAGCAATTCTTTAATTTCTTTTTTATGTTTGCGTATACACACATTCATATCATTTATAACTTGTTCATTCAAGATTGCAGCAATCTCTTTAGCCACAATACGGTCAGCAAATCCAAGCTCATAAACGCAAATTGCCTTATCATCATTTAGTCCATATTTAATTTGTTTTTGAAATTGTTTAAATTGAGCAGTTAATTCTGCATTACTTTCACCAACCAAATCAATTATATTGCCCATCAAAAAACTCATATCATAGCCAAAAATTGAGCGACAAATTTTTTCCAGATTGATGATATTGCTCCCTTTAGTTAATCCGTCTTTCACATTTTCATAGATAACCGATATAGGTTCACTGAATACCCATCCGTTAAATATACTTTTAACTGTATCAAAAGAATATTTTTTAATCCCTTCATTCAAATCATAAAATAGTTCCAGAATCGCATCATAAAATAGGGTCATGTCATTTTGTAAAAATATATCTTCTCTGGCATCAATCCATTTTACAATTTTTAGCATGTCATTTATCCCAATCATAGCTTTATGGTTATAATTTATAGGCAATTTTGATACACCGTCAATAACATTATTCAACAGAGCAGTAAAAATTTCTATAAGCAGTTTCCTATCTTCTTCCGTGCAAAGATAGTAAGCAAAAGTATCTTTGCAAACTGATATAATTTGTTCGTTTATACTTCCACCAGCATCATCAATGTTTTTTACCAAAAATGTAATATAACTCTCTATTGAATCCGAAACCTTATTGATTGTATTAATTCTATCCGTTATTGCTGAAACACCTAAATTTATATCCCATAAATTAAAATTAAATTTGATAGCATAACTCACCCAAACGTCAATCAACTGTTTTTCAAGTTGTTTATAATGCGTATCTTGCTTTTGAATTGAGTCCAAAACTAATGGTCCAATTTTAACCCTTTGCCCATCATAACCAAAATCAAGATCTTCTACTAGAGATAAAATTGAACTTTTACACGGCTCGCTATTATTTTTATCAAATAATTTTATTTTATTGTTCCATTTATATAACCCACCGCCTTTTTTAACGTTTCTGTCTTTATACAAGTCGATATCGGTAACAATTATACTTCCTTCTGTGTATATTCCGGACCTAGCTGTTCTACCTATAAGATTTTGTAAATCTCTTGCTTTCATTTTGTTTTGAAATCCATCAAAAGCAGTTATAAGTAGATACTTTATTGGCAAATTAACTCCTTGCGCTAATGTGGATGTACATATAACATTTTTAATTAACTGATTTCGAATAGCAAATTCAATTGATAATTTTACCCCTTCCTGTAAATCTGAATAGTGCGGAAAAATTCCTAGCACCGCACCATTGCAAAATGTACAATTATCGCCATAATGCAGTCTCATTAAATTTTGTATTTTCTCGCTTTCTAACAGATTGAAACTATTATGCAAGTTATTAAACTCAACCCCTTTCCGTTTCAATTCTATAACTCTGTCTATATAAGATTTAATATAATTAGGCTGATTAACATAAATGGCAACAGCACCGTTGGAATCCAACAATTCCATAAGATAAATTGAAATATCTTTGGCATTTTTTTCTGGATAGCTTTTTACCGATAATCGCCCGGTCCTTGTTAAAAGTTGCTGGGACTTGATTACATTTTGAACCCAAAAGCTACGAGCACTGAAATCAAAATCCGCATAATAATCAATAGAAGAATCTGCTTCTTGTAAAGAAACAAAACCTATATTTTTTTCAGTAGTTTTTATTCTGTCACTTGATACAATAGTTGCTTCCTCGCCCAATAACCATTTACTGATTTCATAGGCATTTGATAATACCGCTGAAATAAAAACTATCTGCTTAGTCCAATCTATTGACCTTTTTACGGTAGTTACCAGCAATTCATAAGAAGCTCCACGCGAACGGGAATCGAACATATGCCCTTCATCAAAGATATACAATCCCACGCGGTCTAATAAGTCTTTTTGATGATAGATAATGTATTCTATTTTTTCCGGAGTAGAAATGATTATATTGTTTTTATCATCTTCAAACAGTAAATTAAAATCATCTTGCAACACATCAGAAAAATGATTTATGTTAGCTTCATTACCAAAAGCAAACTGCAAATCAGATTTTATTTCTCCGCACAACGCTCTTAAAGGCGCTATAATTAAAACCGTATTTGTTCTGCCACTTAAAAAAGCGGATCGTATAATTAACTCTATGCTCTTAGTCTTACCTACACCGGTTGGCAACTGAATAATTCCGCTATTACCCGCAAAGATACCATTTTCTCCTATCAATTTTTGCGCGGACCACAGAATTTTGGTTGATTTGGGTTGAGATAGATAAGGTCTCCACAACTCAAAAGCAATATGGCTATACAAAGGAATCAATTCCCACGACGAATTTTGAATTGTTTTTTTGATTACTGCATGCAATATATCAATATATAATACAGCAAAAATATCATTACTCTTAATAATGCTTTTACGATATTTCAGTATATTGGTTAAAACAAATTCATAGCCTTCACCACCATCCAAATATTTTAAAAAATCACTATATATAATCTCTTCGAATTCATTCAGCTCAATTCTATAATGTCTTTTAGATAATGATGTGGATATAATCAAATAGGTTAACAATCTGTATGAACCAAGAGTATCCACAGATAACTGTAAGAGTAACGCTTTGGCACTACCAAAATCTTCAGACAAATAATACGCACATGCCCCCAAAAGCAAATAGTCGATAGAATGGTCGAATTCCCTGACTATATTTGTTGCCGCATCAAAATATTGTGAAGCCACTTTCAAATCATTTTCACATGCGTCTAATTCTTCCTTATTATCACATATTATTGCTTCAGCGTATTTCGAAATAATATAAATAGTTGTATAATCAAGATCACGGGAATCGGTTTGGAAATTGGGATACTCTTCTTGCGGTATCTTATATTCTTTCTGCTTCGCTCTAGCTTTTGCTTCACGAAGCATATATAAAATATGTCTATCAGTTATCACTCTGTAATCCTCCTGTAAACTTCATAAGCCAAATCCATTAACTTTTCACCATGAATAAGAAAAATTCTATCATCGGTTCTAATTTCCAAATCCTTACCGTTTAAATCTGATATAGTATTATTTTCAATGTCTTTACGTGAAATAACACTTGCCCCAACATATTTCTCTCTATAAGAATGCTTCGCTTTTTTTTGAAACCTTACAACTAACTCCTTTAATTGATTTTCCCCATAATGAGAATACTTCTTCCTTAAATAGTCCAACGAAGCTCCAATTCTAAACGTGTCCTTTTCTGAGTGTTCTTTTGCTTTTTTGATGATGGAGTAATCATCTTGGGATAAACTGGCCTTTACCTCAATCATACATAATTCATCTTCAATTGACGGCTTGTTAATATCTTTGACTTTTGCAACTATTACATCAGTACCTTGAACTGGAGATGTTGGTGAAGATTTATTCCAATGCCTACCTCTAAATGCTATATAATTTAAAATAAATTCAAATAAATCATATATCAGAATTTCAGCTATTTCTCCTGAAATAGTTGTTGACCCTAAACGATCAGACTTTTGTGGAATAATATTTTCTTTTAGATACTTATTTAAATCATCAATCTCTAAATCTTCTTGTGCTTCAGCTAAATCAGCATCAGTAATATAATGCTTTCTGATATGAACTGCCCATTCATTAAGAACGCAAGCATCCGTTATGTCATAATCTATACGGTAGCATTGCAGACCTATGCCGTCTTCAAAAATAACGCCATCTTCTTTTATTAACCAATTTAAATATGCAGGTCTATTAAAATCCTTCATTAGCTTTTGTTCCTAAATTTTTTTATCAACTAATATTAAATTTAATTATAATCAAATCAACACTCAAAAAGTATATAAGTTATACATTTATTATAATACTGCTTCAGCATTTTGCTTTATTAAAGTAGTAAATTAACGGCTTATGCATATTTTTCGACCATCTAAATTGTGATTTGTGCATATTTTTGTACATATAATATTTGAAATAATGCATATTTTCGGACACATTAACACTTAATTGTCGTAAACCCATATAATTTTTCTTGATAATAATTGCGAGATTTATCCTCTCTATAAATTCCTTTTGATTATTTTTTAACCGTCGCCAAAAACATCTTCAAAAAATGACTGCAAATCTGGCTGCTTCATTTCACTTAAATATTTTTCAGTTTCTTCCTGCGTTTCATATGTGGAATCCAATACGGCCAGAGTATTGCTCAACTCACAAATTCCGTTTTGATTATTGACTTTAATAATACCGGGATGTCCCCAAATCATATTTCCAAGCAGACTCCATCTATCCTTAATTTCTGTGCTTTTTAATTTTGCATCAGTGATTGTCGCATAATAAATTACCGCAAATTTTCCGTCTATGCTTTTGAACACTTTTACAGAAAATTTTGCTTTGTCTGCATTTATCTCGTAATAGAATCCGTAAGAATTTTCATATCTGAACTCAATATTATCCGCTGCAAAATCTCGCTCTTTAATAATTTTACCCGGTATTGCAAGTTGAGTTTCAACAAATCCTGCATAGTGTTTGCAATCTCTATCCCCAGATAAAAATTTTGTAAAAGCCTGTTTTATCTCATCACAATTTTTATCGTCGTTTATTACATTTAACAAATCTTTACAATTATCAACCGTTCCGTAATAATGCTTTATACCCGAAGCACAACTCGGCGCAGAATAATCGTCAAGATTAAATTGATAATAATTTTCTTCCATATTACTTGCCTCCAGTTAAATCTCTTCATCATCTATTACAATGCAATCGACCTGTCCGCTATATGTAGATATCTACAACAACGTAATATTTCATTTTTCCTCACTCGTTCTCTCTTGTACACACGTCCGTAAGGTATACTATCTTTTGCCAATACGTACACCAACGCTTAAAAAAATCATTTGTGTATTGGCAGTACGAGCAATCCAAACATTTAACTGTAATCATAATTAGTCCCCTGCTGATTAGTTAAATCAAGTATAACATATTTAGCAGAAAAAACATAGTGATAATCAGAAATTTTATTGATAGCAGAATAAAAATATTCTATAATCTGATTACCATAAAGAGTGTGTAAGGGACTGCCCCGACGACCACACAGCAACCTACATTTGCAAGGTGCTAACGGCAGAACGATGGGTTATTTTGTTTTTTAAGCCCGTCGTTGCGATGGGCTTTTTCAGTACCTCTTTACAGAATAATTTTATGAGATATTTTTTATGAACAACTTAACTCAGCTTACAGTTCGCTGCAACCAAACGGCTTTCTTGATTTTGGAAAACAAAGGCTATAAGAACGTGCAGAATCTTTCAACCGACAATTACACATTCCCCGTAATTATAGCGGACTTGAAAGACAAAATCTTTTTCGGAACTAACACCACCTGTATGGCGGCAATGAGACCGAAAGTTTATAATATCGAAGAAATAATCGATATTCTATAATATAAAACTGCGGCGCCGAGATAAAACCGGCGCCGCAGAAGAATTGCAGGTAAAACCAAACTTTTTAATTTGGGTAAAATATTTGCATTTTAGGGAAATTATTTTAAATTTAGGGAAGTACTAATATGTTTTAAGGGAATTTTTTTAGATTTAGGGAAATATTTAGCATTTTTAGGGAGATTTTATTAAATATTTTTTAAATATTTTTTAAATAGAAAAAGCGGGTACTTCAGAATTAAAATCCGAAGTACCCGCTTTATAAAATTTGATATTTAAAGTTCGACGATTGTGACACCGTGATTGCAGACTTTTAAAAGTTGCTCTAATTCTTTGTATGTATTTTTAAGTTCTAGTGCTTTGAAGTTGAAGAGATTAAAATCTTCGCCGTTTATCACGCATTTTACGACGCCGTTTCTTGCCTGCGCATTCAACCATTGCCGAGCTTTATCTCTGATAGCTCCGCCTTTTCCACTACTGCCGTAGCCGTGGATAATATAAAGACAACCGACGTTTCCGTTTTTGGCATTGTTTATACTTGATTTTAATATAATAAGAGCGTCGGCAACCGTAGGCTTACCGTCTTCCAAATTGATTTCTTTTAATCTTTTCATACTTGATTCGTTTGCTCCGTTTGAAATCTTTTTAATTCCCGTTTACGGAAGAAAAGTCTTTCTTCTATTACTGAAATAACTAAGTGCACCACCATACCGAAACCGAACATTAGAATAATAACGTCCATTGTAAAAGTAATTGCACTCGTCAGATAGAGAATAAAGAAAATGCCGTAGTAGCCAAGATTTATAATCAATGAATTAACTGCATTGTATATCGTGTGACCCGTTCCGACGAAATAGTTATCGATAATGGCACAACCCGAATAAGCGATATAGAACGGCGCAAGCTTGATTGTAATTAAAAATATTTCATGCGCATTTTCAAGCCATTCCGCATAACGATAGAACGGAGTCCATAACGGAATCGTAATAGCCCATAACAAAACAACACAAGCTCCGATAAAATAGTAATTGAACTGCTTTAAGGCAAGATAACCGTCCTTGCAGTCGTGACGAATGACTTCACTCAATGCCGTTATAGGAATCAACATCCAACCCCATATAAAATTGTTGGCTATCCAATAATTTCCCTGCTCGGCAACCATATTGACCATTTTGCCAATCATTACGGCGTATATAAGGTTGTCGATAAATTGTTGTGCTCCCGAAAATACGCCTACCTTACCCCACTCCTTAAATGTCTGCACATCGCTCTTTTTATACCAGACAGGTCTGATAAGCTTTTGTAAAAACAATACCAAAAAGCCGACAACGGCAAGCAATGCGTTTACAATAATGTTAGAAGCGGCTATTCCGTAAACGCCCATTGCAGGAATCAACAAGAAGTCCGCAATAATCGACAATACCGTTTGCACGCCCAAAAATATGTATACGTTTTTATCCTTGCCTACTACAACGAAAACCACGTTGAAAAAGCTCGGTAAAATTCCAACCATAAAAGCAACCGTTTCAAGTTGCAGATAATGATTTGTTACGGCAAGGTCAACTTCCGCAGGATTCATTGCCGATACTAATACAGAACCGTAAATTAAAACCCCGATTGAGAACAAAGTATATAATGCAAAAGCAATTACACCGACCTTAAAGGTATGTTTTGCAAAGTTTTCTTCGTCGTACTTCAATAACTTGTTTAATACCGAATAAAGCGGAATTATAAGGAACGCTCTCAACGTTTCGTCGATTAAATCAAACCACTCCATTTGTCCGACGATATCGAACACGCCGCTTTCAACATTGGATGAAATAATAAAAGTTCTGACCGTTTGGTATATTGCGGGTATGAGCGCAAGTGCGCAAAGCGCCGCAAATAACCGCCATTTAAAGTCTTTTAGTTGTTTAAACTTTTCTTTCATATTTGTTCCTTAAATTAACTTTTCTAAAGCAACACTTTTCCCTATTTTTTAAACAAATCAGGCATTATATCGCTTCTTAAACCACCACTCTGCTACTTTAATAAGCTGAGTTGTTTTTGTTGCATTGATTGGAGTGATTGTTTGCATTTGCTCTATATGCTGGGTTGTTTGGATTGTGCTGATTAGCAAAAGCATCCAACTGCTGTTGCGTATGCGTATATCCCGAAACACCGCGACCTTTACTCATAATTTCACCTCCTTTAATACATAATGTTCATCTTGAGGTTGCTTACATAATTTACTCATCTCAAAATCAACCTTATTGGCAGTCCATTTCCCATTTTGGAATGTAATTAGTGCGCCATACTTTTCCCAATCGGCTTTCTCATCAAATTTTTCCCGCCTATCAAATATAAGTTTCTTACATGACAACAATCGCCACTTGAAATAGTCATTTACCATTTCAGAAGTAATATTGTAAGTTTTTGCCGCAAACAGTCCATCATTTAAAAAATCATACAACTGTTCTTTATCTTTACCATTAAACTTCCTCAATTCAATATTAAAGAACAATGTTGCAGAACTCACAAATAACGAAATAATTTTTTGAACTCTATTATGATAGTTTTCTTTAATACATGAACCGTCAAGTAATATTGAAATCTCGTCGCCCGCAACATAGGCAATTCTTGCACTTGCAAATTTGTTACATAGATTTATAGCCGTTTGCATTAAACAAGCAAAAACATATTTCTTATTATCAGCAGATAATTGTTTACATTTCTTGCCCGTAAATTTTACACCATCCAAATGCATAACAATGTATTCGTCGCTTCTCAACAACAAATCACTTTCGCGTATGTATAATTCAAACTTTTTTTCCGCTTTTTCGTAATCATATTGCGATATTATCTTTTGTTTACCACTCATTTCAGTTCTCCTCGTATTCGTCCATTAAGTACAACAACATTGCGTAAGCAGATTCTCTTTGTGCTTCTTTTTTACTGTTTGCGTTATTAACAAAAGATTCGTCCACTTCTTCTACAGAACAGGTACAAGTCCAAATTGGATTTCCGTCTTCATCATACTCCAGTTCAAAATCATATTTCGGTTTTGAGATTAAGCCTTTTTGAACCAATTCATTTATTTGCCTTAAAGATTCATACTCATCAGCTTCTCCAACAGCTTCTTTATAAACATTGATAATGTAACCGTCTTCAAGCAATACTCGATAAGCTTGCCTAGCTGCATCCATACGTGCCTTTGCTTTGCTTATCCCTTCTCCGAAAACATTTAAATCTATCTCATCAATAAGTATTTGACATTCATATCTGTCATCAAATTCATGATAAAAGTACTGTGGAAGATCATATTCATTTTTTTGAGTCCATTCCTGAACCTTACCTACATAATTTTCATTTGTATCTTCCTCTTGCTCAAAATAGGAATCAAAATCTATCATTGTTGCAACAGCTTCGGTTATTGCATCCATATCCCAATCACTGTCAACCGCTATTGCTCCAATTATTGCTTCAAATAGATCTTCTTTTACCGAATCTTGCTCTTGAATATTTTGGGCTATATCACCTCTCCCCATAATAAGTTGACTGTGAAAGCCCAGCCTATCCATACTTTTAGCAAGTGCTTTTTTCTGAACTAAGTCTTTTTTGATATCTGTGAACTTTCCTTCCGAATATCTTGTTTGAAAATACTTAGGATTCCTTAGCTTAAACTCCTTATATTCTTTATCTTCCGTTATCTGTCCGAACTCGTCCATCATAATTCTAATAACAGCCAAATCCAAAGCCTTGTCCCCGATAAATTCAAGAACTTCATTGTTTTGCCCTCCGTGTTCTTCAGAGTAGCTTCTTCTGACAAATGCTTGTTGCAATATGTCAGTGTTGTTAAATTCGTATCCTATTGTGTTCTGGATACTTTCAAGATTGATTGCCATACTTATTCTCCTTCGGCATTTATATTTTTGCTTTAAAGAATAGAAAAAGACCTTGCAAATATAATGCCACCTCTGGCATTAATACAAGGTCTAATCAATCCAAATATTAAATATAAATCAAGTTGATTTTCTAATAACTACTTGCATAGTTCTTAGAAAGTCCCCTTGTTTTATAATTAGCATTTAAAGTAATTGACCTTTTCTCTAAAAGCAATTTTATTATATAACATTTTCGTTATTTTTGCAAGCATTTAACAGCAACTTCTCGAATTCACATTAAAACAGGGCGATTTATGCATTAAATCGCCCTGTTAATATCATTATGTTTAAACTTTTTTTTCATACTTAACTTATTAAACTAATCTTTTAATGCAGTGATAGGAACAACATAAACGCCGTCAGGTCTTTGATATGCCGCATTTGATAAGCCGCATATTACGCACATAATTTTAGGCGCTTTACCTCCATTATCTACGATATCCGCACATGTCTTTATCAGGCTTGCCGCACCCTCATCAATTTTATTTGCACCAAGTTTTATTTCAAATGCACACCAATCGCCATCCTCAAGCTCAATAACCGCATCTATTTCATTATTTTTATAGTCCTGATAATGGAATAGTTTCGCTCCAAATGACTGCGCATAGATGGCAAGGTCGTGCTCCACCAAAGCCTCGAATAAGAAACCGAAAGTATTTAAATCTCCAAGCAATTTATCTGCTGTAATATTTAATAATGCACACGCCATTGCAGGATCGGAGAAATGTCTTTTTTCTGCTTGCTTAACCCTAAGCGACGAACGCAAATTTGGCGAGAAAGGAGCTTGATTATTAAACAAGAATAAACGGTTTAATGCCTCAAGATATTTCGCAATCGTATTTCTACTCATCGACTCATTGTCTTGATCTATAATGTCTTTTAATAATGATGCATCAGAAACCGTTGTCGATTCGTTCCTTGCGAGAGAACGCAGAAGCAGCTGTGCTTTATGCTTGTTATATTCAACTCCGTCATCGAGATTATTCAGATTTTCTTCAATAACACTGTCCATATAGGCTCTCGGCATTAAATGCGCTTTTTGACTGTCAACGGTAATATTCTCCGGGAAGCCGCCGCGCACAATAAATTCCGCTATTTTAACAAGAGACACTTCTTCCAACATCTGCATACCGAGATTGCCGTTGCATAATTTTTTTAAGCATATATTACCTGAAGAATCACCGGATTCATATAAAGACATTGTGTTCATTCTGAGTCTTACGATTCTACCAGCTCCGCTATGCATAATACCTTTTGTTTTGGGCGTGGACGATCCCGTTAATATAATCTGCCCTTTTTTGTGTCTTTTATCTACTTCTGCTCTTGTTGCATCCCATATTGACGGAACTTCCTGCCATTCGTCAATCATTCTTGGCGTATTGCCTTGCAAAATCATAGAAGGATTCAATTCGGCAAGTTGCCTGTTTGAAAAATTGTTAGAAGGATCTCCAACCAAAAACTCACTGTTGGAATGAAATGCCGAAGTCCAGGTCTTACCGCACCATTTCGGTCCCTCTATACAAATAGCTCCGCTAACCTGCAAATAGGTTTCAATGGTATCATCGATAACTCTTCTTTTGTATTGGTTTTTATCCTCTAATACACCCATACCGCATCTCCTTATCTTTTTAATTATTATACCAAAGAAATACTATGCCGTCAATATAAGTGAGCAACTTTTTTGAATATTATTGAGCAACATTTTCGACAAAAAGTGAGCAGTTTTTTGCAAACCATAAAAACGAGTCATTGTTTATTCGAACGGTCGGGGGATTTTATACATTAAAAAAGGGCGATTTATGCATAAAATCGCCCTTTTTATATGGTTTACTTCAACAAATATA
>CAJUFL010000046.1 GCA_910585605.1 uncultured Lachnospiraceae bacterium | reverse complement strand
ATCCTGTGATATCTCCACAGCGGACTCCACCACCCCCTCATGTTGAAAGCGTCCCTCTTAGTAAGCTAAACAAGAATTTATATTTAAACACAACAAAAGCCGGTCAAAGACCGGCTTCTATTGTCAATAATTATGAAATTACTGAAGTAATGATAATACACTTTGGTTAGACTGGTTAACTTGTGCAAGCATAGACTGTGCAGCCTGCTGTAAGATATTGTTCTTACTGTAGTTAACCATCTCTGTAGCCATATCTGTGTCTCTAATGTTAGATTCAGCAGATGTTAAGTTCTCAGAGTAGTTCTCTAAGTTGTTGATGGTATACTCCAGTCTGTTCTGGATAGCACCAAGTAATGAACGCTGTGCAGATACATTCTTGATTGCTGACTGAATCTGGTTGATTGCTGCTGATGCACCTGCTGCATCCTTAACTGCTGTGTCAGTAAGACCTAACTTATTTAATGAAGTTCCACTGATCTTAATCTTCAGCAATTCACCCTGATTAGCACCAACCTGAAGATTCTTACCACTGCTCATTGTTCCATCCAATAACTTTGTTCCGTTGAACTCAGCCTTCTTAGTGATAGAGCAGATCTCTTCTTTCAACTGTGTAATCTCATCCTGGATTGTCTGACGGTCTTCTGAAGCGTTAACATCATTACGAGCCTTGATTGCTAACTCACCCATTCTCTGAAGGATAGAGTGAATCTCGTTCATGTTACCTTCTGCTGTCTGGATAAGTGAAATACCATCCTCAGCATTCTTAACAGCCTGATTCAGACCACGAATCTGATTTCTCATCTTCTCTGAAATAGAAAGTCCTGCTGCATCATCTGCTGCACGGTTTACTGCATATCCAGAAGATAATTTCTCAGTTGACTTAGCTACAGCCTTCACGTTCTGTCCTAACATTCTGTTAGTGTTTACTGCTTGCATGTTGTGTTGTACTACCATAATAAATTCCTCCTTGAATTTAATGCCGCTTCCCTGCGACATATACTAGCAGGTTTCCCCGCCGTAAATAGTTTTTATAATATCTTCCAATAGGAAGTTATTACCACACAATTCTTTATTCAGTTGTTTTGTTACTTACAATATATATCGGATACGTTTTTAATAATTTAACATTTTCGGTAAACTTTTTCAAGTATATTTTGAGTAAAATTATTTAAAATAGAGGCCTCTCAAGATATAGAGTCTCACTGCTTTTTATCCACAAAATATGCATCCATAACCTTTGAATTATTCATTGTCTTAAAATAATTCTGTGCTACACTTGCTTTACTTTTAACAGTGGAATAATCCGTATGCGCTTTGGAAAACAAAGTATTAAAACGGTTACGGTTCCTTTCTTCTAATACCATAATCTCATTTCCTATCTCTGTGCAGATTCGTATCTTATCCTGCAACACCAGAACATCCTGCTTATAGACATCTATATGATTCCGGATTTCGGAGCTTACCCGGTCATAAACCGACTGAAAACCCTCATCCAGATAATTCAGCCTTGAAATCTGGATTTCTTTTTCATTCAAGGTTTTCTCCATATCTTCTGATGCATAGTTATCCTGTTTACTGATTACTTCCTGCTGTTTTGTAATCTCAAGAATCTTACGCAGTGTTTCTTCTTTTTTAGTTATGGTATCAATCAGAACCTGAACATAATTTTGATCCATTTGCCTACCTCATCCTCCCGGAATCCTGTTTGTGCCTTAGTGCACCAGTACATTAGTATCTGGTAAATCACCTGCCTAATTATGAATTGCAAACATATTAAACTCTTGCAGTCTTCATAACCTGCCGCCAGACATCCCTCAATTCTCTCAATTGTACCAAAATCTCCTCTACAACTGCCGGATCCTTTGACACATTGGCTGCAATCATTCTATCAAATATAAATGTATAAATAACATCAAAATCTTTTGCAACCGGGTAATCAAAATTAAGCGTTGTCTGAAGCTCCACAATGATATTTCTGGCCTTTTGTATGTTAATATTTGCTTTCTCTATATCTCCCTTTTCCATCGCTGCCTTTGCAATATTACAAAACTTTATCGCACCCTCGTAAAGCATCAATGTAAGCTCTGCTGGCGTTGCCGTTGTTACTTTATTCGTACCGTATGCTGCCATTGGATTATATGCCATGTCTTCACCTCATAATAAGTAATGTATCGACCGCTTCTTCATCAACCTCCAAACAGCTGAGCTATATATGTCTGCTGAGACTGAAGCTTCGCTAAAGCTGTCTCCATTGCGGAAAACTGTTTATAATATTTATCCTGCTCTGCTACCATCTTATCCTGTAATGTGCTGACTCTGTCTTTATATTCCTTAATCTCTTTGTCGAGCTGTTTGTCATTATAGAATGTCAAAGCACTGCTTAACTCTCTGTCACCGCTCATGGCTTTTTGAAGATTCTTATAAATCTCCGAACCCAATGTAGATAACGTCTTTTCTACTGCTTCCGGATTCTCATTGATCGCTTTCATTAAGCTATCTTCAAAGTCTGCGAAATCGCCATCATCTTTATCACCATAAATATGAAGTTTACCTCTCTCGGTATAAACACTGGTATTAATACCAAAGGAAGCCAGTGAATAATTCTTAGTAGAACCATCTGATAAAGTAACCGATACCTGTTTATTCAGGGTCGAACGCATACTGGATAACAGGGAACTGATTGTATCATCTCTTCTTAACAGAGAAGCCTTAATCACACCTTCCCATTTCTCTATATCCTTCTCATTCATTGCAGCCTTCTCTTCATCTGTCAAAGGCTCATAATCCTTCACACGCTTTGCATTATATAAGGTGTTCATCTCTTCGATTAAATCATTATAGGATTTTACAAATTCCTTTACCTTATCATAAATAGCCTGTGTGTCTGTCCCCACATTAAAGGTCTGTGTATCCCCTTTCTCTGTCGCCTCAATTGTAAGTCCATTGATATTAAAAGTAGAGGAAGACTGCTCGTATCTGACACCGTTATATTCGATTACTGCATTCTCTGCATCAATACGTCCTTCATCTCCTACCTGCAAGTCTAAACCAAGCTTACTAAGTGCATCTGATGCTGAACCGTCTGCATTGACAGCCTCAACTGTGAAACTATTATCTGCACCGGTCGCCTTAGAATTCAGATAAAATCTTCCCTGACCTGCATCATAATTTGCCTCAATTCCAAGCTTCGCCATCTGAGTTGCCAGACTGTTTAAGGTTGTTGTTCTGTCTACTGTAATGGCATTGCCGTTAATCTTAATCTCTGTACCTTCTGCAATTCCTAAATCAACCAACTTAGAAGAACCTGTCACACTGGAATCAGCACTCTCTACTTCTTCATAAAATCTGGTAGTTCCACCAATGATTGTTACCGGATCCTTATCCGGATCACTTGATTTCGGCTCGATTAAAGTACCGTCTCCCTCTGTGGTAACACCGAATATCGCAGCGGTCGTTTCATCTGCTGCCGTCACCTTTACATCATGTCCTCCATTGAATACCGTTACGGTCTCTCCAATATCATTCACAATCTCACTGGAAACTGCTGATTCATTACTCATACGGAAGTTACCGGCTGCAAAATCTACCTTAACACCAGAACCATTCAACTGTCCGTTGATATTATCCAAAACATCCTGAATAGTTGCATTATCGCCAACATTTACCTTGACGTTATAATCTGTACCATTTGCAGATACCTTAAACTCTGCATTCTTCAACTGACTTCCAATATTATTACCATGCTGATCCTTCAAATCAGACAACTTCATAGTATTATCCGTTGCCATCTTATATGATGTAGCAGTATAGGTCTTATCGTTAATCTTCTTACCTGTCCACATCTGTGCAGTTGCAGTACTGATTACCTTCACTCTATGACTTCCGTTTACTGCATTACTGCCCGCTGTAATCTTAACACCTGTCAGATTACCGGTGGCTGCTTTTGTTCTATAAGTAGAAACACTGCTGAATGTAGACAATGCTCCCTTGTAAAAATCCATAATCTTTGTATTTAGAGCAGTCCAAGCTTCCTTCTTCCACTCTAACTTTGTCTGTTCTTTTTTAACGTTGTCTACCTTTGTCTGATAAGCCTGTGATAACTGTGAAACCAATGTTTCTGTATCTAATCCCGATACCAGACCGGTGATTCTAATTCCTGCCATAATTATTCCTCCTTACATCTTCTCATCTACTAAAAGACCTGCAAGCTCCAAAGTCTTCGCAACCATATCCAACATCTTTTCCGGAGGAATTTCTTTGATAACCTCCTGAGTCTCGGAATCCTTTACCGTAATACAAATCCGATTGGTCTTATCGTGAAACTTGAACTCACACTGTGTACGGGTCGGTCTGATCTTCTTGTTAATCTCTTCAATTGCCTGCTTAACCCTTTCCGGAGAAACATCCTGAATGCTCTGTCCTTCATCATTCGATTTGTCACTCTGTCCATCCTTTGACTCATAACCAGACTGTCTTCCCTTTACTTGTGTAGCCTGTTGTGACCGAACCTGCACATTCTCGCTGTTCTCCACCACCACAGGTTCACTTATTCTGTTTACCTGGTTCATAACACTTGACTTAATTCCTTCAATTGCCATCTCATCCACCTCCATGTGAAACTAAAACATCTGATACTTTATTAGCTTTATCGGATGCCTCTCACAAATATTTTATACCTTTTCGCTATATTTTTCAAATAAATTTCTCTTTTTTTCACATATCTGGCACAAAAATACCAATATCAGCCTGAGTCATTCCAAAAAGCACATGACTTTAAACCCTCTGATTCTTTTCGAACAGCAGTATGCTATTGAAACAGCTTCTTCAAACTTTCCTGTACGGTATCAGAAGCAGCTTCCTTGTTTGCTTCTTTGATCTGTGTATATACTTCCTCTCGATAAATCGGAACAGACTTAGGTGCTGTAATGCCAAGCTTCACCTGCTCTCCTTTTATCTCAAGGATTGTAATCTCAATATCATTGCCGATCATAATTGATTCATTTTCTTTTCTGGATAAAGCCAACATATTATTCACCCGCCTTTTCTTTCATTTTCTGTACGGATTCATATACGTTGAATTTCACCGGATAGTCTTCATTTTCCACAATCAGCTGCACACCTTTTCTGGCCACAGCATTAATAATAAATGGCGCTTTCATATTCGCTGTTACCTTTGTCATATCAGACGGAATTGTCATGGCAAGTAAAAACAGCAAATCCTCCTCTGACGGATCATCAAGAGGTCCTAAAAGTTCATCCTCTATGACTGGCGCATACTCTGGAGCAACGACAAGCGGGTCAATGACCGGAAATGCCAATCCCTGCTCATCCAGAGATTGCAGCCAGCTGATTCTATTCTCACTTTTATCGTCTTCATCATAAAGAATCGCAAATTTTTTATAATCCTCAAATCCGATGATGCCATTCGGAAATTCCAGAACTTTATCATCATCCAATTCTACTTCCCCAAAAAACTTTGTTTTTGCTAACATCTATTTTTCTCCTTTCGGGTAAATACTTTTACTGTCCTACAGATAATCCAGCAGCGTTTTCTTCACAACACTGGCTGTAGATGCCAAAGAAGCTTCGTAAACCAGTTCCGCCTGGTACATCTCAATAGCTGCTTCCTCTGTATCTACATCCTCGTTAGAAGATTTTAACTCTTTAAAGTTTGCCAGCTGCTCCGTCACCCGGACCTCTATCAGTTCCAGCTTAGAGTATGTAGTACCTACCTTTGCCTGTACTGCACTCACATCCTCCATAAAATTCTGGAAGTTTGTCATATTATTACCGAAAAGCTTCTGCATTTTTTCACGCTTTAATGCCAACTCTACATCTGCACCCTCTAACATTCTGTTAATCTGTGCAACCGCATTCTCATCATCCTTATACTGAGGATCCTCTAACAGTCCCTTCAGTTTAGCGATGGTATTCTCAATATCTAAAACATCCTGAACGGCATTTGCAAGGTCTTCAATCTTATTCCCCATATCATGATAAATAAAATCCTTACCCTCTGCATTTACGGTAATATACTGGTTAAAATTCACTTCATACTGAATCGGCTGTCCGGCTTTATCCACTGTAAAATCCGTATCCTGAATCGTGCCGTCCGGCATTGTTTTGTGTCTTGTACAGTTAAAATACATCTCTGGTCTTAAATCGCCGACTTCAAATTCGGATTTATCGTAATTAACCGAAATATTAGAAGCTGTCTTAATTGTATTATAAATATCATCCCCAAAGATCAGTTCCCCTGTTTCCGGAATGAAGTTAACCTCTCCATCTGCTACATCATAATAAGTAGCTGAATCTGCCATCTGCTTGATATTCGGTGTAATCTGCTGTACGGTTCCGTCTGCCATCGTGACCTCAATGGTAATCGGAAGAACCGGGTTTGCAGGATCCGTATTATCTACTGCATGATCCAGATTGCTATAAGCAAGTCTTAACTGATACACACTTTCCGAAACCGGCTGTTGATATTGTGTACCGCTGGCTGGATCCAGAATATCATCCAGTTGAGACGGATCTGTTCCATTCAGCACAACACTTTTGGGTATGATCTTATTCGGTGAAATATCCTCTGTAATATTGTAAGATAAACCCTCTTTTGCCGCAGTATCCTGAAAAAGCAGGTTTGTCTCCGTCTTATAACCAGAGAATAAATATCTTCCAGCATAGGTACTGCCGCCTTCCCTGTAAATCGCATCCTTTAATGCGTATAATTCATTAATAATAGTGTTACGATCCTTTGTCTGGAATGTATCTGTAGCACCCTGTTCACAATAATAATAAACATCTTGTAAACGCTGATATACATTCTCAATGGAATCCTGTGTCGTACCAAGCCAAGATAATGCATCTTTGATATTCTTACTTTTATACTGGTCAAGCTGATCAACCGTTGTCCGCAGCTTAAGTGCTCTGATCGCAATAACAGGGTCCTCTGACGGTGCAGATATCTTCTTGTGGGTTGTAACCTGCTGATTCAGTTTGCTGACACGCTGCATTGACTTTTGCATATTTCTAAGGGAACTGCTCGTTACCATTTGATTTGTTACTCTCATCGTCTCTCTCCTATCCGGTTACTCCCTTAACCTCACTTATTCCCTGTCTCTTCCCATGACAGTCTTAACTATTTCATAAAGCAGCTCTTTTCTGCACAATCGGCTGCTTCATATTCCATATATTATATCGGATCATCCCGTCTGATTGATAAGCTTATCATAAACCTCATTCATAACAGAAATCACCTTACATGACAAATTATATCCGTTCTGATACATCACGAGATTTGCCGCCTCTTCATTGGTATCAACAGAGGACACAGATAGTCTCTGATTATCAATAACGGTAGCCACCTCTCCCATGTTGGTGGAAAAAGAATTATATTTTAAAATATCCACTGCAAAAGAATCAGTCACAGACTGTAAAAACTGTGCCACTGTACCCTGGGAATACATACTCTGGTCACTCAAACCAGCAAGCATTTTTTCCAGCACTCCTTTTGCTTCCAGATCACCCTGTGCAATATCATTCTCATAAGACACCACAAGCTTGGACTGATCCTTCATGATCTCCTGATTCACAGACCAGTTCATAACTGTCAAACGGTAATAGTTAGATCCTGTAGAAGTAAATGTATCTCCTGTAGCTGGTGGATTCGCTTTATCCGTTAAGACATAATCATCACCGTTAATATTCGGAGCCGTGAAGAAATCCATACCTGCCACTCCGTTCGCATCTACTCCCTCCGTAAAGATATCATTCATATGCTTGGAAAGCGTTCTTACAAACTCATTCAACTGGGTCATATAATATGGGATACCCTTACAGTCAATCCGTTCTCCCATAATACCCTCTTTGCCTCTATCCGTTGCTGCATCCAAAACAGCCGGTACTCTCTTGCCAGTCTCATCCTCCACGGTAAGATTCTTAAAGGTAAAATCGTTCAACTTGCCGTCTGCATCATAAACGGCTTCCCAGCTCTCATAATAATACTTTTTACAGTTAAGTGTAATCGTCCCGCTCATAGGAAGATTCAATTTATCTATATCTATACCTTCTGACAGTCTGACTGTCGCCGTAGAGCCATCAGCGGTATTTGTTGCCATATCAGTAATAGTTCCTGAAAATGGATTAGCATTATTACCATCTCTTATATCTAACAGTCCTTTTATCCGACCGGTTATATTGGTGCTGTTGAAGTTAAGCTTCTCTCCCACTGTATCCTTCAAGCCTTTCCAATAAACATCATAAAGACCGTCCATATCATTCTGATTTATTTTTTCTTCCCTTGCCACAACCGTAAGCTGTCTGCATTCCATCTCATCTACTAACAGGGAACCTCCGATACGGACCTCATAACGGAATGCCCCTGATTCCACGGCATCTTTTCCTGTTCCGTACATAATCGGTGTCTCTATCACTTTGACATTAACCAGCTCTGAAAGCTGATCTACCAGCAGTTCCCTTTGATCCCGCAAATCGTTTGCATTTCCTTTTCTGGTCTCAATATTGATAATCTGCTGATTCAGAGAATATATCTGGGAAGCAATCGAATTAATCGTATCCACATGAACTGTAATCTCGTTGTTAATATCTTCCTGCGTTTTCCGGTAATTATTTCCCACTTCATTCAGCAGATCCGTAAAATTCTTCGCAGCCTGTGTAAACTGTGTCCGGTATGTCGCATCTGCCGGACTGCTGAGCAAATCCTGCATTGCACCGTTCAGTCTCGCTAACAACTTGGTATATCCAGTCTCTGACAGCTGTTCATTCAAAAAGGTTTCCAATATGGTCAGCTGCTCCTGTGCACCGCTATATTCATTATACCGGGAAGCTGCCGAACGGTACTTGGTGTCATAATAAACATTTCTCAACTGCTTAATCCCTGTCGTCTGTACACCTGTACCCATCATTCCATACGAACTATGTACACGAAGTGCCTGTGCTGCTTTGGAAAGCACCGTCTGACGGGAATAACCCAAAACATCCGCATTTGCTATATTATGTCCTGTTGTATTAAGCGTGGTCTGATAATAATTAAGACCTGACAGACCGGTATTTAATCCTAAAAATGTTGATGGCATTCTTCCACTTCCTTTCTATACTTTTATCCCAGTTTATTGATCAAATGTTCCACCATCTCTGACACTACCGTAAAATATCTGGAAGAAGCATTATATCCCTGCTGGTATCTGATCAGATGGCTGAGTTCTTCGTCAGTAGAAACTCCAACTACCATCTGTCTCTGGTTATCTATCTCCTGTGCTGCCTTATTTTCAGATTCTGCAATTCCGTTATACATCTTGCCCTTGTTTGCAAAATCTCCCACAAACTCTTTGAAATATCCAAGAAAATCCACATCCACCAGACTGTTCGGTCCTAAACGTGCCGATTTGTCGGTCCATACTGCGATCAGCTGGTCTGCTACTGTCTGAAGTTCCTCTTCCTGAAGATTGGAAAGAGGAAGCAGACTTGGATTCTTAATCAGTTCATCATTTACCTCTATATTACCTAGTGTATAAAGGGAAAGATAATCATCAGGATTCTCTTCATTATAAACCATGACCGTTGACGTTGTGCCGTCTGCCAGTGTAACAGTCTGCTCCGTATATCTTGGTGTAGTCTTACGGTTAAACATCTCCGTTCCCTGAATCCGGTTGCTTTCACCCATACCGTACCCGGCTTTTTCTTCGTCCAAAACCTTGATCGTACTTCCATCATTCAGAGTAATCTCTTTATTCGGACAAAGAATATCATTAATACTCGTCACAACACCGTGTATCAATTGGTCAAACTGTGCAATGATATTATTTACGGTATACGGCTCCAAATATCTATTGTAATCATTCCGATCCTCAACAAACTGCTGATAATCCACCTGATATTGCTGATACTCTGTCTGATAATCCAGTATTGCCTGATCATACTCTGCATCCGTTGCAAAATCATCCCGGACAGGTTTTACCGGTGCCTTCGGTGCAACCGGAATATCTGTATAATTAGCAAGCCAGTCACCACGGGACATTAGGATTCCTTTGAGAGAACCTATATCCGTCATGGAATCCGAATTAGGGATAACATACAGATTAAATACATCCGCCTGATCATCCTCCCATATCGGCACATAATATTGACAGGTATCACTGACTTCTCTGACACCCATTTTATAAACTCTGTCCATACTTACCAGACTGCGATGCTCTGCATATACATCCACCTGGCCATTCAGTTCTCTATAACTAATGGAAATAAGACCTCCCAGCTCATCTAACGCTGCATCTCTCTGATCCCTGTAATCATTCGCACTTTCTATGTGAGATGCTTCAATCTTAACAATCTTCTCATTTAATTCAAAAATAATATCCGCCAGTTCGTTGATCCGGTCCACCTGATCCTGAATCTCTTTGTTCAGATTCTCCTGATATTCGGTAAGCTGTTTGTAAATCTTATTCGCCTGATCTATAAAAGTAACTCCTGTTGCAATGTAAGTACTTCTTGTTACGATACTGTTAGATTCCTTCTGCAATTCCTCTGCTGCCTCCCACAGATTCACCATGGAAGAACGGAACGAACTGCTCTCAAGTTTTCCAAAAAAATGCTGTACCTCTGCCACTACATCGTATTTTGTCTGGTAGAATTGTTCCCGTCCTCTTTCTTTACGGTACTGGGTATCAAGAAAACGATCCCTGACCAGCCTTACATCCGCTATTCTGGTTCCCAAACCTGACTGATTCTTACCAATCGCAGTATTTCCCAGATTACTGTAGGATAAGTCCGTAAGAATGATCTGCTGTCTGGAATATCCCGCAGTCCCCGCATTGGTAATATTATGTGCTGTTATATTCAATGCATACTGGCTGGACTGTAATCCCGAAACACCGACATAAAAATTACCCATTGTGCTTGACATATATCTGTTCTCCTTCCTAAACGGTCAACTTCTACTGTTTCGCATCAAAGGAGGGATTATTCCCTCCTAACGTAGCTCCACTGTATGAACCTTTACTGTAATTCGCTGTCTCCGGAGCCTGGCTCACAGACTGAATCAGATTGATGGAATATTCCGTCATCTCCAGAGCTTCTTTCAATAATTCCTGATTGTGGAGACTCACCTGCCTTAACTTCTCCACCTGTTTTATCATCTTGTCTTTAAGAGAAATTAAAGGATGCTGAAACTCTGGCTGTTTCTCCATCAACTGAATGGCTTCAGAAACAGTAATCGTTTTCGCATCCTTGCCTAATACGGTTGCAATCTCTTCTAGCGCCTGATTTCTTCTATGAGACACCGCTGTTATATCATCCACAATCTTCTGCTCTTTTGCATTCGATTCAGAAAGACGTGCCAGGTCATTTGCTACGATAACAGGTGTCTTCTCCATCGACTCCTTTGTAAGCAGTTCATATAATCTGCTCTCTTCCTCCAAAGCCGTGATTAAATTCTCAATTAAGCTTGCCATCTGATTCTCCTTCATTCCAATCAAATGTCCTGTTCAACCCCGAAAGCATTATGCTTTCGGAATTAAAAGGATTTCTCATCATATGCAGCCAAAATCTTATCTGCAAAGCTTTCTGCACTCACCTGATAGGTACCGTTTGCGATGCTCTCTTTTAAAGCCTTAACTCGGTCTTCTCTTACATCCGGAACAGCACTAAGTGCTGCTTTCGCAATCTGCATATCTTTTCCAACTGTGGAAAAGGATACCTGATCAGTTGTCGATGTAGCGCCAACTGCACCTTGGTTATAATTTTTCTTTACAGGCTGATTCCCATATAACTGAGCAACCTGATTATACGCACCAATTCGCATCGTTACACCTTCCTCCTTCTTACCGGTCTGAATATTTTTCCCACAAACCGGACTTATTAAATCCATTTGCCACACATTAATCAAATAGATTCAATAAATATATCGGCTGCTTTTTTTAAAACATTATACCAAATTTGAATAAATCTTAACTTTCTAAAAATTTTATATTCCTACTGATCCAAAAATCTCATCCTTGCTGCTTCCCTGTGTTTCTTTGCAACAATTGACTCACTCTTGCCATACATTTCATCCACTCTTCCCACCAGTTTGTCTTTACATTTCTGGCAAAGACGCCCTGAACGAATCATGATGCCGCAGCTCTCACAGTCAATTCCCACGCCTGACTCTTCTGCAAAAGATAAGCGTTCTTCCCTGATCCAGCGCTTGATCTGGTTCGTGCTCACCTCATTAGCCTTAGCTACTTCCGTTATCCCATCCTTTGGGTTTTCACGGACATACTCCTTAACCTCCTGGAATTTCTGTTCTATCTTCGCCTTACATCCGGGACAGATCGGCGGTCCACTCAAATAATTAAATAATCTCTTGCACTGCTTACATGTCCTTACTTCCATAATATAATCCTCCTTTATCCTGCATCTGATTCTGCATAAATTGAATATTGTGTTCCATCATTATCCGGAGTACCCCCTGCCTATTGCAACACTGGTATAATAAACCGTATGCGTTCCGGCCGGCAGCAGTACCCGCGTACAAGCCTCAATCGTCGCCCCTGAGGTATAGATATCATCCACCAGAAGCACTTTCTCTAATTTTATCTCATTTTGTCTTATTTTGAAAGCATTTTTTAGATTTTTCAATCTCTCCTTGTCATTTAATTCTTTTTGGGGACTTGTATTCTCACATCTTTCCAGATAATGGGAATATACCCTGATTCCCAGCCGCTTTCCCAAAGCTTTCGCCAGCAGCTCTGCCTGATTGTAACCCCGTTTTTTTCTTTTTCGCGGATGTACCGGTACTGGAATAATTCCATCCACTCCTGCCTTTTTTATCTCCCTGCCATAAATCCCCAAAATACTGTCTGCATAAAATTCTGCGTAATTCCGCTGATTTTTGTATTTAAATTCGTACAGGGAGGATTTTATCGCCCCCTCATATAAAAATGCCGGAAAACCCCTTTCAAAGCTCTTAGGGATGGTCCTGCAATCCCTGCAATACTCTTCCAATTCATTTTCTATCGTTTTTCCGCATTTCATACAGCCGGGTGCCGCCACCGGTTTCAGTTTTCCAACACAGTCCCTGCAAGCTGCCATTTCCCCATACGGTCTGATTCTGTGGCAGAGAGGACACCTTTGCGGATACAGTAAATTCAATAATATATTAATCACTTTCACTCCTTTTCAGTCATTTATCATAGTGCAGCTTCAGCCGTCGGGCTTCAAAGCGCAGATCCATCATCTAAAATCCATCTGCCTCCAGCTCTGCCAGCCGGAGGTCCAGGGAAGAATATCTCTTTTGTTCATCATTGTTTTGTATCATGTTTTCCACCAGACGTCCATTTCCCACAATGACTACACACTGTTTCGCCCGGGTCACTGCCGTATAGAGCAGATTCCTGTTCATTAACACTCTTGGACCGCTGAACAGCGGTAGCACCACAGCCGGATATTCACTTCCCTGTGATTTATGTATGGTGATTGCGTAAGAAAGTTCCAGTTCATCCAGCAGATTATAGGGATATCTCACTTCTTTGTCATCGTCAAACAAAACCACCAGTTCTTCATTGTAATCATCTACTTCTTTGATCATGCCCATATCACCGTTAAATACACCCACACCTTCTTCTGCTTTGAAACGCCCCTTCTCACTGTAAACAGTCCATTCAAGCTTATAATTATTCCGGATCTGCATGACTTTGTCCCCCTCACGGAAAACAGTCCCGTTATTTAATTCTTTTTCCTTTTTCCCTGCCCCCGGAGGATTCAGTACCCTTTGCAGCTCCCCATTGAGACTGGCGACCCCCAGCTCCCCGTTTCTCATGGGTGTCAGCACCTGGATTTCCTTTCCCTGGCATTCTATGTATCCCGGAAGTTTTCTGGTCAGCAGCACTCCCACTTCTTCCGCCACATCCTTCATACTCTGTCTTGGCAGATAAAAAAAATCCCTGCTTTTATTGTCCATCCGTATCGGTTCACCTTTATTAATCTTGTGGGCATTTTCCACAATCGTGCTGCCTTCCTCCTGCCGGAATATTCTGCTCAATGCCACCACGGGAATACAGCCCGACCTGATAATATCCTTTAAAACATTGCCTGCTCCCACTGACGGCAGCTGATTTTCATCTCCCACCAGAATCAGATGTGTTCCCGGCATAACCGCCTGCAAAAGTGCATGCATCAGAAAAAGATCTACCATGGACATCTCATCAATGATAATGACATCTGCCTCTAATGGGTTCGACGCATTCCTCTCAAAACGGACTCCTCCATTTCCATCTTCCCCAGAGACACCGCCATTCAATTCCAAAAGTCTGTGTATGGTCTGTGCTTTATATCCGGTCGCCTCCGTCATCCTTTTTGCCGCCCGTCCGGTAGGTGCCGCCAGCAGCAAATCCAGCTCCTCCAGTTCAAAATATTTGATGATCGCATTGATCGTGGTCGTCTTACCCGTGCCCGGACCTCCCGTAATCACAAGCACACCTTGTTCTGCCGCCTGCCGGATCGCCTCTTTTTGCAGTTCATCCAAAGTAATCTCCTCTGTCTTCTCAATGGATGAAATAGTCATATCCAGTGCATCTTTCGGAATCTTAACCCTCGACTTGGTCTCTAACAGGATTCTCGCTGCATCCAGTTCCCTGTGGTAATGATTGGCGGCATAAATAATAACCTCCCCGTCTCGTTCCCGGAATATCACCTTGCCCTCAATCTGTAAATTCATCAGCTGTGTTTCCACGATTTCCCCACTTACTGCAAAAGGATTTTCTTCGTATCCATAAGAATCTCTGCCCTGTCCTCCAGTCTCACTGCTCTTTGCCAGCAGCTGCTTTGTCCAGTTTACCAGAAGGGGCTTTGGCAGATAAATGTGTCCCAGTCCTGTTGCCTGATTCAGTGTATAGAGAACAGCAGCCCGCACGCGAAAATCTGACTGCATTCCAATTCCTGCCCGCATAGCTATGGAATCCGCAATCTTAAAACCGACACCGCTGATATCCTCTGCAATCTGATAAGGATTCTGTTTTACAACCGTATACATCTTCTGCCCGTATTCGTTAAAAATCTTCACTGCCAGATTGGGCGATATTCCGAATTCGGACAAAAATATCAGTGCCTCCCGCATCGCCTGCTTTTCAATAAACTGCACGCCGATTTCATTCGCCTTCCTTTCCGAAATTCCCTTTATCTCAGAAAGCCGCTCCGGCTCCTCCTCCATCACCCGGAATGTATCCATGCCAAATTTTTTGATAATCCGTTTTGCCATGATTTCCCCAATTCCCTTGATAGCTCCTGAACCCAGATAGCGTTCCATGCTCACCAGATCATCCGGCATCTTCACCTCATACCCCGACACACGAAACTGTAAATTGTAACTGGGATGGTCTACATATTCTCCTCTCGCCAGAATATACATTCCCTCCTCAATGCCGGACAAATATCCTACAAAAGTCTCATCTTCACCGTCTTCCGTTTCCACTGCAAAGACAACATACTGGTTATCCTCATTTTTATATATAATTTTAGAGACAATTCCTTCCCGTTCCATTCCTGATCCCCGTTTCTGTCAATTCTTCCTGCCCTAATCATACCACGTTCCCGGCCAGATTACCACTGTCTATAAATACCTGACAAACCCCTGTGTACTGGCACTTTATGCTTTAAACACACGAATCCTGAACGCAAAAAGACAGGATATCCCTGATATCCTGCCTTTGTCCTGTTATCGTTTACAGGTGTCTGCTTCCTCCGGTTTTTCTGCCGCTGCCGGAAACACTGCCGCTATCTTGTATAATAGCCCTTTGATGTAATGGATTCACTGTTGGTATTTTGGATAAATACGCAGTAGCTGTCCGTTGCCGGAATCTTAAAGCTTGTGGAAATACTTTTCCCTTCCGAATAATAAGCTGTTCCGTTAAACCGGAGAATACCTGCCCTCCCGCTTTTTGACAAATTGACCACAATCTGTACCGTACTATCCTTACTCTTTTCAAAATAACCCGTCACATACCTCGTCTTCGCCGGAACCTTCCAGTCCAGACTATATGAAGTCGCCCGTGTACTTACCAGACTGCTGATCTGCACCTCTAAAATATCCCGGAACTCCTCGTCCGTAAGCTGTGCAGTCTTGATCTCCGATTCTTCCGCAGACACCTCCGCAAACGGCACCAGCATCCCGCAGAGCACCATGCAAATGCCTGCAATTAATAATTTTACTTTCATACGTATTCCTCCTTTTCTTGTTCGTATGTAGTAAATAGATACCATAAAAACAGAATAATTGCAAGCATTATTTTTAATTTTTAGTAAATTCCTATAATAACAGGGGTGCCTTCCGAAACCGGAAACACCCCTGTTTATCTAGCATTCTATAAGACATTCTGTCTTAATTATCATGTATAATTAATTCTATAGGAACACTATCCTCTTCGCAATTCTTGATAAAAACCTGCCGGACAGTATCCGGTTCTTCCTGAAGTCCCACGGCCAGATCTCCAAAACCTTCCATACACATTATTCTCCCATCTTCCGTGACATAACCCAGCTGACATTTCCCACAGTCACCCTCTGCAAACAGGCTCAGCATCCCCTGATTCCCATCTGGAAGATTACAGACATATATCTTACCCGGTTCCATGGAGAAATCCGTACTCTCCCTCGCTCCCACAATACTCTCTTCCAGATACTGAACTTCAGCACCTCCAAAGATATCATCCCGTGCCATTTCCTTAAAGTCTGCCTTGTCCTGCTCCACCTTCTGATAAACTATTGTATGTTCTACCCAGCAGTTTAATCCATAGGACACCGTCCCGGAAGTAAGCACAAGGACAACCACGAGACACACCGCTGCTGCTGCCGCTCTTTTATGTAACGGAAGGATATCCACTTCTTTTGTCAGCTTCAGCATATCAAGCCGGAATTGCAGCGTATTATTTCCATCAAACAGACTACATGCCATATTCTTCCATAGCTTCTCTTCACTTTGTTCCTTCAATGACAAAATACATGAAAAATACTCCTTACAGTCAAACTCATCCCCGCCTATTTCACAGCAGATATAATCACAGTATGCTTCCATCCAATTTGTCATCCGGGTTCTCAGCCAGTAACAGAACGGATTAATGAAGTGCAGTGCATTAATCACCAGCATATATTTCTTAAGCAGAATATCTCCATGCTTTAAATGTACCAGTTCATGCAGTAATGCGATGTTCAGCTGTTCCTTCCTGATGGGATATACTGGTATCAATATCTGATATCCCCTGTTATAAATAATCATCGGTGAAGTGACCAGCTCATTGTAAAACAATGTCGTCTTCTTTTGGATGCTCAGTCTCTTTTTCCATTTCTCCACCGTTTCCCTGATATCATCTTCCATGACCGGTTTGTTGGCACTGCACAAAAAGCGCTTACTACGGCTCTGCAACACCCAGCGTACAATCATACAGAGCATTACCGCAATCCACAATACTGCTGCCGCCATTAAATACTTTGCAACCGGTGCCGTAAGAAACAAATTCCTGTGTCTCGTCTCCGCCACATTCAAAACCTGTACCACTCCAAAAGGAAGCAATGACAGCACAAAGCCCAACATGGTAACCTTCAGCATAATCATCGAATACTTTATATAAAATTTGGATGTTCCTTTTACAAGAAACATCCAAACCATAAAGCTGATCGATCCAACTGCTGTTGCACTTATTAAACCTAATACCAAATATGCAATTCTGGTAAATATAAGTTCTAATAAATTATAACTCATCAATCTTTGCTTTCAATCCTTCCAAATCTTCTTTTGTTAAATCTCCGTTATCAAACATCTCCATAACAAAATTGCTCATGCTGTTCTGATGCCAGAAACTAACATGATGTTTATATAATTTCTGTCTATATGCACCCTCAGAAATCAAAATCTTATAGGTATAAATCTTACCATTTCTCTGTAATCTAAGATAATTCTTACGAACCAACTTAGCTAAAAATGTAGAAACAGTCTGAGGCTTCCAATCCTTTCCATAAAAACCATTTACTCTGTCTACAACGTCTGACAATACCGGCTCCTTGCGGCAATCCCAGATTGATTTCATTACTAACTCTTCACTCTCTGTCAATTTCTCAATCTTCATCGTCTCACACTCTCTTTCTTAATTTTTGTATTTTATAGACCATAGTTCCGCTTCATCTGTTCATAGAGCTGACTGGCAAGACCAATCCCATCCCCTTGCTCTGTGGCAGCTTTGGCATATGCCTGAATCTGCATATCTCCAAAATACTCCTTATACTGGCTCGTGGTATTAGATTCGTCATCTTCTGCCTTCATAATCGTCTTTTCCATGCCTTTGAAGATCTGTTCGATAAAATAGGCTTCAAACTCTTTACAAGCTGACATCAATTCTTCTTCTGTCGTCTGGGTTCCTACTTTACCTAAAGTATTCTCCAAAGCAGCAGTAGATGCATTGGCTGCCTGTGAATAATAATCACTGTAATAACTGCTTGTATCAATTCCTGTTACTGCCATACTTACCTCCTAATCTATATATAAACTTTTATCATAAATCACTCTAAATGTCAATGTTTTTTATAATTTACGAAAGGAATTTTTACATTTCTGAAAATCTACCTCCTAAAATATCCCTTTGCCAACAGCATTTTA
Organism: uncultured Lachnospiraceae bacterium; assembly: GCA_910585605.1. Taxonomy (GTDB): domain Bacteria; phylum Bacillota; class Clostridia; order Lachnospirales; family Lachnospiraceae; genus CAG-590. The sequence goes on along the minus strand of CAJUFL010000046.1, from coordinate 13,605 downwards.
ACTACTTATTATCTACGTAAATTATTGGCTTGTTGCAGCATTTCATCAGATGCCTGGATTGCTTTGGAATTCATTTCGTATGCACGCTGTGCCACGATCATGTTTACCATCTCGTCTGCCACCTGTACATTAGACATCTCTATATACTTATGCCGTATCACACTCTGCTTTAATCCCGGATTAGCCGTTTCTTCCAGCGGTGCCCCGGACGCAACAGACTCCATATACCGGTTACCGCCTACACTAGTCAGACCGGAAGGATTATTAAACTGAACCACTCCTATCTTCTGGTTATACACCTGCCCATCCTGCGTTGAAGTAAGTGCAACCTGCTGTTCATTCAAATCCGTTGCAAAAAGATTACCCTCGGAATCCACAGTAATCGTACCTGTCTTATATCCGGCAGGAATCACTATCGTATTATTGTTCTGATCCAATACTGGATATCCCTCTGAAGTACAGAGCATAGAACCACCGTCTGCGGTAGGCTGTAAGCAGAAGCTTCCGTCTCTTGTATAACAGGTATTACCATTCTGATCCCTGACCTTAAAAAATCCTGATCCTTCTATCGCCATATATGTATCAATATCCGTTGACTGTAAATTACCCTGGGTAAACACTGTCGTAATGGCACTGGTTCTTGTTCCCAGTCCCACCTGTGCCGGAACCGGTTTGTTTTCTCCTGCATTATTGGTAGACGTTGACTGTAACGTCTGATAAAGCAATGACTTAAATTCTGCCGTATCCTTCTTATATCCCGCAGTATTCACATTAGAAAGATTATTTGCTATCGTATCCAGATTTGTCTGCTGTGCAATCATTCCCGATGCAGCAGACCATAATGAACGCATCATAATTATGATCCTCCTTGTTATTATACTCTTCCAATCTCATTTGCTGACTTACTAAGCGATTCATCTACTGTCTGAATCATTTTCTGTCCAGCTTCATAAGCTCTCGTAATCGTAATCATATCAACCATTTCATTGATTACATTCGTGTTGGACATCTCAAGATATCCCTGATGGATAACTGCCGTAGATTCCTGCAATCCCGCTGCCTGTGTAGCATCATACATATTCTCACCATATAACAGCAATGCCTGAGGATTAGCAAAACTGGCAATCCCAAGAGTCGCTACCGTCTGTCCGTTTACAATTACATTACCTCTCTCATCAAATGCCACTTCCCTGGCAGTCTGTGCACCCGGAATCTGTATTCTGTCTCCATTCGTATCCAACACATAATCTCCATCCTTGGTAACAAGATAACCATCCACGTTTACAGTGAAAGAACCATCACGAGTATATTTCGTGCTGGTCACTCCCTGCTTGTTTGTTGTCTGAATGGTAAAGAATCCGTCTCCACTAAGTGCCAAATCATAAGTGTTACCTGTCTCCCTCATACTTCCCTGAGAGAAATCATGATAGGTCTCCCCTATCTTCACCCCCAGATTCATATTACCAATCCGTCTGTTAAACGGAGTATGCAGATTATTATTATGAATCCGAATTGTCAGCTCATCATCAAAAGACTGCGAGGTTACTCCCTGCTTTTTAAAACCTGTTGTATCCGCATTTGCCATATTATTGGAAATGACGTCCAGCCTTTTTTGTTCGTTTACCATGCCGGTCCATGCCGTGTAAAGACCTCTTACCATTTCTTCACTCCTTTATTCTTCCTCCATTGCCCCACTTAGAAACTCTATATATTTACCGGTTCCAATTGCGACACAGGTCATAGGATCCTCTGCCGTCATTGTCGTAATACCGGTCTCTTCCTCTATTAACTCCTCCAGACCATGAAGCATTGCACCGCCGCCTGTCAGTACAATTCCCCTGTCAGCAATATCTGCTGCAAGCTCCGGTGGTGTTTTTTCCAATACGGAATGTACCGCTTCAATAATCTGTTCCGTTACCTCTTCCAATGCCTCTACTGTTTCCTCCGAGGTTACGATAACCGTTCTCGGAAGTCCCGTCACCAGATTCCGCCCCCGAATATCCAGCGTCAGATTCTCAGGACGACGGTAACACGTACCTATCTTAATCTTAATCTCCTCTGCGGTACGCTCACCTATCAACAGATTATGCTTCTTCCTCATGTAACGTACGATCGCTTCATCAAAATCGTCACCCGCAGTCTTAATGGAAGTGCTGACAACGGTTCCTCCCAAGGAAATCACCGCAATATCTGCTGTACCTCCTCCGATATCTACAATCATATTACCACAAGGTCTCGCAATGTCAATACCTGCTCCAATAGCTGCCGCAACCGGCTCTTCAATAATAGACACGTCTCTGGCACCTGCCTGATAGGTAGCATCCTCCACTGCCTTCTTCTCTACCTCTGTCACACCACTTGGTACACAGACAGAAATCCGGGGTCTGCGTCCAAAGAAACTCTTACCGACCGCCTTCTGGATAAAATACTTGAGCATTTTCTCAGTAATGCGGTAATCCGAAATAACACCCTGACGAAGCGGCCTTACTGCTATAATATTGCCTGGCGTTCTGCCTAACATCATTCTAGCCTCTTCACCAATTGCCTTAATCCGGTTCGTATCACGGTCAAATGCCACCACGGAAGGTTCCTTTAATACGACACCCTTTCCTTTTACATATACGAGGATACTGGCTGTACCCAAATCAATTCCTATGTCTGAACTTGCCATTTTCGTGCCCCTTTCTAATATCTATCGTCAAAAATAGAAAATATCTTTATATTATGTGCAGTTTTTACTTGTTCTTATTCTTTTTCAGAATAAACAAACTGCAATCTGCACCGGTCAGTGTTTCCATATGAATCTCGACAATATTCATAATCTGATCCAGCTCTTTCATATAGCTTTGCCACTTTGTAACTTTTTTATTAGCGATAAAACGTTTTCTTATGCCCTGCATATTTTTGTACTGCTCCAGCTGGTCATTTACGACTTCTTTGGCCCGCATTCCCACCAGACTGTATCCAAACAGCTTATCCATCGCCTTATTGGCAAAAATAATATCCCCGGACTTATTATCCTTTACAAATACCGCATCACGGATATGATCATAGGCTTCAAAAAAACCTTCTTTTACGACATCAGTCTTCACCACATCTCTGTTATTGTGCACTACGCTCTCCAGCATATGCGTGACGCTGACCGCAAAATTAATCTCCTTATCATCAAAGGTACGCGGTCTGTCCTTATCTGCAAACACGATATACCCCTGAACATTAAATACCGTGGTCATGGAAAGAATCATGATTGTATCCATGCCAGTTTTGTGAATCAACTCTATCAGGAGCGGGTTTTGGGAACCCTTGTCTGCCACAATCACCTGCCTGTCTCCAAGATGCTCCTTTAGCACTTTATATTCCGACACCGACATTGCCATTGTATCAAAAAAGTCTGCTTCTTCATCACCTGCATGATTCCACACAAAATATTTTTCCGCATTTCCGGTTTCTTTATTCTCCAAATATAACCCAATCTCTGTAACTGATAAATATGTGCCTGCCATCTGGCAGATTTCGCCCAGACCAGCCTCTCCTTCTTTGGCCACTGTAGCCAGCAAGTCTTGTATTACATGACGTTCCTTTTGTTCTTTACGGATCTGTATTTCTGTCAGCTTGCGAAGTCTCGTCTCATTCTGTACCACTTCCTCTGCATAAAAGCATTTGGCAATGGCATTGGCCAGCTTCCATTGCTGGCTGATTACTTCTCCCAAAACTTCTGCCCCACCTTTTTCAAAACTGGTCAAAACCCAGTATGCCGTAACATTGCTTTCCAGCATAAGCGGTGCAAAAATCATATTGACCTCCATCCTGTCGATGGTAAATGACACACTCTGTGGTATCAGCTGTTCCTTTGCCCGTGCAGACAACAGTGCAAACTGCTCTTTTAACTGGGGTCTCTCGAATAAATCATAAAACTGTCCGATATCATTCTGCGGGCCGGATGGCGTCGTCAAGAGAGAACCTTCGGCATCCAATACAACACTGTAATAATCTGCATTTCGGCTCAAAGTCTCCGCCATCAGCTGGAACTGTTCCAGCATTTCCTTATCATCTCTGTCAATGGTAATCAGTCCCAGACTACTCCGCTTATTCGGCTTGCTCTGCTCAACTGGTATTTCTTCCCCTTTGTTCTCCGTTACCATTTCCTTTTCCATATCCATCCGCTCCGTTATATCCGTAAGCAGGAAAGATATCTCCGCTTCACCGTCAGACACACGGTTTGCCGAAACCTCATTCTCAACCCATATCTGTTTACCATCATCTCTTACCATGCGGTAAGTATGCATATAATCCGTCACTCCATTGGCAACCGCCTGATAAATCGTATCGATAACGTTATCTCTGTCCTCCGGATGGATGTAATCCTCTGTCAGTTTATATCCTTTTTTGAGAGCGTCTACATTCATTCCGATTATCCCGGCATTGGGAGAAATATATTTTAACGCTCTTTTGCCGGCATGATAAGATTTTACCAGAACCACGCTCTTTGTTTTCGCTATCGCATTATTCAGATATACATTCTCGCTGTTTCTGCGGATTTCTTCTCTTAAATCAACCATTAAAACTTCAAAATCCGTTAATTGGTCATTATCATCATAAATATAATGCACTAACAGTCTGACCGGTATCAAATCCTGCTCTTCCGTAACAATCCTGCACTCTAAATAATTCTCACTGATTTTTTCCTCGGCTGCCGCCGCAATACTATCCTCAATTCTTTCCAGATCTTCTGCACAGATTATGTCAGATACCTTCAAAACATTATCATACAGCTGTCCTCTTGTATACCCATACTGTCTGATATTCCGTGACACATATTCTACCTGATATCCTGCCTCTGTACTTGACATATGAATCGCTACAATACCTGCATGATTCACAATCCTCTCCAAAGTAAGGCTTCCAATATTCAGGTCTGCCCTAAGCTCAAACAATACTGTATAAATAAGCTTGTCCGCTTCAATGGCTTCATTTACCAATCCGCAGACCAGATGTTCTTTTCCATCTGCAACCATACGAATCCTATGCCACATCAGGCTTTTCTTCCCATGAAGAAGTTCCCAGAAATTAAGCTTTGTCAAAGACCTTCCCGGTTCAATCTGAATAGACTGCACATGTCCACCCAGCAAAACTTCAGCCTCGTAATTGATATCCAGCACCTTTCCGGATTCTGCCTCAAATACTACCATGGGATATTCCAGATAACGTGCAAATTGTTTAAAACTTTCGATTCTTTTCGTATCCATAGCAACTCCTCCCAAGACTCTAATCAGCCCTGAAACTTAATCTGCGGTATCTCTTCAGCATCTTCGTCCGGAAGTGCAGGTCTTTCCTTTGGCACTTCAATTCCCCCGAATGCCTTATCCGTTATATTCTTAGTCTCATTACATGCCTTGACAACCCCTTCCACAGACTCCATCAGGCTTGCCATATAATTACTGACATTCTCACATTCCCTTCTCATAGAGCCCCGGATGGCCGTAACCTTTTCTCTTGCCTCTGACAGCATTCTCTCTTTTTCGGTTTCTGCATCCGAAACCATCTTCTGGCATTCCTCATTCCTGGCAGCCACTGCCTGCTTATATTCTTCTTCTGTACGAACCCGTAAATTATCCCGTTCTTCCTCTGCCCGGCGGATAATATTGGCACTTTGTTTTTCTGAATCTTCCATCAGATTCCGGCTTTTCTTTTCCGCTTCCTCTATCATATAATTGCTCTGGCTTTTTGCACTTGACAAAAGCTTGTCACTGTCCTCTTTGGCAGATATCAGCATCTGCTTGCTACTGTTCTCTGCCTCTGCCAGCATTTTCCTGCTCTTTTCTTCCGCATCTTTTAACATTGCGTCACAACGTTCGTTGGTCTCAACCAGCGTCTTAGAAATAATTTCGAGCTTATCTGAATATCCCTTAGAAGTTTCCTCCTGCTCCGCCAGTTTGTGATTTGCTTTTTCCAGCTCCTTTTGCAGGGATTCGTTATACTTTTGCATATTTTCAATCGCCTGGTTAGATTCTGAACTGATGCTGTCCTTTACCAGCTGCAGACTCTTAACAGTCTCACTTAACTTGCTGATGGTCTGTTTCAGATCTGCTATATCCTGCTGATGGGCTTTCTTCATATTATCAATATAATCATCTACTGCTGTCTTGTCATATCCACCAAAAGACACTACTTTAAACCTCTCATCTCTCGCCATGATAATTCTCCTTTCGTTCATGTTCCACTCAGACAAAATTCCATTAAGACATTATTAATAATTATTATAGCAATTTTTTACTGCAAATACCACCATAAAATAATAAAAGTTTTATGAAAACCGTAAGAATTTCCATAAATTGTTGTATAAAACAGGACTGTCTGTTATACTCTATGCATATTGCAAAAAATCAAAACCTCAAGGGCAAACACTGTATAACAGATAAATTTCAGGAAGGCGGTATCTGACATGAACAACAAATCTTTTGGAATCTTTAACAGCTTTTTATTAAAAGTAATTGCCATTATTTCCATGCTGATAGACCATGTCGGTTATATTTTTTTTCCAAATGAGCCAACCTTCCGCATGATTGGCAGACTTGCCTTTCCTATATTCTGTTTCTTAATCGTAGAGGGATTTCATCACACAAGAAATCATTTAAATTATCTGATCCGGCTGAGTATTTTTGCCTTATTATCCGAGATTCCGTTTGACCTTGCTTTCTATGGGAAGATTTTTGATTTACAGCACCAGAACGTATTTATCACACTGGCTTTGGGACTGGCATCTATTTTTTGCCTGGAAGAAATGAACACACAACGCCGTTTCACAATTCCTTTTGTACTGGTAATCATGGCTGCCTATTTTTCACACTGTGATTATGGCATCGGCGGTGTGCTGTTAATCTGTATGTTTTATCTGACAAGGAAAACTCCGTGGACACGGTTGTTTTTATGCGGTCTGATTCTCTATCTGTTCTTCGGATCCTTTGAACTATACGGGATTGCCGCAATGATTCCCATCACTTTCTATAACGGAAAACGGGGACCTAATATCAAAATGTTCTTTTACTGGTTCTATCCTGTTCACCTGCTGATTCTTTATGCAATCGCTGTCTATCTGTGAACCGGTCACATCTTACCTAAAAGCCTGGACCCTTTCCTTTTTCATTGGCTGTTTTTATTTTATCAGCTGTCAGTTTTTTATTCAGTATCCTTGTCTATATCCTCTTTTAGTTTCTGACATCTCACAAGTTCATCAGCTCTGTATCTGTTTTTGATAAATGCAATAAAAGGATTTTTATCATTGACTAAATGAATTTTATGTTTATCTTAATAGAGACAAATTTCCTGTCAGCTTATTTACTTTCTTCTTACCCCCACATATTGCAATACCCATGTAGTACAAGGATGTTTCTGATTTTCATTTTGCAAATTCAATTTCTTCCCTACATTCAGGTATGCACTTTTCAAACGGTTGTCCATACAGCCCTATAAGTTCCGAAACAAGGAACAGCAGCGCTTCTTCTTTTTCAAATTCTTTCGAACCTTCCATTATCATTTGATGAAGCGTATGTAAACAGTGATTTAATCCATCATTTTTTACTATATTTTTTGAAAACCCTGGTAGTTCCTTTTTACCAGTAATTTCTTCCGCAAGGGAAAGCATGGTTTCTTTTGATATATTCAACCCCCTATAATCCAAAGTACCACCATCGCACTGCATACAGCTATGGTTGTCATTGGGATTAAATAGCAGAATATCACCAGCCTTAACCGTATAGTCCTTATTTTTACAGGACAAGCAACGTGTTCCTGCTTCAACAAAACCAATCACATAGTAATCGTGGAAATGGTTTGGAAAAAGCTGCACAATTCCCCCAAAATGATATGCTTCAATACATAATTCCTCATCATAACATACCGTCCGTACTTCTTTTTTCAAATCTAACACCTCCTAATATTTTTATATTGTACTTCTAAAAAGCAATAATTTCTTGTAAAATATCTTCATTTTCTAAAAAAGGAACAACAGAGAATATTCTCCATTGTTCCACATATTTTTTCTTCCTTTAGTTGTTCCATAATGCCTGTTTTATACCCTCTATAAGCTGCTTAAAACGTTCCTGATTGCCCTAACGTTTTCTGGGGCATCATATGTGACACCCGTGCCGGAGGCATCAGGCTGTCCAGACAGGAAAAAAACTGACAGCAGTGCCGTTATCAGTATACATATAATTCCCTTTATCATTTTTCTATTCATATTTCTTTTCCTCTCTGTTTTGGCAGATAATCCTAAACCCCTGATTGCTGCCTATTCCTTATCCAGTGCAAACTTTGTAATCTTTAATGGGGACGAAACTTGTATGCTGTCCAATGGGATGCTATTTGTATCTCAGTCCATTCATTACAGTTATTATCAAAAAAGAAAGTTACATATGATACCACACCAGGACTGTTTTCACTCCACATAACATATTCTACTATACCAGCAGTAACTTCAATATAAATATCATATGGAAAATCTACCAGCAGTTTCTCAATATCCTCCTTTACAGTTCCTAAATCCGCATCACTTGGTGTAATCACCACATTAGCATGGTCATCTAGTTCCATATAAATAACATCATCCTCACCAATCCTGTGTATAGAATAATATTCCCCTATATTCTGTATCTGGGGTCGGAAATCCGTAATCAGGGTATAGATATCATCCCATGTACCATAATTATAAAAATCCTCTTCTCTGGCATAATTCTTCACATTCACTTTTACTTCTGTTTTTGCACCGTTGTGTGCCTTTGCATAGATGCTGCAACTTCCTGGTGCTGCACCTGCCTTGACCACACCATTCTGGTCTACCGTTGCTATGGAAGTGTCACTGCTGTACCACCTTACCTTATCAGAAAACGGCTTTTTCTTTTTGTTCTTCCCATATCTCGTTGCAACGACTCTGCTTTTCAGCTTCTGGCTGGAGCACAGTCCCAGATTCACCTTCTTCTTATCCACCTTTGGTGCCTGTGCATTGACTGATTTACTGTACCTCTTGTACGTCCTGGCACTCACCCAGTCCGAAAGGGCACTGACCTGCTTTTTTCCGTCCACCATCCTGTAAGAGGCTACTTTATACCGATAGACCTTATTGCTCTTTAACTTCCTGTCGATCCATCTGTCTGCTGATGAATCCCTGACAACCTTCACCTTTACATATTTCTTTGGAGCACGATCATACCGGTAAATGATGTAACCATCCGAATCTGCATCCGGTTTCCATCTGATCCGGATAGATGTGTTGGAATTCCTGACTGCCCTGACGTTTTCTGGAGCATCATATGTGACACCCGTGCCGGATGCATATGCTAGCTGTCCAGACAGGAAAAGGACTGACAGCAGTGCCGTTATCAGAATACATATAATCCCCTTTATCATTCTTCTATCCATATTTCTTCTCCTCCCTGTTTTGGCAAACTGCCGTCAATTGACTGGCTGTCACTTTCTATAAATCCTTTAACGTGATTATCACATCATAAGTTAAATTCAATGGGGATAAAATCTGTATGCCGTCCAATGTGGTCCTACCTGTATGCTCCACCATTCGTTACAGTCATTGTCAAACCAAAAAACTACATATGCTTTCAATGATTCATCACTATCTTCTTTCCTTAATATATATTCCACCCTGTCACAATATACCTCAATACTAATGTAATAAGGGAACTCCACCAGCAGTTTTTCTATATCCTTCCTTAAATTCCCGATATCTGCATTATCTGGTGTCATTACCACGTTAGCATGGTCATCCAAGTCCATATAAATAACATTACCTTCACCAATCCTGTGTATGGAGTAGTACTCTGCTATATCTTGTATCTGAGGTTTAAAATCTGTAATCAGGGTATAGATATCATCCTCCTCTCCATAGTTATAAAAATCATCCTCCTTGGCATAATTCTTGACATTCACTTTTATTTCCGTCTTTGCACCGTTATGTGCCTTTGCATAGATGCTGCAACTTCCCGGTGCTGCTCCTGCCTTGATCACACCATTCTGATCTACCGTTGCTATGGAAGTGTCACTGCTGTACCACCTTACCTTATCAGAAAACGGCTTTTTCTTTTTGTTCTTCCCATATCTCGTTGCAACGACTCTGCTTTTCAGCTTCTGGCTGGAGCACAGTCCCAGATTCACCTTCTTCTTATCCACCTTTGGTGCCTGTGCATTGACTGATTTACTGTACCTCTTGTACGTCCTGGCACTCACCCAGTCCGAAAGGGCACTGACCTGCTTTTTTCCGTCCACCATCCTGTAAGAGGCTACTTTATACCGATAGACCTTATTGCTCTTTAACTTCCTGTCGATCCATCTGTCTGCTGATGAATCCCTGACAACCTTCACCTTTACATATTTCTTTGAAGCACGGTCATACCGGTAAATGATATAGCCATCCACTTCTGCATCCGGTTTCCAGCTAATCCGGACGGATGTTTTGGAATTCCTGACTGCCCTGACGTTTTCAGGAGCAGTCTTCTGATTACCATCACCAATAGCATATGCTGTCCTTCCTTGCATCAGGATAACTGACAATATCACCATCACCCACATTGCTGTAATATAACCCTTTACTTTTTCATCCATATCTATTTTCCCTCCCATCACTTATCCTTTTGATAATCCTTATGGTTTTTGATCACATCAGAAATCGTTTCATCACCGTAGGTCTTAAAACACTGTGATCCGAAGTCTGGTATACCGGTTTCCCTGTCCACTGCCCTTAGCATCATTTCTATTCCATTTGCGTTGATTTTTGTACAACTACTGTGATACTTCATTAAATTATCATATGCCTTATCACCACACTTTTCTCCGGTCTCACTGTTATCCGCACATCTGTCATATTTCTCAGAGGGATAGGCATCATCCAGCCCCAGGATATGCCCCAGCTCATGGGCTGCCGTTGTACCGTAATCCAATGCCGGTGTTTTAGCCGTTTTGTTTGTCCTTACCTGCTCATTCGTCGGCATATAGATGGTACAGACATCCCCATACTCCAGATATCCCGATGCATTGTTATTACTTCCGGAATGATACCAGTGGTCTCCCTCTTTGGTGCAGTTCGGGCATTCCCCTCCGATCAGCACTTCAACAAATTTCTGTTCCGGATGGTACTTCTCTTTTCCGTTCTTCTCATGGATCACCAGCTCCGTATCAAAGTTGATCCCCTGTTTAAAATCACCTTTTCCCCCTTTTACCTTCACGCCGGAATAAGACTTCCGGATTCCTGTCTTAAACATGGTTATATATTCCGAAGCCGAAATCTCTCCCTCCACAAAGGGTGCTTTCTTCTCAAATATCCCCACCTTGCTGGAATTGGACTTCCCTGTATCCACATATGTGACAAACTCAAGATATACATGGATTTCCAGAGTCCCGCCTGCCATCCTGTATTTTATGGGAGAATAGCATCCCTTTATATGGTATTCATTTATATTTTTATTACTATCCGTGCAGATGAAATCATATTTTCCTGCCATATATCTTTCCGTATTTCCAAGCTTACCCACCTTTACGGAATCAATGCTGCTGGATACCTTTTTCCCACTTCCTGATACGGCCTGGACCTTATAATAGTATTTCTTTCCCATCTGGACCTTTTTGTCCTTATAGGATGTTCTGCTGCCCGTCACCGTTCCGATCCGCGTGTATTTCCCTTTCTTTTTCCCTGAGCGGTAGATCCCATAACTCTTTGCATGTTTCATCTTCCGCCAGCTGACCGTGACTTCCTTCTTCCCGGTTATGTTCACATTCATATCGGTCTTTCCAATGGTGATCTTCCTTACGTCACTCATTTTGCTGTAGTTTTTCTTTCCGTCCTTTTCCGTATATGTTTTTACTTTTATCTTATATGTCTTTCCTGCACGAAGACCATCACAGGAAAGGCTGTGATGCCAGCCTGTCTCATCAAACTTATGGCTCTTATACTGCTTCCCGTCTACATATACGATCATGCCATTGTATTTCACCTCATTAGATGCAGACACCCGGATGCTGTCCATACCATCAGTCTCCGCTTCCATATACGGCTTTGATGTGACCTGTTTCCCCTCTTTCTTCTCCGTTACATGGACCACACACTGTGCAGATGCCAGACCTCCCGCCGAGACTGCCCTGATCACTGTATTTCCGGTTTTCTTTGCGGTCACATATCCGTTTTTGTCTACCACGGCAGCTTTTTCTTTCGTGCTGCTCCACGTTATACTCTTGTCATCTGCCAGCTCAGGACTGACTGCCGCTGACAGCTGCACCGTCTCTCCCGGTGACAGGAATATTTCTGTAGTGTCGATACTGACCTCCGTTACCGGAATTCTTACCTTTGCCTTCAGGATATAACAGTATCCGCCATAATCTTCCTTTACTTCCTGTATATCTGTTTTTACCCGGTAATAATCCCCGCAGATTCCCACGACCGTCAGCTTTGTCCCCGCTTTTCCCTTTGCAATAGGAAACATGCCATTGCCAATGGCATACAGATCCGTATCCGACTTTATGTATCCCTGTACTTCTTCCGTTTTGGTATATACCGATACGTATGCAGTCCCCACTGCATTGCTCCCGTCCACGGAAGATGCTGAAACCATGGCAGTTCCCTCCGACAATCCCTTTATCATTCCGGAAGCATCCACGGATACGACAGCATCATTTCCCGATTTCCATGATAAGTCCGGACTGCTTGCGATACCGGGGGAAACCTCTCCGTTCAGGCGGGTGCTTTCACCAATCCCTACCGAAGCATTCTGTTCCCTGATCTTCACGCTCTTTACAAATACCCGCAGGTCTTTTCTCTGCACAAATCCCCTGTCGTTTGATTCATCTGTTTTTTTGATATAATAATAGTCCCCACACACACCTAAAACCGTTACCTGTTCTTTGTCTGAAATCGTGCCTTTTTTGTCCTTGGTCTCCACTCCTGCATTGGAAGATGCTCCCCTATACAAGTCGGTCTCTCCCGCTGCTGCCGCCCTGCATTCTCCCGTTTTTGCATACACGGAGACAAACATTTTTTCTGTAAAGGTCTTACCGTCGGTGGTTTTAACCGTTAAAACCACCAGTCCCGTCCCTTCTTTCAGACCCTTCACCTTGCATTTTCTGGTTCCGGTCTCCAGAATCTGAAGGACTGACGAGGCATTCGTGCTGTAATTACTGCTCTTTGCCTGATATCCTTTCAGCTGATAGCGGAACTCATTTGATATGTTCCCTGCGGCCAGTGACATATGATGCCTGGATGTTGTACCATCACCTATATATATGCTCACTGTGCTGTCTGCCGCAGATACTGTCTGTACTTTTGCGGGAAACACCATAAACAGCATCACAGGCATCAGAAACAGCAATATCTTTTTGACCATATCCCACCCGCCGGTATACATTATACCCTGTTTCATTTTTCCTTCTCCTTTTTCCACGCTTCGTTTGTAATCTATATTATATAAAATACGCTTATATATGTCAAACCATTTTTGTACATGATTTATCTGTCCAAATGATATCTGATATAATGAATTGCGCTGATGCGCAAGCAGGGGGCTGTCGCTTTAACGAAATGAGATTCGTGAAGCGGCAGCTTCTTTTTATCTA
>CAJUFL010000045.1 GCA_910585605.1 uncultured Lachnospiraceae bacterium | reverse complement strand
CATATACCTGTGTGTAATCCATCCTTGTTGTTCCTCCTCTCAGATTTGTTCACAATAGACAAATTATTTAATAAATATATTATCATCTTCTTTATATATAATTTTCTTTAATGATATCGACTGCGACTCCCTATGTAAAGTACGCCTTTTCCATATGTATACAAACCATCGTTTGTTCATACTATCCATCCTGTTCATGCGATACGGCTTACATTTTTGTAATCAATCAAAAAAAGAAACTCTACGCTTAATATCTGTTAAAGCAAATGTTTCTTTTTTCTTGTTCGTAATTATAAATATCAAAGTGGCAAAAAACGCATATAGCAATCACATTAAAAATATTTTTTCTGTACAAATTTAATGCTATCCCCTAATAATCAGAATTCATCTTCCAGCTCATATTTTTGCTTATCACTTGCACGAATTGATTTTCCCAACTGCACCTCAATAACCTGCAATTCTGTCTCCGCTATCATTGTATGCCTGCATCCTGCCGGCATGGAAATAACATCTCCTGGCTTAACCTGCTGTTCAACGCCGTCTACAATTACTTTTCCCGTTCCCGCAGTAACTGTCCAAACCTCATCCCGATATTCATGACTATGATAATTCATTCTCTGGTGTGGATTCAGTGTAACCTTAATCGTCATACTCTCTTCCTGAACATCTAATACAGTATAGCTTCCCCATGATTTCTCAGCAAATTTGGCATCCTGTACGAATTTATCCACATAAGGCTTAATATAACTAGACTGTTCTTTATCAGAAACCAGAATTCCATCAGGACTTGCTGATACGACCACATCCTTTAAACCCATACATAAAATGGGTATATCCAGTTCGTTGATCACATGGACATTTTTACATTCCTGATCAAGTACCCCATTGCCAATACAATTTTCTTTCATTGCTTCAGTTAATGTGTTCCAGGTCCCCAAATCCTTCCAATCCCCATTATAACGCATTACCTGAATATCACTTTCCTTTTCCACAACCGCATAGTCAAAACTGATTTTAGTAAGTGATTCATATTTTGCATATAAATCTGCATAATCAGTAAAGTCAATCATATCATGTGCTTTATCCAAAACATATTTAATCTTATATGCAAATACACCGCCATTCCACAAAGCACCCTGTGCAATATATCTTTCTGCGGTCTCTATATTCGGCTTTTCTTTAAATGTACCTACTTTGCTTACAGCATTTTTATCTTCTGGAATAATATAGCCATACTTTTCACTTGGATAAGTCGGTTCAATTCCCATAAGAACAAGTCTCGCTTCCTCTTTTTCTGCCTGTACCTTCAAATCCATCAATGCCTGAAAATATTCATCTCCCACATAAGGATCCACAGGACAAACCACCACCGCTTCATCCTCGGATACTCCCTGTACATCTCGCAAATAAGCTGTTGCCAAAACAATTGCCGGAAAAGTATCCCTTCTGCATGGCTCCACTGAAATATTCACATCATTTCCCAACTGATTGTGAATAGCTGAAACCTGGGTTTTTGCTGTTGCAATTGTGATTACAGCATCCTTATCTATTGACTGAATCTGCCGATAAATTCTTTGTATCATAGATTGATATGCTTGCGTTTCTTCCCTGAATATCTTGATAAACTGTTTCGAACGGACATCATTTGACAAAGGCCATAACCGCTTTCCTGATCCTCCTGACAGCAAAATTATGTTCATTATAATCCTCACCTCCTAACATAATATCAGGGCTTTTCCTTTTTGGCCAGTTCACGGTCATGATGTGCCATAAGCCGCACCAATTCCTCAAAACTGGTTTTTTGTGGATTCCATTTCAGAACCGTCTTTGCTTTCGTAGGATCCCCCCAAAGATTATTCACATCTGTAGGGCGGAACCATTCTGGATTCACACAAACCAACATCTTACCAGTATCCCTGTCATACCCTTTTTCTTCCAATCCACTGCCTTCCCAGCGAATAATCATACCGTTTTCAGCAAATGCTTTCTCTGTAAACTCCCTGACTGTATGCTGTTCCCCCGTCGCTATCACAAAATCATCCGGTTTATCCTGTTGAAGCATCAGCCACATACATTCCACGTAATCCTTGGCATATCCCCAATCCCTCAGGGAATCCATATTTCCCAGTTCCAGATGATCCTGTAAACCTTCCGCAATTCTTCCAGCCGCCAAAGTAATTTTTCTCGTTACAAAATTGTCTCCCCGCCGTTCTGATTCATGATTAAATAAAATTCCATTTACAGCAAACATATTATAAGCTTCTCTGTATTCCTTTGTAATCCAGAAACCATACTGCTTTGCCACCGCATATGGACTATACGGATGAAACGGCGTAGTCTCTTTTTGAGGAATCTCTTCCACCTTACCATATAATTCTGAAGTAGATGCCTGATAAATTTTTGTTTTGGTCTCAAGTCCAAGTATACGAACAGCCTCCAATATACGGAGAACACCTAAGGCATCTACATCGCCGGAATATTCCGGTACATCAAAGGATACCTGAACATGAGACTGTGCTGCCAGATTGTATATTTCATCCGGTTCTACATTATGAATAATACGAATGAGAGAAGAGGAATCTGACAAATCCCCATCATGCAAAGTAATTGCATTTTTTTCAATTAAATGGTCTATTCTTGCAGTATTGGAAATGGAACTCCGCCTGGTAATACCATGTACCTCATAATTTTTTTCCAATAAAAATTCTGCCAAATAGGAACCGTCTTGCCCAGTAATACCTGTAATCAATGCTTTTTTCACTATTTCTCTCCTTTCGTAATACCTTGTAAAGTATCCTTCTTACACTTAACGCTTCACGAACTCAAACATTCCAAAGTTCATGTTCAACTTCCCGCTTTTTAATAAATCCAGAATTTCTTCATTTCTTTTTACTGTATCATCATCTTTCCATAATACTTTTTCTAATGTATAATTTACCACCATAGAAAGCTCCAATAATTCCATATCCTGAAATGTATTTATAATCGTATCAATCTCAAAGACCCTATGCGCATTAAAACACAATCTGTTTTTGTTACCTACAGGAACAGAAATATATAAATGTCCTCCCGCCTTTACTACCCGTTCAAAAGAATGGAGTGCTTTGCTCCAAGCGTTTGGATCGATGGGATCGCCATATCTTCCCAACCCAAAATGTTCAACCGAACAAAGAGCAGATAAAGATTCTATACTCTCATCTTCAATACCAGACATATCTGTTGCATCCGCACATGTATAGCAAACACCTTCTATATCCGATTGTATCGGTCTGATATCAATAAGATTAATATTCTCTCTGAAACTTAACAGATGAGAAATAAAACCATCCACGGAGGAACCTACATCCCAGTGCCAGTCTGGATTATATTCATAAATTTTCTTTGCACACCAAATATCCTCATAAAAATACTGCCAGTCAAACGTATGCATACAACTACTGTTTTGTATATCCAGCAATTTCTCCTTAGCAGGATCATATTGAAACGGATGATAGCTGAGACTATTTTTTTCTTTTATCAATTCAGAAGCATATTCCCAATCTGCCATCTCTTACACCATCCTTTCTGATTGAAATTCAAACATTGCAATGGTATCTGCCTTTTCAATCCATCTCAATGTATTCTCATCCTTGATAATTTGTTGATGTTCATCCCGCCATATGCATTTCCTGTAGCTTTTCCCATCACCAATTGACATTTCCACAAGGGAAAGGGGTGCCAGCTCCTCTAAAATCGTATTATAATGAAATGTCCTGAATCTATTAAACACTATTTTTTCGACTTCAGAAACTTTTGTTACCAAATACAATCGCCCCTTTGGTGCAAGAATCCTTTTGAATTCATGCAGAAGCTTAAGCCAGGCATCCGCATCTATTTGCTCCCCATACCTCCCCAAACCAATTTTGTCCAGAAAATTGCAGGAAGAAAGGGAATCTACAGAAGCACTTTCTATTTTGTTTAATTCATTTAATATATCAATATTAGAGCGTATTTTACTGGAAAACTGCCGTTCAAAATTAATCGGAACCCAAGTGTTGGTAATCAGTACCAGATCACCCCTGAAACCCAGCAAATTGGCAATCATAGTGTCGATTGGAGAACACACATCATAATGAATCCCATTGGAATTTTGCCTGATCTTTCTAGCTGTCCAAATAGGATAGATAAAAAATTCATCACTTGCCGAACCATTATCCACATACTTATCAGTTAATATCGGCCAATCATTTTCCGTATCTACTACAAACCGTTCATCACTGTTTAACTGTTCATACCGGCTGCGGTCTTCCATATATTCAAATATACTCATTTTTTTCATGGTATTAAAATCTCCTCTATTGATAATATTCTCGAATCTTATCGCAAATATATTTCACCTGTTCATCCGTTAATGCCACAGAAGATGGAAGCCATAATCCTTTTTGGGATATCTCCTCGGTTACAGGATAAGAACCACTATAACCGTATGCCGGTTCTGCGTGAAGAGGAGGATAAAAAGGCCTGGAACCAATATTATTATCCTTCAAAAATGTGATTAATGATTCCCTGTCCTCGCATAATATATCAAAAAACCAAGGTGGTGTGTTTTCATAATCCGTAGGAATCATTTCAACCTGTGGAATATCGCTTAAATATTGTTCATATAATTTCCCTAATTCCTTTTTACGTATGACTCTTTGAGGCAGCTTTTTCATCTGCTCAATTCCAATAACAGCCTGTACATCCGTAAATTTAAAATTCCATCCCTTTACGATATAATGATCGCTTCCCCCCTGGTCACGTCCAAAGTCCCGGATACGTTTTATGTTTTTATATAAATCCTCGTTATCCGTTATCAATGCACCACCCTGGCCGGTTGTAATAATTTTGGGAGAACTAAACGAAAAGCTTCCAATATCCCCAAATGTACCAAGATGCCGTCCTTTGCAAAAAGAGCCCAAAGACTGTGCCGCATCTTCAATCAGATACAATCCTTTCTCTTTACAATATGTAACAAACTGTTCTATATTTTCAGGATATCTTCCGTTAATGGAAACTAATATGACTGCCTTTGTCTTTTCTGTGACGGCTTTTACCATCTGTTCAAAATCCATACACAGATTCCTGCGGTCTATATCCACAAAGACAGCCTTTGCACCAATCAGCTCCGCAGCATTTGGAGTAGCAACCATTGTATAATCTGGAACAATAACCTCATCATCCCGTGAAACACCGCATGCCAATAACGCAATGGATAAGCTGACCGTACCGTTTGCAGTGATAGAACAATATTTACTTCCTGTATACTGGGCAATCATGTCTGCAAACTCAGCTGTCTTGCGAAATTCCGTCACCCATCCACCACTTTGCATATATTCATATAAATGCTCTGCCTCGTGCTCATCAAAATTCGGTTCCATTTGATTGATAAATTCCATGCCCTACCTCCTAATTATCATAATCCCTTATATATAACGTAATTGCCTTATATTCTTCTCCGGTCAACATCTGCACCTAAATATGGTCCATTTTTTATTTCAATCACCTTTGTCCCGTCCTCCAGGATTGTATAACCATGACCGCACTCTAATAAAACCAGAAGTTCTCCTTCCTTTACATCAAATTCACACACCGGTTCTTCCTGTAATGTATATATTTTTGCTCTGATTTTTCCTTTCCTGATATAGAGAACTTCATACGTTCTATTAATCTGCCTGGGCACCTCATTATGAACATGTGCCAATAACTCTTTCCCTTCGTCATAACTCCACGCACCCAGCTGAATATACTCTGAGTCCTCTGAAAAAAAATTCAATCCTTCGTTCCAGTCCTCTTCCAAGATATGTCTTGCAAGAACCACTCCGTCTTTTTCTATAACCTGCATTGCAAACTCCTTTACCACTCGTATATTAATAATTATCCAGATACCATTGGATTGTCATTTCCAGCCCCTGCCTAAAACTAATTTCCGGTTTCCAGCCAAATATCGCCTCTCCTCTTGAACCGTCTACCGTTTTATAAGGTGCTCCGTCAGGCTTTGATGTATCGTACACAAAGTCACCCTCATAGCCCACAATCTCTTTGATCATCTCCGCCATATCCTTAATAGAGATACCAGAAGAAACACCTATATTAATGGGTTCATCCTGGCTTGATATATTCATTGCCCTGATCAACGCCTCGGCACCATCATCAACGTGAAGCCATTCTCTTACAGGATTGCCAGTACCCCATATCGTAACACTTGGCAAATCCTCTCTTTTTGCCTTTACAATTTTCATGATCAGTGCACCCAGGGCATGAGAACGTTCTTCTTCAAAATGATCTTCCGGACCATACATATTGGATATAATGATATTCACAATATCACAGCCGTACTGTTCTTTATAAGCATATGCACCCATACACATGGCCTTTTTTACAAAACCGTAAACCTGCACCGATTCATGGAGTGGACCATCCCAAAACTCACTTTCTTTAAACAAAGTGGCCTTACCCGGATATGCACAATTTGAAATCGGGTTTACCAGACGTTTTACATCATACTCTCTGCATGCTTCTAATATATTAATCTGCATCAGCATGTTATTTAAAAACATTTCACCGGAATGCTTCAGCCCAAACTGAATACCTCCCACATAGGCAGCACAGTTAATGACATATTCCGGCTTAACCTCTGAAAACAGATGAAAAGTTTCCTCCTTATTCCTCAAATCCACACCCATTGATTGTGAACTTTTCGTATATTCCAATTTCAATTCTTCTAATTTTCTAACAACCCTTTTTCCTAAAAAACCTGTTGCTCCTAAAACCAATATCATATTCCATCACCTCTTAAAGCCTATTAACCTGTTAAATTAAGAAACCCTATAAATCACCTTTTAACTTAACATATGCGACCTGTCTTCCATTCCGGTATATACTTTCCTGCGTATTTTTCATCTCTTCCAGTTCTGTCTCGTCAATATCCATTCTATCTAAATATTTTCTTAACTTCAGTGCAGTAATTTCACCATCCCATGACAAAAAGGTAAGCAGTTCTGTATCATCCGTCCGTCTTGTCAAATACCACTGTGGCTTATTATAAAAGGTCAATAACAGCTTCATCTCCTTACAATGAGGCAGATATGTATCAATAAACATTTCCATTCTCTGGTCTACATCCGGAAAGATATCATTTGCGATTACCACATCATAATCTTCTGGTATTTCCGCACTCCACTCCCTGTCTGACAAAAAATCTTTATTATATTGCTGTTTTACTTTCTCTATTTTCTCTTTCTCATCATGTGCAAAAAAGTCTATTAACGTATAATCACAATTTCTTAAAAGCACTGATGTAAGGGAAGAAAATCCGCCTCCAACATCCAATATACGGGTATCACTTTTATCCTTCAGATATTCACCGTATATGTCAGCATATATCATCCGCTTATTATCCATCTCTGTAAGCCATATATGGCTTCTAAAGTCTTTATTTATTTCATTTTCTTCCTCTTTTAACATGGTAAGAATCCAGTCATTCTTCAAATATTCCTGTAACTGATTATTATTATATATCATACATTTCCTCCTTTATCGCATAAGCCGATTCTTCATTTAAAATTGTATCCAATCCTTAGGCACAACAGCAGTCTTTCTGTAATTTACCCATTTCTCAGGTGCAATCACGATCTTGTCTTTGTTGGGATTCAGCCATGCTCCCCACCAGGAAAATGTTGAATTCGCAATTATATTATGATCACATTTGCTCATCCACAGCATGTCCCAATAATCTTTTTCTTTTTTATAATCATTCGCATAAAAAACTTTAAAGCCTTCTAAATTCCAGTTCTTCTTTACCCAGTTACAATCATCCGAAATGATGAAGATATCAAATTTCCCGATTTTCTCCTTCATACATGCAAGTGCTTTTTCGTAATATTCCAATTCTATCATATCAAAATTCTTTTCGTACCTGTAATCAGTCCTGCGAAAATGAATCCCCACAAGTGGATAATCTCTATTGCGTTCCTTTTCTAATTCTTCCGGCAATTCTACTTCCCGTTTTGGAGTAAAAATCCTTCGGATTTCTGTCTCATATCTTTTGAAAAATCTTTCATTCTGAAAATATCCTGTCACATATGAATGATCTTTCATCTTCACCATATCTCTCATATATTTATCAAAATAATCGTCTGTATCCCATTCATAATAATGATATAACCCACTCTTTTCTAAAAAATCAGCAATCGCTTTGCATTTATGTACCCCCATCATATACCGGTAGACACTTTTCCCTGGTTTCAGAACAGGAATATCTATATTAAAATCTTCTAAATCGGGATCTGATAATATAATCTTTTTGGATTTGGCAACCCCCATCTGCTCATACTGAAAAAATGTCTCAACATCCAGACACACATTATATCCTCGCATTTGCAGCATTTTGGCATATGCTGCCACAAACATCTGATTTCCGATTCCACCGACTAACTTTACAACAACCATCTTTCTCTCCTTTTTTACATGCTTATCCAAATACAGCCTTCTTTGCATCATTATTCTTATAAAATAAAGACTATTTCCTTATTGCAATGCTTAGTGTATCTCCAATCGGCAAATACCCTATCCCATTTTTATCACACCATTCCCTGACTGCATCCTTCACTCCATGAAATGCTTTCGAAAAATAATCATGAACTAAGATAACACCGCCTTTTACCATACGGGGATAAAAGAAATCCAGACCCGCCAGAGTCGGTGCATACAAATCTGCATCTAAATTAACAAAACAAAATTCCCCTTCTACCCCTTTTGTACTCTCTGGGAAAAATCCTTTACAAATTCTGCACATTGAGGGATATTCCATTTTATCCATAACCATTGCTTCCGTTGTATTAGAAAAATACCCTGCCCTGTTTTGCTCTGCATAACCTTTTTTAACCTCTGTATCACAATCCTGTTCGGCAAATCCCTCAAAGGTATCGAACAAATAAAGTGTTCTGTCAGGAAATACTTTATTAATCTCTTTTGCAAACTCTCCCCTGTAAACTCCTAATTCTGCCACTGCTCCATTTGTAATTCCATCCTCTTCCAGCAATAAACGGATACTTTTCAAACATTCAATTCTCGCATATGTAGGAATCTCCACATATCTTCCAATAATTTTATCAGCCGGAATGCCCAGTTCCTTTAATAAGGCAAGCACCTGTTTATAATATGTCAAAACTCCGATATAGAGATAATCAAATTGCATTTGCGGTAATTCCTTCGGATTCTTAACAGGGATACCACAAACATCTGTATCCCATTTCCTGTTATCCTCGTCCACAAATGCAATTACGTTTTTTTCAGCTTTTATATCTTCAAAAATCCCTTTCCCGGTATCAGTAGCACCAAAAATTATCACCTTATCCATGACTGCCTCTACTCCTTTCTGGCTTTCACAAAAAAACCATGACAAAGGAGTTCACTGCTTCCATTATCACTGTTGCTTTGTGCCATTAAAATTTTTACCATTTTCACCAGCTGCTTATATATATCCTCACTACATACCTCGCCCCGATATCTTGTAGTTACATACGGCAGTCTTTGAAGTTCCAATGCCATATAAGTAAACCAATTTCCATATGGAACAATTTCTAGTATTTCAAATCCGGCTTCCCGTAAATGCTCCTCATACCAATACTGGCTGAAACCATTTGCATAATAATAGGGCGCCATATGCGTGAGACTGCAAAACGGAGCTGTCAATAACAAAATTCCGTCTTTCTTAATAATTCTTCCAAATTCCTGTAATGCCTCCACAGGATTCTTAATGTGTTCCAATACTTCTGTACATAATACCACATCCACACTTTTATCATTTATGGGAATATTTACAATATCACTGATAATATCTGCATTTTTGGAATGCCATTCCTCAACCTGTAATGCTTCTTCCTTTACGGAATCATCATATTCTCCAAAATCCTGGGAAATATATTTTAAGTGTGCACAATATTTCTTATAAGGCATATTGCCCGCACCAGCATCCAGCAAAGTAAATCCATCGGGGATTTCTTTTATCCTGTTAATAATCCATTCATCCCTGATCTTTTGCTCATCAAAGCTCCACCATGCATCTGCTATAGTCAAAAGCTTACTCTGGTCAATCCCCATTTGCTCTAATTCTTTCTTGATTTCTCCTGCATGTTTCTGACTTGTTATGTATATGAATTCATATGGATAATCCTTTATTTTCGCAGGCGGTATTCCGTTTTCAAATTTTAAATATTTATTTTCATCCTTATCAGAATATGCCAGAATATCAAAGGACTCCTCTAAAAAATATTTTGAATTTTCATAGTCTGTCCCTAATCCATATATTATTACTTTTCTATTTTGCATATCTCTTTCCTTCTCCTGTTATATTTTTACTCCATCATACCTGATAATATATACATCATTAGATGATCCATAATAAGATGTACATCTTCCACAATCTGCATATTATTGATATTGACATGAATACTGTGCTTTGCCATTTTTTTAATCCTGCCTCCGTCATATCCCACTAAAGCAACAGAAACTGCACCCTTTTCATTCGCATATTCCAATGCTTTGCATACATTCTCGGAATTTCCACTTCCTGAGATTCCGATCACAACATCATTGGGTTTCATTTTATTCTTCAATGGCGTAATAAAAATATCGTCATATCCAATATCATTTGCAATCGCCATCATCATCGGTACGTTATCGCTTAAACATTCAAAGTCATATTTTACATCCTGATCATAACTAATCCCTTTGTTAAAATCGCACTCAAAATGGGATGCCGTTGAAGCACTTCCGCCATTTCCACATATAAAAATCCGCCTGTTATGTAGTCTTGCATCTTCTAAAACATTCATAACATCATTAATTTCTTCCGGAATTAATGACTCAAGAACCTGCTGTTCCATATTAAGATACTTTTTAATTTGTTCCATGTAGTTTTTCATAAGCACCCTCCATATCTTTCATATTAATATATATTATGGCCTGCTCAGCCTATAATATCACTTACTGCCTGTAACAGATTTTTTGCTATTCCCGCAGGCTCAACATCATATTTTCCGTCTTTTCCACATTCTCCAGTTTCAACTAATACAGTCTTTAATCCCGCATTTATCCCGGTCATAATGTCTACCGTCGTATCCCCTATCATATATGATTGTGAAAGATCTATGTTGTATTTCTTCTGCATTTCCGCAATCATGCCAGTTTTCGGTTTCCGACAATCACATTCCATCTTATAAACAGGGTTTTCTTCCGGATATCCCTTATCAGGATGATGCGGACAAAAGATAATATCATCCACATATGCACCCGCTTCTCCCAATAACGTTTCGATCTTTTTATGAAACCGTTCCACATCTTCAATAGAGCACAATCCTCTTGCCACAACTGGCTGATTAGTAACAATAATTGCAAGATATCCCGACATATTGATTCTTCTGACAGCTTCGGCGGTACCACTCATCAGACAAATTTGTTCTTCTTTTGAAATCAGCCCGCAATGCTCGTTGATCGTTCCATCCCGGTCCATAAATATACAGCGCTGCTTATTGGATAAATTCCGACACCAGGGAATCTTATTTATCATATCCTGTTCCACACTTCTAAATCTTTCAACCGTCCCGATATCTTTTACATATTCTGTAGAAGAGTATGCATACACATTCTCATTATGATTGATTAATTTTAACAACAGGTCCTGCTCTAAATCCAGCCTCTGTTCACATGTCATACCATTTAATATGCTGCCGGATAAAATATATAATCCTGCATTTACCTTATTGGAATACCAGTAGTTCCGCTTATTATTCTTGGAATCAATGGAAATCACCTTCTGATCCTCATCCGTTATAATAAGATCGGAATCACCGGGATGGCTGTTGGGATGTACAAATAAAGTAGCCAGTGCATGGTTCTTCGTATGAAAATCTATCATTCGGTTCCAATCAATATCAAAAATAATATCGCCAAATATTAAAATAAAATCCTCATCCCTGACCTGGTCCTTTATAAAATACAAAGCACCTGCCGACCCCAGTGGAGCATCTTCAAAAATATAGTGAATATGCACTCCATATTTTTCTCCACTTCCTAAATACTCCACAATCTTTTGTCCCAAATGATTTACAATGACATAAATATCCTCTATACCATATTCTTTTAATTGTAAAATCTGAAATTCTAAAATAGCCTTACCGTTTATCTGTGCCAAAGGTTTTGGTATAGTATCTCCTGTAATTCCTTTTAAACGTGTTCCTTTTCCCCCTGCTTGTATTACAGCTTTCAATTTTTCACTCCTTCATCCAATCTACTCAATTCTTTCAATCACCTGTTGTTCATATTCCTCACAATAAATCTCCGCAACATTGCTTCCCCCTGTAACTTCATGTACATATTTTCCTTCCAGAGGAATCCGTTCCGTCACTCCGCGTAAAAACCATTCATATTCCATATCGATATGTCCGATGTCAATCGCCTGATAGTTCCATTTGTGTAAATCATATGCCAGCACGGTTGCTGCGGGTCCCAGCGAAATCAGAACCAGCTTCTTAGGATCTATTTTCTTAGCTGCCTCTACTATCCGGGCATAACATCCCCATGCATTTTCACTTGGACATACAATTCTTTCAACAGATTTACAATTTGCAAGCAAATCATTTCCCACACCCAGTCTCGTATGTCTCCCTTCGATTATGACTACTTCCCGCTGTTCCCATATTTGCTTTAACCGATTAAATTCTATCTCTGCATGATCTTTATTTCTCATTAATATATATGGTCTTGTCATATACGCATCATAATATGTTTTCTCCAAATCAAGCAGTTCCATGTGCTCTGCCCGTACATCCGGTTTTAAATAATGACGGATTGCATTCGCCGCATCCGTATTATAGCTGCTTAAATCTCCATAATTATCCGCTATCCCAATGATGATATCGTTATCCCTGCATTTGATAATTTCCCGTAATCTCTCACCTAAATCCGCCTCACATTTTTGAAAACCTGCCCGGTTTCTCCCAAGCATAATCTCAAATTCCCCATCCCCAAACCGGGATAATGAATACCCGCAATCAACAATCTTATCAACGGCTTCCTTTCTTGATAATATCTTAGGAAATACATAATTTTCTTTTTGCAATTTTGCCGCAAACTCATATCCTATATTGGTATATAATAATTCACTATCTATTATGATTTTATTTATTCTATTTTCCGTATACTGCTCAAAGGCTCTCAATTCTGCCATTTTACTGTCTAATAAAGTCTCATACTGTTTGTAAACACAGTTTTTGTAATTAAAAAACTCGATAATACGATTTTTATCCACACCAGCTTCCAAAAGCTGACTGCGTATTTGGAAAAATTTTATGGATGCAATGATTATATAGTCAAAGTCATATTCATCCATCTCGAATATGGAAATAATCAGCTTACCATTCCTATATGAATGATATTTCTTTTTATCATTATCTATATATGCTGTAATTTCCGTATCTTCATATATACATTCTTCTACAATATCAGCACTTTTGCCTGTGCCAAAAACTATGACTTTATACATTGCTTTTCCCTCACCACATTTCTTTCCTTATTCTAACTTGCCAAGCTCATGTTTAACTGCCATCCTTACTGCTTCATCCGAATCAAACTGAGCCCTCCAGCCGGCAGCATGAATCTTATCAAGACAATACTGGAACCGTGGCACATCCCCTTTCCAGCCGGCTTCTCCACCAGTATAGCAATATTCCACATTTTCCAGTTCCATTTCCTCACATAGGATATCGGCTATTCGGGTAACGCTTGTACTGCTGTCAACTCCTAAATTATATAATCTTACCCCTGTCTGTTCTGATTCCTTCATAGACACAATTGCCTGCACTAAATCTTTCACATATATATACGGTTTTGTCTGTTTGCCATCCCCCAGAATCTCCAATCGGGATGAATTATCATTTAATTTCCTAATAAAATCATAAAT
The DNA here is from genome assembly GCA_910585605.1 of uncultured Lachnospiraceae bacterium. Taxonomy (GTDB): domain Bacteria; phylum Bacillota; class Clostridia; order Lachnospirales; family Lachnospiraceae; genus CAG-590. The sequence continues at coordinate 19,283 of CAJUFL010000045.1, read as the reverse complement.
GACGCCATGGGTAAGCCTTGGTCCGATCACATTGGGAAAACGAAAAATCAATGCCTGTATATCATCCATATAACTATAGGCACTAATCAATGCCTCGCTTCCCAGCTTTGCCGCACCGTAATATGACACAGGAGAAAGATTCGGCGTATTCTCCGTCAACTCTATCCCTCTTTTATCACCATACACTGCTGACGTGGAAGCAAAGAACAGTTTCTTCACTCCAAATTCTTTCATACATTGCAGAATATTGAAGGTTGTGGTATATGTGCATTGATATTCTACCTCCGGACTTTTCGCACTTGCCTGAATATCAGAATTTGCTACCAGATGAAATACATATTCTGGCTTCTCTTTCTCAAAAATTGTTTTTAAAGCATCTACTTCCCTCACATCTGAGCGGTAGAAACGAAATGCCTCGCATTCTTTTAAATGTCCGATATTCTCTTCCGTTCCTCTGGATAAATCATCCACACATACTACAGTATGTCCTTCTTCTAACAAAGCATCACACAAATGACTTCCAATAAATCCTGCTCCACCGGCAACCAAAGTTTTCATAATCCTGCTCCTCTTCTACCAATATTTTTCTCCGATATAAACAACACTCGTTCCGTCATGCTCAAACCTGAAATCAAATCTCTTTAATCCAAGATTATCTTCCAATTCTTTTTGCTTATACTTCTCACAATAAAATAATAGAAATCCGCCTCCTCCAGCTCCTAACAGCTTGCCTCCAACTGCACCACTTTCTAATGCCTTATTATATGCCGCATCAATCTCCGGTCTGGTAATTTCACCGGCTAATTCCTTTTTTAACAGCCAATTCTCATGAAGGATATTCCCAAAATCAGAAAGATCATTCTTTTCTAAAGACTCTTTCATCTCCTTTGCCAGATCACACATTTTCAATAAATTCTTTGTCTTTTCGAGCTGGGATATGTTTTTTTTCTGCTCAGCCAGAATTGCATTTGCGTCATGCTTAATCCCGGTATAAAACATTACCAGATTCTCTTGAAGCGCATCCATTGTCTCCTTACGCATAATCACCGGTTCAACCGATACCGTATCATCTTTGTGAAACGTAATAAAATTCAACCCTCCACATGCAGCTGCATATTGATCCTGCTTTCCGATAGGATTCTTAAGCTTCTGAATCTCTACTTCACATGCCGCCTGTGCAATGTCTTTTTTGGACATATATTTTCCCTGATAACAATTAAGCGTATGAATCAAACCCACAGTAAACGAACTGGAAGACCCTAAGCCTGTTCCACTGGGCACATCTGCTGTACTGACCAGCTCCACTCCATTCACATCATAATCCGACAAAACCTGTTTAAAAATAGAATGCTGTATCTCCTTATAATCTGTCACAATCTCATTTTTCGAATACTTAAGTGCAGTCTTTTCCTCATCAAAGTATGGATGGATAGATATATACATGTACTTATTAATCGATGTACTAAGCACACATCCTCCATTTTCCCTATAAAAATCCGGTATATCACTGCCTCCGCCACAAAAACTAATACGAAATGGTGTTTTAGTTATTAACATGATAATATCTCCCTATACTTCAAACTGATCAAATATCCGTCTGGTAAACTCAAGCTGTCCAGCCCCGCCTAAATATTCTTCCGAACATCCATAACGAAACTGTCCATCCGAATATCTTAAACCTTCTGGTATTGTTATCACTTGCACATCTCTCTTTATGTTACTTAAAAAGTATTCCTCAAATCTCTCTATAAGCTTATTTTTTTCATGAATCTCTTCCTGATTGGAAAATTCACAAAACTCTTTATCCAGATACCTTATACAAAGGCGGGACTGTATCAGAGCAACATCACACGCTAACACTTCCAAACAATTAATGAAATTATTACATGATTTCTTCCACATACTAAAATATTCTTCACTCATACAGGATACAATATGGTCTACCTCTATATTCTCCTTATATGCTTCTAAATAAGGCTCGCTATACGTTAGAACATTTCCGTCCTTCAATAAAACAATATCCTGTAAGTCATCTAAAAAATCAAGTATAATTAATTTCACATTTCTATCCAAATGCGTTAAATTTCGAAATACTGTTTTTGTTTGATCATCCTGCAAAGAAGTCTGCCGAAAAGAATTGGGATGAACAAGTTTCCCATTTACAGCCGTCTGGTTATAAAATTGGGATATGGTAGTTGTAAATGCAGCATGTATATCGCCTTTTACAAAAGGATGAATCTTATGACACATCCAACGCAGATTGTAACTTCCTATCCCCAGAATACGCTTATCTGCACAGGGATACTCACCAAAATATTTTTTGATACTATCAGTAAATGGTTTCTGTACTCTTGTATCATACTCTTCTTCAGATGCAACGGCTCCCTTTAGTCTTTTTGCCCACCCGCCTAAATGTACACAGGTAAAATAAAACAGTACGTTACGATATTCTTCAAACAATCCGTTTTCCTGCAAATACTGGCAATAACCATCTAAGATTTTATATATCTTAAATGTACCTGAAACGGTGTTAAAAAGGCTGTCTGTCCGCACCCTATAATAACATGTTGGTCTGTCAATACAAACAATCTTATCTGCCATTATCACAATAGAAGGAAAGACAGCGGCATCCTCAGCAGACCCGGCAGGCATTCTGATACCTGTTCTTTTCCAGAAATCTGCTCTGTATAATTTGCCCCATACAGCAACAATACCTCTGCGTATATATCTCTCTTTTTGCTTTTTGCCAGCTATTTCCCTATCACATCCTCTGGAAATCAAATCAAATTTCTCTGTGATATTCCCATTTTCATCAACTACACAATGTCCTCCTGCCACCATGTCAATGGTATTATCTTTCATTTCAGCCACTAATAACTCTATAGCATCCAGAGGCAGGTAATCATCTGAATCCACAAAAAAGATATACTCTCCTTTTGACATATCTATTCCAAAATTTCTCGCCGGACCTAATCCCCCGTCCTTTCGGGAGACAAGACTAATCCTTTGATCAATCTTTAACCATTTAACACAAATATCCAGAGAATTATCTGTAGATTTGCCTTCCATAAGCAATATCTCCAAATTGGAATAAGTCTGTTTGACAACAGATTCTATACATATATCTAAATATTCGTCCACATTGTATACAGGAATAATCACGGAAACTAAAGGCTTACTTTTCTCCAATTCCTGACTCTTACCTTTTCCCTCCATCATCTCTTCCCTTCCATTCCATCTGAATCTGCTATAACTGTCAGACAGATTATTTTATCAAAATTCAAATACTACATCTTCAAGAGAAATTATATCACATTCAAAGATATTCTCCAATTGTTCCTTTATCTCGTCAAAAGCAAAAACAGCCGTTACCACTACTGCATCCACCTTTTCATCCATCGGTACATTCTCTAAGGTATATACCGGAATGCCACTAAACGTATTCTCAACATTTTGATCTATTCCATATACAATTTCTGTTTTGGTTTCTTTCAACTCATCTATTAACCGGCTGCCCATCTCACCCAAGCCATATACTGCTATCTTAGCATAATCATTTTTATCAAAATATTCATTGAGGCGACCGCCTTCCTGTCTGATTACTAACCATTGATTCAGCATATTGTAATAAGATTTAAACTTATTAATTTTTTTATCTTTGTCTTCGGCAATCTGCTGACTAAACTTTCCGACAGCGGCTGCACCTGCTGCCGCACCTGCAAGACTCCCTAAAACTGCGATAAAACCTTTTTTCATACCAACAACCTCTCTTTCTTTAATATAACACTCTCCATCTGCATCTTCCAAATTTCCCCAATTTATAATCTATAATACCCAGCATGACCGCCAATAATTTCCTGGGTCTGTGTTTATCATATAGGAGCATTCCCCAAAACCTCCTTGTATTCTCCTGTTTAAAATATTCCAGATACGTTTTTTCATAATCATAATGCTCCATAATATAGCAATAGCCTCTGGCAATATAATAATGCCGTAATGCAGAATATTTATTAATTTTATAACCCCCTAGCACTTGCTGGCAGTCGTATTGATTATGCGCCAGCTTAACCTGATTATTTTCTAAAATGAAATAACCATTTTTAGCAAGTCTTAGGCAGTATTCAATATCCACAGCGTCTACAAACAATGCATTAAGAAAATAACCATTCTTGTTAAATGCTTCCAGCTTTAATACCATTCCACTGGTAATGACTTCCTTCTTGCGTTTTGCTTTTTTCTCCTTTACACTGCGATTTTTAAAGTCATCAATCATGGGAGAGGCAATTGCAAGCTTTTCTTCATCATACTCTTCTATAAAGTCGCACATTCCAATAACTAAGTCCTCTGTAATTACACTGTCCTGATCAAACAGCATAATCCACTGAAACCCCTCTTTATATGCCGCATTACAACACGCATTCAGACCATGTGCCAGCCCTTTATTCAGATTCTTTGCTGCATATTTAATTCCCGGCTGGTCTTTAAAACGAGCCCTCATCTTATCTGTACAATCTTTTGATTCTGTGTTGTCATACAGATAAATCATTCCAAAATAGGGTCTGATGCTTATAATATAATCTGCCACTTTATCGTCCGGATGATAAAGCGTTATCGCGGCAGCCAGCGTAATATGATTCATAATACTACTCTCCCTTATCGTCATATTCTATAATAAACAGCTATTTTTCTTTATAATTATGCTCCAGTGAAACTGCTATCAAATTATACTTTACGCTTCCGTTCTCCCTTGGGGACAGTTTCTTATAGTCATCATACATAATACCCAAATAATATTCAATGTCCCCAGGTACCGGATATTCTAAATCTTCAAATTTGCACTTGGATACCGGTATCAGTTTGTCCTTTTCAAATACTGGTAATTTTTTATAATGTGTACACAAATCTCCTACATATTCCGTATCCATTTTATCATATCTGGTCATTTCTTTCCACTGTATCCACATCAGCAGCCTTAGTGGAATAAATTTCAATAAATAGTATGAAGAATTAACAATCAATCTCTTAAAAGGATTCTTCCCGTTAAAATGCTGTGGCAGCAGCTTTGTACGAATCAGCTTAGTAATTTTTCGTACTTTTTCAAACTGCCTTGCCTGTAAATCTTTGTCTAACGGCACATTATCCATAGGTGCCACATCTATATGAATGCCAAGATGCATCTTCAAATCCTTAAAATCATATCGGACAAAACAGGTATGATCCATCACAACCTGTGCATAAGGATATGGGTACTGGCTGTCCGGTTTCATTTTCTGGATGAAAAAGCCATCCGGGAGCTCCTTTTTTGCACATTCAATAAATTTTTCATAATCCTCCCTTAATAAAGCAATGTCAATATCGTCATCACAAGGAATAAACCCGTTATATCTCTTGGCTCCTAACGCACTTCCTGCTTCCAAAAAATATGTAATCTGGTTCTTTTTACAAATAGTATCTACTTCATGGAGAATCTCAAGTATCTTATACTGAATATCCGACAGCTCATACCCAAACAGCTTATCATCTTTTAAATCCACCTGTTCAAAATCAATCCGATAAATATTTTCCCACTTCACCTTATGTTTTATCAGATAATCCATATCAAACAGCAATCCCTGATATCCCATCTTATCCAGCATAAAATAGTTATCCACATAAAACAGTTCATTCATAACAAATACCACATCGACAGCATTTGTTATCACATATTCCTTTGCAACAATCGGGTGCCCCGTAGCAAGACGGGTTCCATGCAAAGATTCTTTCATATCTACAACAGCTTCTACATATTTACAGTCAGGGTCAGCTAATGTAAGAAAGGCATTTCCCTTTAAACCTGCTCCCCAAATAACAATATGTTTATTCTCTTCTTTGTATTTACTAAAAAGCTGCTGCATTTCTTTTACAGCGTCCCTATAGTAATCTCCATATTGAATATTTGCTTTTAATTTTTTAAATCCCTTGCCTGATATCATTTCCCGCACCTGCTTACTCATCATTTAACTTACTGTATCTTCTAATAGAAACTTATCCACAAAAAATTCCATTGCTTCCTCTGTCCCGGTGGATATTCTGATATAGTCCTTTAATAACTCATTTCCATAGGTTTTGATCAATATCTTATCCTGTTCCCTCAAGGCCTTCTCTACTTCCTTTGGAGCCTTCTTAGGTTTCACTAAAATGAAATTCCCCCTGCAATCCCTGACCTCATAGCCTTCCTGGCTTAAGCGGCTGATGGCATATTTTTTACCCGCATCCGCTGTTTTAACCAGATCGTCTATCACTTCCGGATGGTCCATCAATCGTTCTGCAAATAACAGTGCTAACGAATTCACCTCAAAGGTCAGCCTGGATTTCTTAACATACCCGATAATATCAGGACTGCTGATAATAATCCCCAGCCGGCATGCCGCTAAGGAAAACAATTTGGAAAACGTTCGAAGTACCACAACATTGCTTCTTTCTAATGCATACGGCAAAAATGTCTTTTTATAGAAATAATGATATGCCTCATCAATAATCACAATGGCGCCGCACTGCTTCGCCTTATCAATAATCCGCTCCAGCTCCTCCTCTGTATAGGCATTTCCAACAGGATTATTGGGGTTTAACAATACCACAATATCTGTTTCTTCGGAAACCGCATCTACAATCTCATCCACATTAATCGATAAATCCTCTCTGTAGCTGACCGCTTTATGCCTGAGTCCCAGAATACTGCAATTGACTGCATACATCTCAAAAGACGGTGTTACCGTGACGACTTCTTTTCCTCTTTCACAAAATACCTCCAGAAGATAGCGGATTGCCATATCCGAACCATTTGTGGTAAGCACATTTTCATAATCTGCGCCAATATACCTGGCATACTTATTCAGAAATCTGTCTGGTTCCGGATAGGTTGCCAGAAACTCCGGTGTAATCTCTTTTAATACGGAATCCACAAAATCCTTTGGCAGCCCTTCAGGATTTTCATTCATATCGTAACGGTGATACTCATATCTTCCCTGCTCTGGAAAAATCCTTACACAATTTTTAACGTTTTCATCTACATAATACATATCTCTGCCTCCGTCTTTCGTAACCAATTTCGCAAAGCAAAATTGGCAGCCTGCAAAACCGCTAATTCCTATAAATGGAATACCAGCGGTCCGTCTCCGAAAAGCCTTCTTCATTATTCAGCTTTGGCAAAAAGCCCTGCTGCAATGCCTGATAACCGGCATTCTCTATCACCTTAAAATAATTCTTATATTCCTCCGGTGTCCGGTAAATGGCGTCATAGTCACATTTTAAGGTATCTGAATAAAATTCTTTTAAGGTCAGTCTTTTTTCCACCCCTACCGTCTCCGTCAGATAAAAGATACTGTCTTTCTTAAAAAAAGTGAGCAGTGTTTCCAGACATTCCGGCAACTCTTTGTCATTGATATACATACAGACCCCTGCAATGATCAGGCGGTCAAATTTACCTTGAAATTCCTCTTTTTTCTGCTCTATCAGTTCCTGAAAAGAATAATTAAGAAATTCAAAACTCCCCTCCCGTCCCTGACTGCGCTGCTTTGCAACTTTGATCATCTCGCTGGAAAAATCCACCCCGCAGTAATAATTACATAAGGGAATCACCTGTTCCGCCCATCTTCCCATACCACAGCCGATATCTAAAACATTACTTTCTTTTGTAATCTGCAATTGGGGCAATATATTTTCATGTTCAAAGATATTCCATTTCGCCGCATGGTCCGGATTCTGATCCCCTAACAGTACCGCAGTATAAGGACACTCCATATCCTCCATCTGCTTTGCTCTCCTGTTATAGAAATCTCTGGTATTTTGTCCATCAATATCTGCTTTATCCTCATAAATTCTATGTTCATCCATCTCTCATATCCCTTTCTTCTGCCACCTCATTTAATTTTGACCATGTGAACAAATCATCTTTTATTATATCACTGATATCGTTTTCTTTACACTGATATCAAAATTAATCTCATATCCTCTATGCTTCAGAATCCGTTCATATTCATCAATATAATCCACCTCATCCCAAAACATTCCATTGATATCATTGATATAAATCTTCTCTTCACCCACATATGAGTACAGAGCATCTTCCCACCACATATGATGCTGTTTTGCTTCAATCAGTTCCTGAAGACGTTTCAAAAATAAGGGAAGAAATTCTTTGTTGATCTTTGCCACACCTACATATTCTCCGGAAACATCTTCACCTGTCAATTCTTTCCCATATTTTATCAGCTGACCGTCCTCATAATAAAACTTATAATCAGCCTCTTCTTTCCGGCTGCTGTCAGAAAATAAGACCGGGCTCTTCTTTTCTTCGAAAACCTCTTTGATCAGCCTTTCCTCTAAATACACATCCGCATTCATCAAAATGATATCGTCATCCATAAATTCTTTTGCAAACCAGGCAGATGCGATACTGTTGGTGACGTCATAAAAATAATTATAATAATATTTGATATGATATTTTTCTAATAATTTTTTAATCTCTTCACTATGATATCCCAGCACCATACCCATTTCATCTATGTTATATTTGAGCAGTTCCTGAATCGTATATTCAATCAGTGTGGTTTCCCCAATGTCAATGGTACATTTTGGTTTTCCTTCAATATACCGGCTGATTCTCGTTCCTTTTCCCGCTGCCATTAAAAGCACCTTCATACAAGTCCCCCCTATCCCTTTATTCTATCCAGCAAGAAATCTGGAAATGCAGTATCAAATCTTGCCGTCACAGCACTGATAAACTGCTTCCCTTCCTCCGTTTCGACAATATCATCTATTGGATTCCCTCGTTTGTATACTTCCTGTCTGCCATGAATATTAACCATATATACATATTCCCTGGAAGCATAGCAGTTCATGCCGTCAATATAATCCAAATATCCTTTTTCTGCGGCAAGCCTGCGCAATTCCCAATTATGAATATTATAATACTGATACCTTACAATGTCATCTTCTTCTATCTGATCAGCTCCATCAAAGAGATATTTACAAAGAATATCATTAAAGTGAATCATACTGGTATAGGAATCATAAATACCAGCAGAAATACCCGGACCACGAAGCGTCAGCATACAATGTGTCTGTTTTTCCGGGTCATTATAATATTTATAAAACGGCCAGCAATGCTCCCTGTCATACACAACCTGGGAATGATCACTAAAAAATACAGAATATCCTTTATCATGCAATATGTCTTCATAATATAAAAATTCTTTATCCACATAAGCAAAGCAGTCTTCAAACTGACCTTCAATATAACCTGACATATCCTTAAGTCCCACATCGGAAAAATTGTTAATCTCCGGCTTATTGTTCAGGTAGCCGCAAAGCAGCGGAAAATGCAGTTCCCATACGATATACGCAAAACTTAACACCGGTTTTTTGCTTACTGCTTTATTACATGCCAGATTCCACAGCTTTTCCGTCATATGCACATGGTTATCAAAATAAATCCGGTTGTCAGGCTTCATAATCTTATATTCTTCCGATACATAAAAATGAATCGCCATATCTTTCCCATATGCCTTTTTCAAAAATGGTACTTCCTCTATATCAAACATAAAATTATCTGCATATACATCCTTCGTATACGAATACTGTTTCGTAAGGATACCGATCAGACTTTCATATGTGGTAGGACCTGTAGAATACACATTGCTAAATACAAGCGACTGTTTCAGGTACGGCTCGATAAACCGGAATCTAACATCACCTTCAAAGCGGTCCATTACGTCCATTGCCCGGACAGAATCAATAAAATAAATCGTTATGTCCTTCTCCCTGTTTTGGTTCTTATTCTGTACCTCTTCTATCAACTGCCGGATTTCCCGGACCATCTCCTGCATCTTTCCATCCCCATCATAACCGGCACTGCAATAGCATTGGGCATAATGAAATCCATACACAAAATCACGGATCGCAAGATAAGCGGCGATCAGCTCTCGTAATGCTTCTTTCTCTGCCTGCCCCTGCAAAGCTGCCTCATACTCTTTACGAAGCTCATACAGCCTGACATACTGGCTTTTTTCCTCATAAAAATTATAAAACAATTCTATACCCTGATTCTTAAGCTCCTGATAAATATCCAGTACTTCACATGCAGGAAGAACGTCCGCGATACTCTTCTTAATGGATTCTGCACTGGCACGGGAAGCAACGATAATTAAATCTAGATTTTTTTCCACGGCAGCCTCCGGACTGATAATCGGAAAACCCAGCATTTCCCCTCCCTGAAGCTTTTTGTCAGAATCGATCAGACAAACCATCCCCTGTAACTGGGAACTATATTTACTCAAAATAACGGAAGCATGGCTGGTAATGGAATTGCTGCGGCCTGCCCCCCATAATGCAATTCTCTTGTTTGCACAATGCTGCTGGAACATTTTTACGATCAGACTATATATATATGTACTATCTATCACACTATCACAATGCATATCATACTTTTGTATAATATCTTTTAATCTTTTTTCGTATCTATTTTCCATATATGCCTCCGCTATCATGTATTGCATCTGGAACATGATTCTTTTCCTAAACTACAGCTTCATTATTAATATGCGCTTAATCTCTTTTACTAATCTGTATGCTGACCTGCCATCGATATTCTTATATAGCTTTCCCCGAAATGCATTTCTCTTTTCTCTTGCCATATCCCGTTGCAAAACCTGTAAAATACATTCCTCCAGTTCCTGCAGGTTATGTGCCTTAATCTCCGGCATATATTCTTCAAAATCAAAGTATCCCTCTCTCGTATCCTTCGAATACTCTTCATAATCATAGTGAAATGCCACCACCGGTCTGTCCAGCAGCATATAATCACTGTATACGGATGAATAATCTGCTATCAACAAATCCAGTCTGCCAAGAAAGCAGTTCACGTCAACATTAGCCGGAACAATATATATATTGGAATATTTTATCTTTTCAAATGTTTCTTTGCAGGCAGATTTGGGATGCAGCTTGCACACAAGCATCATATCATTTGCCTTTAGATATGCATTGCATTCCGCTAAGTCGCAGACCTCAAAAAACTTTACTTCTGAGGGACGAAACGTGGGGAGATATCCAAGAACGGTTTTCCCCTCATCATTCCACTTATCTATATATTCCATCAAAATCCGTTCTTCTTTTTGATATAGGTTTTCTAAATCCGGCTCTCCAAAAAGAATATCATTTCTTGGATAACCAGCTTCAATCACATGATTTCCCGACACCTGAAACGCCCTTGCAAAAATCCTGCCCATCATCGGTGATGTAGCAAGAATATAATGATTGGGTTTCTCATCGGATAAGCGTCTCGGAAAGTACTTAAACCGTTCCCATGCATTTTGGGGATGCCGCACTTTATCGTGCATATTATCATAATTAATACATTTATTGCCCACACCGTGCCAGAGATTTATTTTCACCGCCCCGCCGCTGAGCCAGAAACTGATATCCTTGGAATAATTATCAAACAGATACACCCTGCCTCTTAACGCATACCAGATTCCTTTTAAGGAATGATAATAATACGCTTCATATCCATTCTCATTTAAAAAACCCACGATTCCCCTATCATGGCTGATCCATATGGGACGAATTTCTCTACAGTCCTCATCCTCCGTAAAAGCATGTCCCTGTTTTTTCCAAGCTGCAATTCTATTCCTCACCAGTATAGAAGCTTTGTCACTATGCTGGTTCACATACAGATAAAGGTATCTGGGATTATCCGCAAACCGTCTCCCAAAAGTGGATCCAAACAGCCAGATATGCTTATCTCTTGGAAATAAAAAAGATAACCAATAGATTGGCAAAAGCAGAAGCTGTCCCCAGTACTTCATCCCATTGATTATCTGTCCCATGCTGTATATCCTCCTCCGTGAGCTTTTGTGATGCGGTATTATCCTTGTTTCCCATAAACAATAAGGTTATGGACTGGCATAAAACCACACTTACATATATTATATCGGCAGAATTCTTCTTTAGGTTAATGCTTCTGCTGGCACAAACCGGATTACTCCCCCTGCGTCCTCTTCTTCTGTGTTCAAATTTATACCACCTTCCAGCAGACTAAAAAAATCATCCAAGTCATTCTCCTGCACTTGAGGCTTGGGAAACCGCCTCCAATACTCCTTACAAAACCCCTCTTGAGTCTGCCTGCATCAAATATCTGTGGATTATCCGTACTAAGCTGTGCCAACTGCTGTTCAAGCTCCAAAAATCCTGCCACACTTTATATTTCCCTTTTCAATGCATCAGCAATTTTGTCTCTAATCACAATCCTTTGGTTTATAACATCCGTAAATTCCTGTACAAATCCTTCATACGGAACTCTTTGTTCTTCTGTGAGCCGGGCTGCAAAATACTTTCTGTCTTCATCCAAAATATTACTTAAATTATCTGCTCTTACCGCAAAGCTCCCTCTATACTGTCTGTCATTTTTCTCGCTCAGCACTCCATCACCAGTATAAAAAATCGTTCCACCTATTCCCTCTGTAATCTGGTCCCTATGTACCAACTCTGCCCTTTTTAAGCTATCATACTTTTTACTCTCTCGATTTGCCGCCTCCACATCTGCTTTAAATTCGGCATCCGTCTGCAATGCACGTTCATTCGGGTGGGTATGTGCAATAAATCTCACATCACTCCAATTGTCCATAAATACAGGCGTACTCTCTCCCGGTGCTGTCACAGAACCCCTGGTTCCCTCCAAGCTGCCGCCTCCGTTAATTATCAATACCAGTCTCTGCTGCTTTTCACTGTCCGTAACAAAGAGCAGACCAAGTTCCCGGATTATGTCCTTCTCTTCCACGGAGCTCTCACTAGAACCGCCTGCCTGTGATTCTGCCAAAGCTCTCGTTTGTTCCAGAATATCACTTAAATCATCAAGGTGCATTCTTATTGCATTCGCTTTTTTTGAGATCTCAAAAGCGGCATTTAAAAGACTGGCCAGTGCCTTTCTCCTGTCTGTGTCCTGCCCTCTCCGTTCTTCCTCATATGCCATCCGTTTTTCTATATATTGCTGGAGGTCCTCACACAACGCCTCCCAATCCGTTCCCGTGACACTCTGCAAACGCTTCAGATAATCATCATACGGTGCCATCTGTATGACACCCTGGCAGCAGACACCCTATCATCCCCATTTCCTATTTCATCCTTCCCTTAACCCCGTCTTCAGACAAAATACTATTTTAACCACACAATTCTTTCCATCAAATATCCTGAATGCTCTTATTAATCCATATATTCAGCATAACATAGACAAAATATTCCCGCAAGAAAATGTTATATGATATCGTGGTTAACAGCCCATTGCAAGCGATGGGACATTTTCTCCCGCACTATAGTCTCCAAAAAAGCAGACCCATAAAAACAATAGGGCATCCATCTTGTAATAGTAAAAACTCCCATATAAGCAAGCTTCATTTTCTCACTTATATGGAAGTTTTTCTATTCTTCACAAAATCTTAGTTATGGCAGTCTCTCTTACCATTTCCGCAGTATCGTCTTTCTCTCCATCGGGTCCATTCTGCGAATCAATGGGTCATCATAATAAGAGTCACTCTTTACATGGGTAGTAGATACCTCTTCAAAAATTGCTCCGGTTTGGGACGTAAAGGAATGCTTTTCTCCCCGAAGCACCGTCTGGATATCTCCCGGCTTCATCTTCCGCTCTTTCCCTTCAATCGTTACCGTCAGATCCCCATATAACAGCTGGAACGTCTCCTCCTTTACCTTGTGGGCATGTGTCGGGTGTTTTTGTCCTGGCAGTACGATCAATAATTTCTTACAATATTCACGATTAATAATATTAATGAGTATTGCCCCGGTCTGGCGGAAATGCTTCATTCCATAATGATGGGACAACTCCACATCAAAATCATCACCTAATGCTATCCCTGCTTCATACAGCATGCCTTTTGCATCATGTACCACGCTTCTTGCCAGGTTAATATCCGTCAGTTTCTTTTTCTCATGTAATTCTTCATTCTCTTTATAATCCCTGCTTGCTATCAGACCATCATAAAATTCCCCGGAATTCATCTGTTTGTCATGACACGGCATCGCAAAAAATACATCTTCCCTGGTAAGCTCTTCGCCCTCTTTTACATCCTTTTTAAGGTATACTCCACGCATCAGCGAATTCAGAGAGTCCAGCTCCTCCTGAGAAATATACTTTTCTCCGGCTTTCTTCATTCCACACATAGTCTTTGCCTGTAAAGCCGCTGCCACCCAGCGGTCTGCCTGATCTGGATTCATAGAATACGCATTCAGCGTAATCGTCTCTGTGGGCAGCCCTACATGGCGTTCCAAAATCCTGGCACCTTTCGCAACCGCTAACATCGGAGCCGTGTTATCATCCGGATCTTCATGTCCGGAATAACCAACCATGATATCCGGATATCTGCGGTTCATCTTATCGATAAAATCCAGCTGCAAACGTTCCATCGGTGCCGGATACTCTGCTACACAATGCATAAATGCAAAATCACAATGTCTATGGGTAAAGAAATTATATAACTTATCAATATCAGATAAGGGTTTTCCTCCTGTAGATATAATCAAAGGCTTATTGGCAGCGGCTGCCTTTTCCAAAAGCGGCCAGTCAAGTGCAGAACAGCTGGCAATCTTAATAACATCTACACCCATATCCATACACCAGTCGACACCATCCTCATCAAAAGGAGTACTCATGGTAATAAGTCCCTCTTCATGAATCGCTCCCACTAGCTGGGAAAATTCATCAAAAGTAAGCCTTGTACTCTCAAACCTCGGAATATGCTTTACATCCTGTCTTCCTTTATAATCCGGATGAATAAAGGTATCCAGATTACGAAATTGCAGTTTAACAGCTGCTTTTATATTATGTTTTCTTGCAATCTTGCCCATCTCATGAATGATATCTATTCCATGCTCTACGCTACCCTGATGGGAATTTGCCATCTCAAAAATGAATAAATTCCTAAATATTTCATTACCCATATCATAACCCTCCTTGAACCGTAACTCATCGCACTCTCTTGTAGTACTGTTACCCTTAAACTGCCGAATATGTAAGCAGGCAATTACGCCTGAAGATATCATTTATCTTCTGCCGCATATTCCAATATAGAACTATTTCCTGTCTTATTATCTGAAATATCCGGCTATATATTATATCGGTTGAATCTATTATAACAAAAACCTGTACAACAAAACAAGTGGTAATATTGGGATACCTGCCTATTTATCTCATTGCCTGCATCGCTCTTTCAAAATCTTCTTCTGTGTCAATATCATAATTCTCGCTCATCTCATATCCCAGAATATAATCCCCTGACATAGAATGTTTTTCCAGAACCACCGCAGGTCGAAATACATCAATGCATGCATTCTGATAATATACTACTGGCAGCTGCTGTCTGGGCATATTATAGCATTCCGGGATATCGTTTATCAAGGGAATGATCTGCCCTGTGGCTGCCCCCTTTTCTTCCCCGGGCAGCTGTTGGTTCTTTTCCTCACTTAGCATAATTTCACTATCTTTTAACAGCCACATCTTGTAAGGTATCTCCGTGGCTTTTGCCATGCTTCGGACAGAATCCGCTTCCGGATGTTTTAAAAGCAGCTCTACCATGTTATCGATATCCTGACTTTTGCGGATTGGATACGTCGGTCTCAATTGAACCACAACATCCGGTATATATTGCTCATTTTCCTGAAGCCATGTAAGTGCATGATAAAATACATCATAATCCAATGCGGTATCCGTAGCAAATTCTGCTGGTCTTAAGAACGGAACCTCTGCACCGTATTCTCTTGCAATCCTGGCATATTCCTCACTGTCTGTGCTGACAATCACACGGTTAATGGTCTTAGACGCCTGCGCATGATCAATCGAATGTGCCAGCATAGGCTTTCCGCCAATGTTTCTTATATTCTTATGCGGCACGGATTTAGAGCCTGCTCTGGCAGGAATTACTGCCAATACTTTCATATCATCCACCTACCTCATCTATCGTTTCCAGCATCCCATCATAAAACAGCATTACATCATCCGCTTTTTCATAAATATACTGATAATTCTTCTCCATTTTATGATACAGCCTTATCATCTCTTCCTGATTATCATCTTTTGTAACGTACAAATCCAAATCCTCTTCCACTAACAGCCCTTCAGCATAACTGCTTAAGAGACTTGCTACCGCTGACTCATCAAATAGAGCTGTCGTTTGGCTTAACGACTTATTTTTCTCCTTAAATTCCTTACCATAATCTCCCCGCTCTGATAATATACCACATCGTCTTGCCATTTCTGCCGCATCCTTTGCCTTTTTCTTCAGCTTTGGCAATTCTTCCCCTTTTTTCCTTAAAAGTGCTTTTACATCCTCAATCTTTTCCTTCGCAGTCAGCGTTTCAATTCCCTGAAAAACAGATTCCACATCATAAGATTCCTGGCAATATTGTTCAACTGCCTCCTGTAACGTCATAATCTTTGTCCCATTGATTCTGGCACCGCCTTCCGTAGCATTGATAACCTCCATGCCGCTTTCCCTGGCTTCCTTTACTGCCTGTTCAAACCATTTAAGATATACATAATAATCACCACGGGTAATAACGGTATCTTCCACATTGCCTGGCACTTCCATAGTTCCATATTCATCAATGCCCGCCACTCCACTCACCATGCCGCCTGCATAATTTTCTCCTCCGGTCAAAGCCAAATCCTGACCCACCAAAATCAGATGTTTAAATCCTGCCATTTTTGCAAAAGAATATCCTAATGTTGCTACAGAACCGCCAATTGGCAGATCAACACTCTGTTTCCCATATTCACTAATCAGCCAGTTATGAAACTTTAAACTGCTCGTACCAAAAATCAGATTTTTTATTCCCAACGTATTTAGCACTATATGACTCAAATCGGACATATACAAAAAGGGAATTTCCTTTAACCGTTCATCTTGAAATAATTTAATGCTTTTACTATAATCTAATGAGCAAAACATATCCGGAATGATATCCCTGTCCAACAAGTATTGTGCAGTACGGTCTACTGCAATAATTAACGCTTTCCCCTTTGCCTGCTTTAAGATCTCATAATTTTTATCAAGAGATGGTCCCCCTGATACTAAAATGGCTGGCATATCATCAGGAAATGCCCCTATAAAATCTGCTGCAACTTTAGAATATACCAGATACGCAACATTCACAATGGCATTACATCCCATTATCGTCTGACGATCCATAATTGTTTTCAGATTCACCAATGCACTATTCCTACAATCCTTATATTGTTGGGAAAAAACATCAAATTCTTCTGAAAACAACTCTTTATATTTGGGATGTGTTTCTAAAACAGTAACACCGATATTCACATTATTAATATTATAATTTAAAACCAGATCAAAATATTGTTCATTAATTCCTTTAACAAAAATTTTAATACGTTTATCCCCAAGAATCTCTGACATATCAAAGTGCTGCATGACAAATGCAAATAATTCTTTCGATGGTTCATAAATAAGAAGCAGAGCCTCTTCATTCAATTGACCTGCAAGTTCCTTTACAATAATACCGTTTCCAAGCCCCATAAATGCAATAATGGAATTGTCTGTCAGCTGAACCTTCTTGGCAAATTTTTCCGCTTCCTGTACCGGTTTATAGGTACTGTTTAACATAATTTTCTTTTCTTCTCCATGCACTCCCAGAATTGTACTGCCATCTTTTGCCGTATCTATAAAATACCTTTCTTTTTCTGCCTTCCAATCCTTTACAAATTCATAAAGCTTATAATAGTCCAGCTCATTTTCATTTTCTATGCATTGCAAGTTTTTTTCTAACCAATCCATATATTATTCCTCTTCCATCTCAGCCAGTTTTTCTATCACTTCATATTGCAATATATCTGCCAGCAAGGTTACGTCATCTGCTTCCATTGCTTCCATTGCTTCTTTCAATGCATTCATCAGTTCTGTCTGCAACTCTATATCTGTCATCTCCCCCAAAATTGCACTTAGAATAGGAAGGCAGCGTGCCAATAAACCATACGCATCATTTTTCTTTTCCTGATAAAGAAGTTCTGTAATTGTATTTAGAATCTCTATTAAATCTGCCATATTACCCTCCGAAAAATCTCTCTAACGTAAAACAGGCTGACCGCTCGGGTCAGCCTGTAAGTAAAAACTTTTATTAATATTACTGTAAAAGGTTAAGTACACTCTGTGTAGCCTGATTAGCCTGTGAAAGCATAGACTGTGCAGCCTGCTGTAAGATATTGTTCTTGCTGTAGTTAACCATCTCTGTTGCCATATCTGTATCTCTGATATTAGATTCAGCAGATGTTAAGTTCTCAGAGTAGTTCTCTAAGTTGTTGATAGTATACTCCAGTCTGTTCTGGATAGCACCAAGTAATGAACGCTGTGCAGATACCATCTTGATTGCTGACTGAATCTGTGCAATTGCTGCTGATGCTGCCTTTGCAGTAGTAACAGATGTTGTCTTAAGACCTAACTTCTTCAATGATGTACCACTGATAGAAATTCTAAGTAACTCGCCCTGATTAGCACCAACCTGTAACTGCTTTCCACTATTTGCAAGAGACATTGAACCATCTAATAACTTTGTACCATTGAACTCTGCTTTCTTAGTGATAGAGCAAATCTCTTCTTTCAACTGTGTAATCTCATCCTGGATTGTCTGACGATCTTCTGAAGCGTTAACATCATTACGAGCCTTGATTGCTAACTCACCCATTCTCTGAAGGATAGAGTGAATCTCGTTCATGTTACCTTCTGCTGTCTGGATAAGTGAAATACCATCCTCAGCATTCTTAACAGCCTGATTCAGACCACGAATCTGATTTCTCATCTTCTCTGAAATAGAAAGTCCTGCTGCATCATCTGCTGCACGGTTTACTGCATATCCAGAAGATAACTTCTCAGTTGACTTAGCTACTGCCTTTACATTCTGTCCTAACATTCTGTTTGTGTTTACTGCTTGCATGTTGTGTTGTACTACCATAATAAATTCCTCCTTGACATCAAATCCTTTTGATATAGTTTCCTTTTTATTTTTTTCTGATTGGAATTCAATTCCGTTTCAAATTCCTTACACTTTATTTATCGACATGCTTTCTGATAACTTTATACCTATTTTAAAATTTTTTCAAAAAAATTTTTTATCTTATAAATTCTTGTTTAGCTTACTAAGAGGGACGCTTTCAACATGAGGGGGTGGTGGAGCTCGCTGTGGGGAAATACCCTGCTGTTCTCGTCCGTCCCCGCTTTCGCTCCTTC
>CAJUFL010000044.1 GCA_910585605.1 uncultured Lachnospiraceae bacterium | reverse complement strand
CAGCTTGGTAGAGCGCTACATTAGGGATGTAGAGGTCGCAAGTTCAAATCTTGTCATCCAGATTTCTATGGGATATATAATAAAACAGAATCCAGTAATGTCTCCATCAGGAAAAGGCATGATGAAAAGACTGAGTCTGCTTAATATTGCAGAGGCAGTCTTTTTGTTTGCGCACCATGGGCGCGCTCTAACGGGTACAAGTCCCGAACACGCCTAGGCAACGAGGAAGTGTATAGCCGAACAGCAAGGGTGTCCATCGTGAGGTGGAATCTGAAGGAAGCTGTAAGCAAACTCTTGGTCCGACGGACAGAAATCACATATGAGGCTCGGAAATACGGATAAGTCTGCACCAGCTGGTACGCCGCCCTGGAGAGCCGGGAGGACAGCTTGCAAAAGGAACGGGAGCGGAAGGAAATCCAGTATGATATTTTCAGCGGTTTCATTGCGGGGCTTAGCGAAACGACGGAGCTGCCGGTGGATTTCAACGAGAAGCTGTTCCACAGGCTTGTGGAGTACGCGACGGACTATTCGGACGGCAGGGTGGTGTTCACCTTCCGCAACGGGGAGGAGGTCAGCACGGAGATTTAAAGCCGGAAGCGGCCGAGGCATCGGGGTTATACCAGATGCAGCCGGTCGCTTTTTGCGTGGAAATAAACTGTGGATGGGTATGGAAATTTGCGGAGAGCTGGAGTATAATTTTGATCGTTAGAGGAGAGTTGAATTGAGGGGAATTCAAAAATTATGAAACGGAGTGATTTAAAAGATGGTGAATGATAAATGAGATCAGGCATCTGCGGAGAATATTATCGAGATTGTTTCATTATCAAATTGAATGTTCCTATCGACTTTTCAAATGTTGGAAAGTCAGATGATGCTGAACATTTGGGGACCTTTTTTCATGAGTATTTTCATTTTTTGCAAAATATGTGTACTACATTTGGAAATTTAAGTATGACAGTCTTCTATGCAAAGGTAAGAAATATACTCTATAAATTAGCAAATAGCACTGAAATTGAAATTTCGAGAAATATAGAACCAAATCCAGAAATAGATGATTGGGCCATTCGCCAAGAAATTGTAGTGGGTGATATGGATTCGTGGACTTATGAACCATACGATTTTATGAGTATTACTGGTGCAAGACTTGTGAAAGATGAAATATGGGAGGAACTTGGATATGGTGATTGTTCATTACCACAAATTGATTTATTTTTGACACAAAATCGAAAGAAATTTCAAAAGACACTTAATTTTGGTGCAATGTCTATTATGGAAAGCATGGCCGATATGCTGGACCGTAAACTTTATGGAAGGTCAAGAGCAGAAGAATATGTTCAATACCATATTTGTAAAAGACTTTGGGATTATGTTGTGAAAAAAGCCGTTCCGAGTGATATCATTTTCAGATGTTGCGAGTATGCATTAATGGATTATAATCCCGGACGGTTATATTTTAATGCTTTGAGAATCTTTGCCAAGTGGGATGTTATTACCGAGGATAAAATTGATGACTTTTTTACTAACTGCATTCAACCGAGTTACAAGAAGATATATTCGGATATGTTTTCTGAGATGATGAATCAGTTTCGAGAGCTTGTTCCAATCAAAAACGTATATACGGAAGGACTTGCAAGATATGTATCTGAATTTTGTAGTCAATTTCACGAACTAAGAGAGTGTGATCCGTTGCTTTTCACGCAGCTCTATCGTTCTGAATCAGATGCAGTTAAAATCATCTTGGCACAATTTATGCATATAGCAGCACCATTGATTATAGATTGCAAAAACGAAACCTATATGCCAGATGCTTTACAGAGTGACGGGGTTGGGATGGAAGAATATGCATCTTTCTATGCATTATATAAAATGGCAAGTGGTTTAGGAACAAACAAGTGTGAGTTATTTGATATTTGTAAGGTTAATGCCCACGAAAGTATATCTGATATTTGTTTAAAGGAACCTTTGCTATCAAGGAAACAAGAGCGGTTATGTGCACTTGGACAATTTCTTTATATGTGGCAGGTAAAAGTGGAACGACTAACATAGCTTGAAAAATGTTACGAATGCAAATGACCCTGACAAACAGTAACGAGTGCCGTAATCAATTCTTCATAAAAAATAGTGATGAATTTTTTACACTATGGAATATCGAAAGTGCGGCAAATCCAACTAAGAAAACGATAGCCACCCATGCATGGGTGCATCTGCCTTTCTGAAAAGTGTTGATTTTAATGCGTTTGCCGTAAATGTAAAAACGATAGCACTGGGGAAATATTTGTATCAATTTGGACATGCAATATGGTGTGAGAGATCGAAATTCCTCATTAAGAGGAATTTCTCCTACTCGATTCGTATCAATTATTTAGTTAGAAGTAGGAATTTATATTGTTTATGCTTGCAGGATATTAGTGTAAAAGAAAAAGACATCTTCATGTTTGAAAATGCCTTTTTCTTTTACACAACTATTTAATTTTTATTAGAGCTTGTTCCATTCTTTGAAACGCAACCTGTCTTTTTCGGGAAGCTGGTTTTCAAAATACTCTCGTCTGTCCCCGATTGCTTTGGTTAGAGGACGGTATTCCATTTCAGAAGAGATAATATCCTCTACAGAAGCAATTCCCCGCCAAAATCTTCTAAGATATTCATTTTGTCCTCCTCTCAAAGAAATATGTCCTGTCCGTAAAAGATTTCTGATGTTATCAGAACGCCTAAGCGGAAACCACGTTCAAATTTTGACTGTTCGGCACAATAGCCTTCATCAAATAGAGTTTCCGTTAATTTCTGCAATATAGCCTTTTGTTTGTCATTTAGCGTTTCATCTAACTGGTCTTGAAGTTTGATACTTTTTTCGCTTAGTGCTTGATGTTCAGGAGTTCTCCGATCTGTACCGCTGTCTACACGAAGTTGTTCCGTCAAAAATGCTTCTAAAATTCTTCCCATTCTGCTATTCCTCCATTCTGCTTTCAAAAAAAACTTAAAAAATTTCCCCTCCTTTCACACTCCTTTGAAAATATAAAAATATACTTTCAAATTATATATTATACTATAGAGTATAAATGTGTCAATATCAAAACTATACTTAAGAGTAGAATAATATATTTTATGTTTGCTTTTCTTCCCTTTAGTGTATATAATTACACAAAGAAAGCGAGGTATACATTATGGGAATGGCTTTAAAAATACGGACAATTCTCTTGGAACGGGATATGTCTATCAAAGAGTTAAGCGAAAAATTAGGATATAAAGGGGCAAATCTTTATAACAAACTTAGGAGAGATAATTTATCCGAAAAAGAGCTGCGTGAAATAGCTGACATTCTAAACTGTGACTATGACGGCATTTTCACTTTTAGGGATACTGGAAAACAGGTCTGACAGGCTGCGTCCTGCTGATTTTCAAAGAGCCAGACTTCTTGAAATTGTTTTGAAGTCTGGCTTTTTTCAGAGTTATAATGTTGTCAGGTTATTCCGTTCTCTCCCAATATAACCCTTAGTTACAGTAAGGATTGACCGGATCATCAAGCCGGTATATAATTCTAAGGCAGGTGGAAAAATTAAATGCCGCAAAGCAAAAATAAACCCATTGTAAATACCACATATACAAAAATATGATTTAAGAAAGAAGCAGATTAGGATGAAATTAACGGATTTTTATTATGATTTACCAGAGGAACTGATTGCACAGGATCCTCTTGAAAAAAGAAGTGACTCCCGTCTTATGGTAGTGGGAAGAGAGGATGGCAGTATCGTACACAGACATTTTTACGATATATTAGATTATGTAAACCAAGGTGACTGCCTGGTGGTCAATGATACAAAGGTAATTCCAGCAAGGCTTATGGGCGTAAAGGAAGATACTGGAGCTTCCATTGAAGTTTTACTGTTAAAGAGAAAAGAAGAAAAAATATGGGAAACCCTGGTAAAACCAGGAAAAAAGGCAAGAGTTGGTGCAAGGATATCCTTTGGTGACGGACTGCTTGTGGGAGAAGTGATCGATATTGTGGAAGAGGGCAATCGCCTAATCCGATTTGAATATGAAGGGATCTGGGAAGAACTTTTAGACAGGCTCGGACAGATGCCTCTTCCTCCGTATATTACGCACCAGTTAAAAGACAGGAACCGCTATCAGACTGTATATGCAAAGAATGAGGGCTCTGCGGCAGCACCTACAGCCGGACTGCATTTTACTAATGAGTTGTTAGCTCAGTTAAAGGAAAAAGGTGTGGAGATTGCCCATGTGACACTGCATGTGGGACTTGGAACGTTTCGTCCCGTAAAAGTGGATAATATTTTGGAGCATCATATGCATTCGGAATTCTATGTGGTGGAGGAAGAGGAAGCTGCTAAGATCAATGCAGCGAAACAGCGGGGGAAGCAGATTATTTCTGTGGGAACTACCAGCACCAGAACCTTGGAATCCGTAGCAGATGATAACGGGATTGTAAGAGCCGGAAGCGGATGGACTGATATTTTTATTTATCCGGGTTATCAGTTTAAGGTAGTAGATTCCCTGATTACGAATTTCCATTTACCGGAATCAACTCTGCTTATGCTGGTATCTGCATTTTCTACAAGGGAAAAAATGCTGCATGCTTATGAAGAGGCAGTGGAAGAAAAATATCGATTCTTTTCTTTTGGAGATGCGATGCTGATTCACAAAAAAGAGGGGAAACAGGGTGGATGATTTCGGGTTATTTGTTTATGCTATGAATAGTATATAGTCAAAAGATTTTAAAGGAATAAAAAAGAACAACTTCCTAAAATGGAATTTGGGACTAGAGAAAAAAGATACATAAATGTAGTAAAATCAAGGGCTGCAACCATTGGTTGACAAATTTCAAGGTAGACTTGGTAGTATAAAAAGGAGTGCAACTGTAAGATGGACAAAAATCGAAAGGAGAAAATGAATATGAGATTAGCAGAAAAAATATTCAATGAACGAAAGCGGTTGGGTCTGTCTCAGGAACAGTTTGCAGAGCAGATGGAGGTGAGCCGGCAGGCCGTATCAAAGTGGGAGTCCGGGCAGTCTATGCCGGATTTGGATAAGCTGGTACTGATGAGTCGGATATTTGGAGTTTCTACAGATTATCTGTTAAAGGAAGAAGATGTGGATTCTTCTAAGGGAGCGGCAAAAGAGGCAGAGTATACTGGGCATAGCGACTCTTTTAAGGATATTTCTTCTGGGCAGGTGGAAACTGTTAGAAAGTTGAAAGAAGAGGAAATAAAAGAATATCGGTCAGCCTGCTTTAAGGCATCTAAAAGAATTTCTTTTGGGGTGTTTCTCTGTATCTTTGGCGGGGTGCTGGTAAACGCAGTGGAGATGTTTGAGCATCCCAAAGGAATCGATACCGGTCTTTCAGCTGTGCCAATGTTGATCTGCATTGCAGTAGCAGTAGGACTTTTTGTATTTTCCAGCATACAGATGAAAAAGTATATATTTTTAAAGATGCAGCCGTTTCTTTTACCAGAGAAGGAAAAAACTAGACTGGCAGAAGAATATGATGGATTTTATAAAATATTTGTTTCCAGAATCGTAATGGGAGTTATTTTATGTATATTGGGGGTAATCGTATATATTGTGTGTAATGCATTTGGAGAAGTTTCTTTCAAAATAAACGGTATGACAAGTTGGGATTATATATCTACCATGGGATTACTGCTGATTATAGCGATTGCTGTTCCTATTTTTGTATCAGCAGGAATGCGAAAAGAGTATTACGATGTTTTGATGCAGAAGAATGGCTTCTCAGAGATTCGAAAGAAAGAGAGAAGCGAGAACATGGATGTTATGACGGTTGTGGCTGGTATATACTGGTGTATTATAACAGCAGTTTTTCTTGGTTATAATTTTACAACCGGTAACTGGGGAAAAAGCTGGATCGTGTGGCCTGTTGCAGGATGTGTATTTAGTGCAATTTCGATTGGGATCACATACTTTAAGTCTAACAAGAAAGATAGATTATAATAAAGAATCCGGATGCCCGCAAGACAGGATATCCGGATTTTTATAGAGTGATAGGCATGTTCTAATTTTGAGTAAAAGTTCCAAGGGGAGTAGCTGCCGATAAACCAGCAAGTGACTTGTAAGTCTTGTACTAAGGAGCACAAGTGATGTGGTCAGCATGGAATTAGAGGAGAATAGTCTTCAAAGATTCCAAGCAGGTTTTGCAAGGCAGCGGCTTTTTGAAATGTTTAATATGGCAAAGAAATAGCATTCTACAGCATTTGGAAAGCGATTCACAACAAATGGATTGTTTTGATGTTTCAAGCAGACTATAATGAGATATTCGGAATATCATATGGCCTTTGGAGCCTTGATGGGATGAAAAGGAAACTGAAATTTTACGTATTGTAAGAATACTAACTGGGAGGTGACACCTTGATCCGTATTGCAATCTGCGATGATGAAAAATATATGTCCGATCATATACAGGCAATGGTCTCAGATTTTTTTCGCAGAAAAAATATTGAAATAACCATTCTCCGGTTTTCCTGTGGAGAAGAACTATTGAAATATGGTGGTCAGATAGATATTTTGTTTCTGGATATTCAGATGAAGGATATAGACGGCATGGAAACAGCAAGGAAGCTGAGAGCAGATAAGTTTCGGGGGTTCCTGATTTTTATTACAGTACTTAAGGAAATGGTATTTCAATCTTTTGAGGTGCAGACTTACGATTATCTGGTCAAGCCAATTGAAGGAAAACAGTTTGAAAAAACAATGGAGAGACTTTATGTATCCATGCAAAATGCCAGTGAAGTCAGTTTACTTGTCCAAAGGGGATATGAAAGCCGTATTATTCTTAAGGATAATATTGTTTTCTGTGAGATAATAGACCGGAAAATATATCTGAATTTAGTTTCATCTGAAGTAGTTGATTATTATGATAGGATTGAAAATCTGGAAAACAAACTGGACGACTGTTTTTTTAGGTGTCATAGGAGCTATCTGATTAATCTGAAGCATTTAAAAGGTTATAAGAAAGGGATTGCGTATATGGATAACGGCAGGGAGATTCCCGTATCACGGCTGCGGAGCAGAGAGTTTTCCAACGTTGTTTTGCAGTATATGAAGAATATGTAATAATTGTTGCATATGGGTAGGTAAAATGGTTGAGTATATTGATTTTTTTAATGTATATATCATGGGAAGCATTGAAATGCTTTTTCAGTTTTATTTCTTTGCAAAGATTCTAAAAAAGAAAGTAAAGCTTCCATTTTATTTTCTGTTTGCGGTATGTGCGGTTTTTGTCACTGATTTTGTTTCAGTTGGCACGATAATCGGCTTCGGGGCACTTGTTCTTCTGCTTACAGTATGTGGGACGTTGTTCTGCCATGCGGATTTTAAGTCTTCGCTTTTATATGCGACGCTGATGACTGAGATTATGCTGCTCTGCTATGGAATTGTGAAATCTCTGATGGGGCTTTTTTGTTCATTGATGACTGCTGCTTTCCATGATACGGTTGGTATCGTGATCATGCTGGTCAGCGAGGCTGCATCACTGGTGTTAACCGGGTTTTGTTATTATATGGTGTACCGTTATTTTTCCTTCTATACCGCCGCAGAAATGCAGCAAATGTTTCTGGTTTTCATTCCGATACTGATGATATTTATTATGAGTGAATACATTAATTCCATTGAATTCCAGTTTGAAATTATAAAGAGCGAAGGACCTACGGGATATCTATTCAACCATTGGCAGTTGTTCACTATGCATCTTTTGGGTATCGCCAGCCTGTTCTGCATTCTGTTCGCTTATAAGAAGCTGCTACAGAGTTTCCGCCTCAGTACAGAATTATCACTATTGGAACAGGAAGAACTTTCCCTGAACCAGTATGTAGAGGAAGCAAAGGCACGTTATGATGAGACAAAGTCATTTCGCCATGACATAAGAAACCACATCGCAGTAGTAAAAAAGCTTTTGCAGACTGGGAAACTGGAACAGGCTGTAAGTTATATTGAAGATATGGATGATATAGCGGAAAAAATGTCATTTCCTTGCAGTACAAACAACCCGGTAGTGGATATTCTGGTGGGAAACAAAATGGGGATTGCAAAAAGTATGGGGATTAGTGTGAACTGTTCTCTCCTTCTGCCATATCCCTGCGGACTGCGTGACATTGATATCTGTATCGTCCTGTCAAATGCTTTGGACAATGCGATTCGGGCATGTAAAAGTATGGAAGCTGGTGCAGAAAAATACATCTATGTATCAGGACGCATACAGGGAGATTTTCTTATGATAGAAATTGAAAACAGTTGCCAGGGAAAAGGAATGTTCAAAAAAGGGACAGGTCTGTCGAATGTAAAAGCGGTAGTTGAGAAATATGGTGGGGCCATGAGTATAGAGACGCAGGGGAATAAATTTGTCCTCCATGTATTGCTAGTCATTCCACAGCATCCAGAAGTCATTCCACAGCAAATGGATTAACTGCTGTTTCTGGCAGCCGAAAAAAGGAATAAGGAAGCTGTCTGTAAAGGCAGCTTCCTGACAATATCAAATCGAAGGAGGAAAATACTTATGGCAATGCAGATTAGCGGTAACTATGATCATTCTGGAATCAACTATGCAGAGAGGGTGAAAGAAAAAGAGGCTGCTGAGAGGGCGGAAAAAGCAAAGGAGACAGGGAAGCAGAGGCAAAAAGCTCTGGCAGTGTCCGAACCGCAGGATGAATATATCAGCAGTGAAAAATCAGGGAAAGAGCCTACTGGGCTGTACCGGATAGGACAGGACGATAACGGCAACCGGAAAATTTTTTTTGATGATCCGAATATGGATGACCGTGCGACCGCAAAGGAAAAAATGAAAGTAGATGATGACCGTTCCAAGGGAGGCACAGATGGCAAAGAGCCGAAGGTGAGTGGAAATCATCCAGGAAAGCTTGTGGATAGATGCGTTGTGAATACCGATAAGGTTGACAGGGAAATCAAGAAGCTGAAAGAGAAAAAACAACAGCTGGAAAAGCAGATCCAGTCAGCTTCCGGGGGTGAAATGTCCTCTGGGTATCCCGCTATGCCATTCGGCGATAAAGATGAAAGGAAAATCCGGAATCTGGAGAAACAACTGGTGCAGGTAGAAAATGAGTTAAGGCAGAAAGATAATGATATATACAGAAGGTCACATTCTGTTTTTTCTCGAATAAAATAAACTGGAAATTTTTAGTGTAGTATGAATACCGAGAAATGGTGGCAGATGGATACTGTTTTGCGGCATTTTTGAAAAAGAAGAAAAGGCAATGAGTAAATAGAACGTTTTATAGGAATATGTGCAGAAAAACGAAAAGGAATCCTTTCGATATGTGTTCGGAAAAACTTGCAATCCAAATAGGGAAATGATTTGGAATGGAATCATGTGTTTGAAACATTTTTTAGAAAGAGGAGGTGAAGCAGAGATGAATATATACTATATCGGAGGTTCCCCTTGTGCCGGGAAAAGTAGTGTGGCTGAGATTTTTTCGCAGAAACATGGTTTATACTACTTTAAAGTAGATGATTTCCTGGACAGATATATGCAGGCAGGGGCACGAAAAGGGCATCCCATTTGCAGGAGAGTAGCCAGGATGAATGCTGAGCAGGTCTGGATGAGGGAGCCATTGATTCAGTGCAGGGAGGAATTTGACATTTACAGGGAAATCTTTGAATTTGTGACAGCAGACTTGAAGCAGATTAATTGGAAAGGTGGCATTATCACAGAAGGGGCAGCGTATCTTCCAGAATTGATGAAGCAGTCTGGTATTCCGGGAAGCCGTTATATCTCAATTGTACCTACGAAGGAATTTCAAATTAATCATTATAGAAAAAGAGACTTTGTTACTTTGATATTGGAGGGGTGTAGTGATAAAGAAGTAGCTTTCCGCAACTGGATGGACAGAGATGTTCTGTTTGCACGGGAAGTACAGAAACAGTGCCGTAAAGAGAATTATGTTTCTATTATAAATGATGGAACCATGGAAATAGATGAACTGGCCAGACAGGTTGCCATACACTTTGGATTAAAACATTTGGATATATAGATAAGGCATAGAACTGGAGGTGATCATGAAAATTTTATTGGTTGAAGATGATATAGAAATCAGTGCTATGCTAAATAAGCAATTTCTTTAGGGCTGAAAGGCTTGGTAACATAATCGCTGCCGCCAACAGCTAAACCGAGTATTATATCTAATTCATCATTTTTTGATGAAAGAAACAGAATAGGGCAATGGGAAAATTGTCTGATTTGTTTGCATACTTCGTAGCTGTTAATATCAGGCAGCATAACATTCAAAATAATCATGCCGGGCTAGAATTCTTTGCAGGTGCTTACTGTACTTATATTATATCAACATTTATAATTTTGTGAAAGCCCTTCATGTTCAAAGCCTTTTCAAGTAAGTCCGAAATATCAGACTCGTCATCTGCAACCATAGTTTTATATTCATTGATCACAAGAATTCTCCTTGTTGGCGGTCTTTTTGGTTGTAATATAATTAGTTAATGGGATGCAGATTATCTGGCAAGGGATGCCAGATCAGGATAAAAATCAGGATAGGAGATATTTACACAATCTGCACCAATGATTTCCGTATCTCCTTTTGCCAGTCCTCCTGCAATTGCAAAACTCATGGCAATGCGGTGATCCAGTTTGGAATCAATGACTGCTCCGTGAAGCTCTCTGCCGCCATGGATGATCATTCCGTCTTCAGTGCCTTCGATATCTGCCCCCATAGAAGAAAGATTGTTGACCATAACGTCAATTCGGTTGGATTCTTTTACCTTTAATTCCTGGGCATCTTTGATTATGGTAGTCCCGCAGGCAAAAGCAGCCATAATGGCAATGACAGGAATTTCATCGATCAGCTTTGGTATGATATCCCCTTCAACGGTACATCCATGCAGGGAACTGGTGGAAACAGTAATATCCGCGATCGGCTCTCCTATGGTATCTTTGACATTGGATAGTGTGATATTTGCCCCCATTGCCCTGCATACAGTAAGAATACCGTCCCTGGTTGGATTGATTCCCACATTCCTGATCGTAATCTCTGAATCCGGTGTGATCAGTCCTGCCGCAATAAAGTAAGCCGCAGAGGAAATATCTCCGGGAACATAGATATGCTGTGCTGCGAGTTCCCTTGCTGGCAGAACTGCTGCGGTGGTTCCGTCACATTGGATATCTGCACCAAAGGACTGTAACATTAATTCTGTATGATTTCTGGATACATATGGTTCTGTGACGCTGGTTTTGCCCTCGGCAAAAAGTCCTGCAAGTAAAACAGCGGATTTTACCTGAGCAGATGCCACAGGGGATACATAATCAATACCATGTAAAGAACCGCCGGTAATCGTAAACGGTGCACATTGTTCGGTATTGAGGTTTTCAAAAACAGCGCCCATTTGAGAAAGCGGGGTCATAATTCTTCCCATTGGACGTTTGCGGATAGAGGCATCGCCATCTATCATGGAGGTAAATGGCTGTGCGGCAAGAATGCCGGACATCAGTCTTGTGGTAGTGCCGCTGTTGCCGACATCCAGTGTGCCGGAGGGGGCAGTCAAACCATGCAGCCCTTTTCCGTGAATTCGTACCGTGTTATTTTTTTTGTTATTTTCTACCTCAATTCCCATTTTCTGGAAACAGGAGATAGAGGACAGACAGTCGGCACCCTGTAAAAAACCGGTTACTTCTGTAGTTCCGTTTGCCAGAGCTCCTAACATAATACTTCTATGGGATATGGATTTATCACCGGGAACGGTGATTTCTCCTTTTAAGTGATGGATATGTGGTATAGGCATGGTATTGTTCTCCTTGTATAATATATATAGGTGTTGACAGGTTAAAATAAATAGTACATTTGAAATAAAGTGTGATTTAGGTATCAGCAGTTAACGCTGGTAAACCTGATAATGATATGTTTTCAAAAGGGAGGCAGCAGCAGCGGCAGCATCATTGTCATAAAAGGATAATCGCAAAACACCTTCGTTATCTTCCCTGTTATGGGTAATTCCGATATTTTTTAAGCTGATTCCGGCATCCCCGATATAAGTTACTGCTTTTGCCAGTGCGTTTGCTTCATCCGGAATATCCACATAGACATCATAGTTCATGCGGATGACGCCGGTTGCATGTTCCGGAATGGAGTTCCGGTAATCTTTTGCAGAATCAAAAAAAGCATAAATGCTTCTTGCGTCTTCTGTCTCGATAAAAGCAATCATGTCTTCTAACTCTCTGATAAAAGAACGAAGTCCCGTTGTGATATTTTCTGGATTACTTAATAAAATGTGCTCCCATACAACAGGATTGGAAGAAGCAATTCTTGTTATGTCCTTAAAACCGCCAGCGGCAAGCTGTTTCAGCATACCGTTGTCATCTTCTTTGGAAGCGGCAAGGTTTACTAAAGAGGAGGCGATTACATGAGGAATATGGCTGATATAGGCAGTAATTTCATCATGTTGTCTGGGGCTGTATACAATTGGGATAGTGCCTAAATCCTCCAAAAAGGTTCTGAATGCAATAATTTTCTCCTGCGTCATTGTTTCGGAAGGGGTTACAAAGTAATAGGCATTCTCGATCAGTCGGTCGCTTGCCGCATCATAGCCGCTTCGTTCAGATCCCACCATTGGATGCCCTCCGATAAAATAATCATCTAATTGGTTATCATGAATGGCACAGCATATATCATTCTTTACGCTTCCCACATCAGTGAGGATACAGGAGGCTTTTATAATTCTCTTTAATATAGGAAGATAGGCGATATTATAGTGTACCGGTGCACATAGGAAAATATAATCACAGTCATTCATTGCCTCAATGGCAGTTACGGTTTTTGTTAAGGTCTTATCCTCTAATGCAAGGGTTAAAGCGGATTGGTCTACATCAAATCCCAATATTTCTGAATCGGGAAAAATGCGTCGGATAGATTTGGCGATAGAACCGCCTATCAGACCAAGACCGATAAAACCGATGCTGAAATCTTTTTGTTTATTCATCTTTCTACTCCAATAATTTGATGTGCAAAGCACATGATATATAATAGTAACATTTTATTATGATATTTTAATTGTGTCAACACTTTAAATTGCTAAAGCGAAACGGGAGAAGAATTAACAGCAGTTTTTCAAGGAAGCAAGTTCAGTGTCAGTCAGTTCACGATAGGAACCTGATGCCAGGTCTTTTGGCAGTACCAGTGTTCCAAAAGAGATTCTTTGCAGATAGATTACTTTTTTGTTCACAGCCTTAAACATTCTTTTTACCTGATGAAATTTCCCTTCATGAATCGTTACTTCTATATAAGAGAGTTCTTTTGGAAAATGTTCGGTTTTTAATACGGAAAGCTTAGCCGGCATTGCAATATTTAAGTCCTCATCCCCGATTATAAGACCATTTTCAAAAGCAGAGATATCTTCATTGGATATAATTCCCTCTATTATGGCATAATAGGTTTTATCTACATGCCGTTTAGGAGAAAGCAGCCTATGAGAAAGTGTACCATCATTTGTAATAAGAAGGAGTCCTTCTGTATCCTTGTCCAGTCTGCCTACCGGAAATAAATCCTTCCGGCTGCTTTTGATCAGAGATAAAACGGTGGGGGCAGTGTTATCTTTTGTAGCACTGACATAACCGGCAGGTTTGTTTAAAATATAATATTCATAAGAAGATGCCTGTACGATCCGGTTTTGAAATTGCACGGTATCTGTTTCGGAATCTATCTTTATATCCGGCTTTTTAATGGTGATATCATTTACGGATACAACTCCCTTTTTAATATAGGATTTTATTTCAGAGCGGGTGCCGATTCCTGCATCTGCAAGATATTTATCTAAACGAATTTGTGACATATGTTTTTGTTCCTCCGGTTATGGAATATATACAAAAGCTGGCAGCTTTTTTGAACTTTTATGATAACTTAATGTTATCTTAACATATAAACAAAAAAATTCCTATAAAAACATGGAAAAAAGCGGATTTATGACATATTTCACAATATTAAAAGTAGACTTGACATTTATTTTGTTACGTGCTATATTACAACTTGTAACAACTTTGTAACATTTTGGTAGAAGTTCTATAACTTGTGAGATGTATAATATCAACAGGATTACAGGCAGCAAGGGTGCTGCGGGTTGATGGAGGAAGTTAATCATGAGACATAGCAGAAAAGCTGTAATGAAAGAACACTATATGCTTTACATGAGAAAGAATATTTTGAATGGCAGATATTTTGTGAGAAACTTACAGATATTGATTTGTATAATAGCAGTAGTGGGATTATTAACAGGAGCAGTTGTGTTAGCCGTTTCTGGCAATGGAGCGGACACTGTGGCAGCAAGCGCAAATGTCAGCGTGAAAGAAGCTTTGTTTGGTAGCAGTGAAGAAGAGAAGACAATTGCCAAGGTGACAACGGATACGAAGACGGCAGATGTAGAGGAAATGGTGACTACTGTTGAGAATACGACGACAGAGGCGGCGACCGAGACTGCTGATGCTTATAATGAGACGACAGAACAGAAGAAAGAAGAACAGCAGACAGAGAAGAGTGAGTTTGATAACAAATGTATTGCAAATGTGGAAGAGACATTGAATATACGGAAAGAGCCAAGTACAGAGGCAGAGTTTGTAGGTTCCATGAATCCAGGTGCCATCGCTATTGTAGAAGCTACAGAGGGGGACTGGACTAAGATTAAATCTGGAGATGTAGAAGGATATGTGTTAACAGATTATATTTTGACAGGTGAAAGTGCAGAACAGTATGCAAAAGATTATGTAACACTTCGTGGTACGGTTTTGGAAGACGGAGTCAATGTTAGAACAGAGAAATCTACCGAGGCAGATATTTTAACAGTATTAGAGAAAGAGGATACAGTTAAAGTATTAGAGGAAGATAAGGCAGAGGACAAAGAAAAAGCTGATGAATCCGTAGTTTCAAGTAAACCGGAAGGGGAAGAAAAGGAAACAGAGAAAGAACCGGATCATGCACAGAGTACAGAGAATGATATTACATGGCTTCAGGTTATGTTGGAAGATGGTCAGACCGGCTATGTTTCATCTGATTTTGTAGATGTAGATAAATTATACGAGATTGCTGTATCGGCAGAAGAGTTGGAGCGGCAGGCGGCTGAAAAAGCAGCAGCGGAAGAAGCAGCAAGAAAGGCAGCAGAAGAGGAAGCAGCAAGAAAGGCAGCGGCAGCCAGCGGTAACAATAATAATGCGGGAGGGAATTCCGGCAGTGATAACAGTGATTCCTATAAGGGTGCCACAACTACTCCGGTCACTGCGACAGAGTCTGGAGAATGTATCGGAACATTTACAATTACAGCGTATTGTGGATGTAAAAAATGTAGCGGTGGTCATAATAAAACAGCCAGTGGTACAACTCCTACAGAGGGAAGAACTATTGCAGCAGATACCAGTATTTTACCGTATGGAACCCAGGTTGTCATTGATGGGATCGTTTATACCGTAGAGGACTGTGGAAGCGGAGTAAACGGTAATCACATTGATATTTTCTTCTCTACGCATGAGAAAGCATTGGCATACGGAACAAAGACCGTTAAAGTATATAAATATTAATAGCAAAATTAATAAGGCTGGATATTACAGTTAGCTGTAGTGTCCAGCCTTTACTTTTATATAAAGATTGGTTACAATGTATTCAAAATAATATTTGGAGAGTAGAAATGTTATGACAGGGACGATTTTACTGGTTGAGGATGATTTTGCACTGGCAATGGGTACCGAATATGCGTTGCAGGCTGAAGGGTATACGGTAATGCATGCTGGTAATATAGTAAATGCAAGAAAGGCCTTGGAATGCCAGCCGGATTTGATTTTATTGGATGTTATGCTGCCTGACGGAACAGGTTTTGAGTTCTGTAAGGAGGTAAGGGCAGGAGGATATCAGGTGCCTGTTATTTTTTTGACGGCAGTGGGAGAAGAGGCAAATATCGTACAGGGTTTGGAAATCGGAGCGGATGATTATGTGACCAAACCTTACCGGGTGAAGGAGCTTTTATCTAGGATTGCTGCCAATATCAGACGTTCACAATTTTCCGGAAAATGGAATTCATCTGATGTGTATTATTTTGGCACACATCGGTTTTTGATCAGGGAGTTCCGTTTATTTTATCAGGATCAGTTGGTGGAATGTACTCCATGCGAATTGAGGTTATTAAGGGAATTAATACAAAATGAAGGATTGGTCTTAACCAGAAGTCAGCTGATGGAACGGCTGTATGATACAGAGGAGAATTTTATAGATGATAATACATTATCTGTTTATATGAGACGGCTTCGCAGTAAACTTTCAGAGGATGCCATTTTTATTGAAACAGTGCGTGGAGTAGGCTATCGGTTTAAAAAGGCAGGAGTATAGGGAATGCAGAATGGTTTTGAACGACGCAGATATAGAAGAAATTATATATTGGCATCCATACTTTTTTTAATATTTTTTATTGGCTGGGTCTGGTATATCAGGGGAGGATTTACGCAGGAAACCTGTGTGCTTTTTATATGCTTCCTTCTTTTTATCTTTGTGGGTTACCGCATATCTTATCGCACCCTGGATACTGTTTATTCAGAAATAGAGAATGTATCGGAAATTATGACGGCTGTTATGGAGAAAGGGGGAGAACCTCCCTCGGAAGAATATAAGGAAGGCGTTATCGGCGTATTATATACTAATTTTTATAAAATGGTAGGTGCGCTGAAAGAGAGTAAAAACAGGGAAATGAATGAAAAAATCTTTCTTCGGGATGTTATTTCTGATATTTCCCATCAATTAAAAACACCCTTAGCATCTTTGACGGTATTCATGGATTTGCTTTTGGAGGATAAAGTTGAGGATAAGGATAAACAAAAAGAGATATTATCGGAAGCAGGGAACCAATTAAACCGTATGGAATGGATGGTATTGTCGATGCTGAAGCTTGCAAGGATTGAAGCAGGAGCAATACGGTTTGAAAAGACAGAAACTGCATTACAGCCCTTGGTGATGCAGGCAGTGGATGGAGTACGGTTTTTATTAAAGGAAAGGGAGCAGAAGATTTTTGTAGAATGTGCAGATGATATCTCCCTGCTTTGTGATGGAGACTGGCTGATAGAAGCGATTATCAATTTGCTGAAAAATGCATCTGATTATTCGCAGGAAGGGAAAAATATCCGGGTTGAAGCAGAACAGACAAAAGTGTATACCAGGATTTATATAAAGGATGAGGGAATGGGGATTCCGGAGAAGGAAATTCCCAATATTTTTAAACGGTTCTACAGAGTGCATCAGGAGGTAAATCCGAACAGTGTGGGGATTGGTCTTTCCCTTACGAAATCCATTATTGAAGGAATGGGAGGAACCATTCATGTAAAGAGTGAAGAAGGGAAGTATACATGGTTTGTGTTAACTTTTATGTAAATGTCTTGCCCATGACAGAGGTATTAAGTGACAGGAGTTAAAAAATATGATATTAAAGGCAGCAGAAAAAGATTTGGACATGGTTGTTAATATTACGCATACAACAATTTCAGGAATTTATTCCCGCTATTATGCAATGGGAGTAGTTGATTTCTTTTTGAAACATCACAACAGACAAAATATTTTAGCTGATATTGAAAATGGTATTGTGTGGATGCTGGAAGCAGATAATTGTCTGGTGGGGACGGTAACTGTCAAAGAAAATGCGGTAAACCGTCTTTTTGTTCTGCCCGAATATCAATCCCGTGGATTTGGCAGCCAGCTTATGGATTTTGCAGAGAAAAAGATTGCGGAAAGCTTTGACCGGATCTATATTGATTCTTCGCTTGCGGCAAAGGAAATGTATCTGAAACGAGGGTATAAGGAAAAGCAGACTTGCAAAATTATAGCAAATAATGGGGATATTCTGGTATATGATGAGATGGAGAAAATGACTGACTCTATTTTGAGGAAATATAAAAATATTTGATTTATTGAAAAGATTAGATGATGGATATTGTGAAATAAATAACTGTAATAAGAATGTCGGTAAAATAGCAGGTTTTATTTTATCTTACAAAACCGTAAGATAAAAAGTCATGTGACTGTAATATTAGAGTTTTATAATGAGTATAGCTTAGGGATTAGGCTATACTTTTTTTAGGAGAAAATATAGGATTATATTGAGAGTGAGGAAAGGAGAAAGAATGAACGATTATAGAAAACTGGCAGTCCGGTATCTTAAGATGAACCGAAGGAGATGCATAGTAACTATTATGGGTGTAGCAGTAGCTGTTGCTATTTTATATGTGATTCTAAACCTTGGCTGGAGTGCACTTTTAGGAATGAGAGAGAATTTAAGAAGCTCCCAGGATTATGAGATTGTGTTTCTGACAGAGAATCAGGAACAGATTGAGCAGATTATGGCGGATGATAAGGTAAAGAGTGTTTCGGTAGGACAATATTATGATTATGACTATAATGAGCCCAGAATGTATGATAATGCGTTATATATTAATACGAAAAACCCTTATCGTATAGAGGATGCTTTAGAGAGTATCAGCAGCAAATATGCGGTAAAGGGAGAGTTGAATTACTTATTAGCAGCGACTTATTTTCAGGGAGGAGAGGGTAATACAACAGCAATTTTTATCCTTCTTATTTTACTGGTTTCCTATATTTTTGCCATTTTCGGAGTTGGGATTATCAGAAATTCCATACAACTGTCAACCTTAGAGCAGATTAAGGATTATGGTAATCTGCGTTGTATAGGTGCCTCAAAAGGAGAGTTGAAGGCTGTGATTTACATAGAAGGAGCAATTCTGGAAATTTCAGGAATTGTTTTCGGTGTGATAGTGGGAACAATCGGCAGTATAATAATCGGGCATTTTCTCGATACAGGTTTTCTTTTCGGGACTTTAGCACCTTCTGATGTTGGAAATGCCTCACTTCATGCAGGCTTCCATATTCTTCCGGTTGTGCCGGTCGCTATTGCATTTTTGGGTGACTTGTTCTTTGCAATGGAAGAAAACTGCAAGGTGATTACGAATATGACACCGATCAGTGCAATTCGTGGAGAATACCGTATTCGTAAGGAAAAGATTAAAGCAAGAAAGAAGAGTATTTTCGGGAAGTTACTCGGAATAGAAGGTGATTATGCCTATAAAAGCATTATGCGGAATCCTGGGAGGTTTCACAAGACCGTGTGGGCACTGGGAATTGGCATTGCGGCTTTTATCGCAATCGCAGGTATTGGTAGTTCATTGAATAAAATTATCAGGGATGAGCAGGAACACTACAAATATTACCACATTTTTTTTGAAAATATATTAGATCCTGAGGATACTACAAATGAGGTGCAAAGCAGTCTGCCTTCTGGTGATGTGTTGGGAGAACTTAGCAATCTGGAGGAGGTGACGGATGCAAAGAGGATGTATTCTGCCAAGCTTGTGCTTGTAGACTGGGAAACGCATTATAAACATTATACAGAAGAATATCTGACAGACTCTATAGATGGGAAGTTTTACAAAATACTCTATGAGCATTGTGCACCGGGAGAGCTTGAAGCAGGGGGAGAATTAGAGTTTGGTTTGCAATATATTTCTGAAATAGACTGTTATGGATATGATCAGGAGGATTATAAACGGTATCAGTCTGCATTGGTGGATGGCACGTTAGATGTCAGTGAGAACGGAATTGTATTGGTCAACCATGGCAGAGTTGAGAAAAGTGAAGAGG
The DNA here is from genome assembly GCA_910585605.1 of uncultured Lachnospiraceae bacterium. Classification (GTDB taxonomy): domain Bacteria; phylum Bacillota; class Clostridia; order Lachnospirales; family Lachnospiraceae; genus CAG-590. Next base: position 13,948 of record CAJUFL010000044.1, on the reverse strand, counting down.
GAACGGAAAGTCTGAGTATAGAATATATAGATGTGGATTATACCGATTATAAGGTGGGGGATACCATTAATTTGCTGGATATGCAAAAACTTAGAACAGATATCAACAAAGAGCTTAAAGCTTTATCGGCAGAGTATAAGGCTGAGAAGGAGAAACTTTTGGGGCTTTCTGAAAATGATGAAGAGAATGCAGCAATTATGAAAGAACAGGCTGATTTAGAAGATGAATATGATGAGAAGAAAGCAAAAATAGTGTGGGAGTGCAAGGAGCGATTAATTAATGAGAAAAGTTACAAGACCTATACTATAGAAGGAATTGTGAAAGAGGATGTGAATCATTATAACACCGGTGCAGTATTGATACTGCCTTTGGAACGGTATTTTGCATTGACTGGGACAGATGAGTCTATGGTAACCGGAATGCAGTATCATTTTGATAGATTTCCGGTAAATAAATATAACCGTATTATTTATGGTGAATCGGGTAATTATGAAGAGATGTCAGGTAACGGAATGAAGGGCTCTGCTTATCCGTTCATAATGGAAACACTTAGGAGTGCAAAACATTATTTGATGGGATTTTTGATATTTGTGGTATTTGTTGTTATGATGACAACTTTCAATATTATTAATACAACGGCAGGAAATCTGCATCTGAGACGAAAGGAATTTGCCCAGCTTCGGGTAATCGGAGTTTCAAAGAACCGTTTGATAAAGATGGTGCTGCTGGAGGGTGTTATTACAACCATTACAGCCAATATAGTGGGTATTATTATCGGATATATATTGAGCTTTGGGCTGTTCCGTCTGGTAATTACAACAATATATAGTTATCAGTATCATTTTCCTGTGGTTGCGGCATTAGCGGGAGTATTGATATCCACCCTGATTCTTTGCGGTTCCATTTATATGCCTCTAAAGGAGCTGAAAATGGATATGGCAACCGACCTGTCTATAGGAGGAGATTAATGTTCATTTTATGAGAGGTAGATAATTTGAAACGGTTTTAAAATAACATATAAGAAAAGGAGAATCAGATATGGATATTGTAAAAATGGAAAACGTAACAAAAGTATATGGCGAAAATGAGACAAGGGTATGGGGGCTTCATAATGTAGACCTGACCGTAAAGCAGGGAGAAACTTTGGCGATAGTCGGGGCATCTGGTTCCGGCAAATCGACACTGCTGCATATCATGGGTGGTGTGGATACACCAACCAGTGGGAAGGTTGTGGTAGATGATAAGGATATTACCAAATTGACTGACGAACAAATGTCGGTGTTCCGCAGAAGAAAGATTGGATTTGTATTTCAGGCATATCATTTGATTCCGGTATTATCGGTTGAAGAAAATATTACAATGCCGATTCTGTTAGACCATAGAAAACCGGATAAGGAATATATTGAGCATATAATGGAAATGCTGGGGCTTCAGGATCGGAGGAAGCACCTGCCAAATCAGCTTTCCGGTGGACAGCAGCAAAGGGTGGCTATTGCAAGGGCACTGGCGAACAGACCGTCTCTGATTCTTGCAGACGAACCAACGGGAGCTCTGGATTCCAAAAACGGAAATGAAGTTATTACACTGCTTCAGAATTCCGTTAAACAGCTAAACCAGACGCTGGTGTTGATTACACATAATATAGATTTGGCAAGAGAAGCAGACAGGATAGTGAAACTTGTGGATGGGGAGATTGCAGAATGATGTATTTGTGGAATTTCCAAAAGAAAAAGCGGCAGCAGCAGTCATTGTAAGCTTCTATATGAAAAAAGATGGAATATCTGTGATATTTTCCATGGGAAGATTGAAAGAATTCAAACAAAAAATGGGAAATAAAAGCAGGTGACAGGGGATTAAAGGAATGGGAGGTTGAACGGAATTGAAAAAAATACTAAGCTTGTTTTTATGTATATGGATAGGAATAATGGGAGGTTCTTATATTGTTGAAGCGGCACAGCCGAGAGTCATGGTATCGGACTATTTGGTAAAAGAAGGGGATGTAGTTTCGGGAAAAGAGTTTACATTAACTCTTACGTTGAGTAATACGGCTTCTAAGGCAGTGAAAAACATAAAGCTCACTATCAGTACGGAAAATGGGGAGCTGTTACCCCAAAAAGGAGCAGGGACAGAATATGTAGAACAGATTGATGCATACAGTGAGGAAAAGCTGACCTTTAAAATGAAAGCGGCAAATGGCTTGGAGGAGAAGGCGTATAAGTTATCTGTAAAGACAGAATATGAGAGCAGTGGCGGGATGGGTTATACTGTAGATGAAACGGTATTTATTCCGGTTATCCTGGAACAGAGGTTAACCGTAACAGACATTTTTCTGGCAGAGGATATGGTGGAATTAGGTGATACGGTTGAAATCAGTGCTGCAATTAATAACCTGGGGGAGGGAACGCTTTATAATGTGAGTGCAATGATCGAAGGAGATAATCTGGATAGGATGATGACTTATGTAGGTAATATCGAATCAGGGAAAAGCGGGACTTTAGACGCACTTACAAAGGCAGTCGTAGTAACGGAAGGTATGCATACAAAGAACAAAATGATCATTTCTTATGAAGACAAAAAAGGAAATAAATATGAATCAGAGGCAGAGATAGGAGTAACTGTATTGGAGCCGGTATATGAGAATCTGGAAAAGGTAAAAGAGAGTAAAGATAGTTCCCATATCATAAAAGTAATAGTAAAAATTATTTTTGCTATTGTGATCATAGCAGCCATTATTTGGTTTTTTATCAGAAGGAAAAAACGTAAGCAGCAGATGCTGGATGATTTTGTTAAGTAGATAGAAGAATGGAGAGAGGTTTATGACGTGGATTTGGCATTTGTGTCTCACGAATATGAAACAAAGAGGAGTGCGTACATTTCTTACGATTCTTGGTGTCGTGATTGGAGTGATTTCCATTGTATCCCTGCTTGCAATCGGAATCGGTGTTAAGAATGAATTGTTGTCCGTGGTTGAATCTACAGGCAGTATAACGGAAGTTAGGATATCAGGTGTTAATGAGGGAAAACGAAAGGATAAGATGATCACAGACCGCAGGGCTGTAGATTTGGAAAAAATAGAATATGTAAAAGCTGTTTATCCGCAGACCGAGATATTCGCAAAAATGGATTATAAAAATTTCACAGGATATACTGTAATTACAGGGATTCCTAAAGCCTATATGGATGAAATCGAAATAGAAAAAGGGGAAAAACCGGTAGAAAATGGTATTAAGCCGGAATTGTTAGTTGGTAATCATGCAATGGATATTTTTTTTAACGAAAGTACAGGAGCAGGTTTTATTGAGACTGATGATGATGAAGAAAATAAAGAAGTATCAGATTTAACCGGAGAAGATATGATGGTACAGTTTAACATGGAGGAGGATAATGAAAAAGGCAGCCGCTTGAAAATATCCGGTATGACAAAGGATAATACCTATAATATGTATTGTAATCTGGACGTATTAAAAAAATATTTAAAGCAGAATGCGGAGGACGGAAAAATTCCGGGTCAGCCTGTTAATGCCAATAATGAGAATTATAATGAGTGGATTTATGACAGTGCCATTGTGAAAGTGGATGATGTGGAACATGTGGAAAAAGTAATAAAACGATTACAGGATATGGGTTTTCAGACAGAAAATAATAAAGAACTGTTAGACTCTATGCAGCGGGAGATTAAGGTTGTCCAATTTCTTCTTGGGGGAATCGGTATGATCGCATTAATCGTGGCAGTAATCGGAATCGGTAATACCATGACAACCTCCGTCTATGACCGTATCAATGAGATTGGAATTTTGAAAGTTCTCGGATGTGATCCGGATGAATTATTGTATCTGTTTTTGTTGGAATCCGGGATTTTAGGGGGACTTGGAGGCTTGATTGGAATTATCATCTCCTATGGAATGACAGAAATTGGTGTCAATAAGCTTGCGGTTAAGCTGTTAAATATGCCTAAGGGCACGGAATTGGCAGTAATTCCTCTTTGGCTGGCGGTCTTCGCCTTCTTTTTTGCAGTTATCCTTGGAGTTCTTGCAGGATTTTTCCCGGCAAAATGGGCAGCTAAATTAAAACCCATTGAGGCAGTAAGAAAGTAAATTCTTGTTTATCTTAGTAAGGGGGACGCTTTCAACATGAGGGGCTGGTGGAGTCCGCTGTGGGGAAATACCCTGCTGTTCTCGTCCGTCCCCGCTTTCGCTCCTTCGCACACATAGCGGTACTAAACTCTTGTATGTCTGTGACATCCAATCGTTAAGTACCGATGGGTGCGAAAGTCCTACCGAGAAACAGCAGAGTATTTCCCCACAGCTTAGACTTTTCAAAGGCTCATGTTGAAAGCTGTTTTTTGGTAGAATCAACACAAGAATTTATTTGCCTCCGGCGGGGCAGGGGATATTGGTTCCAAACGGAAGGTTGCTTCTTGTCAAATATTGCTTTCTTACCGGATGGTGATAAAAAGTATCTAAAATCCAATACCTAATCGTTTTCGTGATGCCAGCCGTGCCGCCCGCAGGGCAGAAATTCTTGTTCATTTTATCAAGAAACAGCTTCCATACGACGGCATCAGTATACAGCAGGAAAGAGGGGCTTATGGTTATCCTAAGAGAGACCAGTCTGAAAACGTCGGTACTTAGAGGGTAGCCTGCTTGCAGGATAGCCTCTTATGTACCGCTACGTTGAAGTCAGAGTGCGAACGAGTCTCTCGTGGAAACCATAAGCCCCTCTTTCCTGCGTCTGCCACCACCATCGTATGGAAGCGTCCCCTAGTAAGATAAACAAGAATTTACAGGATTCTTGACAAAATGGTGTTGTATGGTACAATGTTTAAGTTAAGGAATTTGTAAATATTGATTATACTTAGTATATAGAATATAATCTAAGGGTACAAGGAGGATTTTACATGGCAACCGCATATAATCACAAGCTGATTGAGGGAAAATGGCGCAAAAAATGGGAGGAGAACCCAATTAATGTAGAGGATGGAAAGAAACCGAAGTATTATTGTCTGGATATGTTTCCTTATCCATCCGGTAACGGGATTCATGTGGGACATTGGAGAGGATATGTTATTTCCGATGTCTGGAGCCGTTATAAGATGATGCAGGGATATTATCTGATTCATCCGATGGGATGGGATGCTTTTGGACTTCCTGCCGAAAATTATGCGATTAAGAATGGGGTACACCCTGCGATTTCCACTGCAAAAAATGTTGCCAATATCAAAAAACAGATTAATGAGATAGCAGCAATTTATGACTGGGACAGAGAAGTAAATACCACAGATCCGGATTATTACAAATGGACACAGTGGATTTTTGTAAAGATGTTTAAGGAAGGGCTTGCATATGAGAAGGAGATGCCGATCAACTGGTGTCCATCATGTAAGACGGGTCTTGCGAATGAAGAGGTTGTAGATGGTAAATGTGAGCGCTGCCATTCTGAGGTGACCAAGAAAAATCTCAGACAGTGGATGTTGAAGATTACGGCTTATGCAGACCGTCTGCTTGCTGATCTGGATACATTGGACTGGCCGGAAAAGGTTAAGAAAATGCAGACAGACTGGATTGGAAAGTCTTATGGTGCAGAAGTGGATTTCAAGGTAGACGGTAGGGAAGAGAGCATAACTGTTTATACTACACGTCCTGATACGTTATGGGGAGCAACCTTCATGGTACTGGCACCAGAGCATGCACTGGCTTCTGAACTTGCAACAGACGAAACAAGGGATGCAGTGGAGAAATATATTTATGATGCATCCATGAAATCAAATGTTGACCGTATGCAGGACAAGGATAAAACAGGTGTATTTACCGGGTCTTATGCAATTAATCCGTTGAATGGAAAGAAAACCCCAATCTGGCTGTCAGATTATGTATTGGCAGATTATGGTACAGGAGCAATCATGTGTGTACCTGCTCATGATGACCGTGACTTTGCTTTTGCGAAGAAGTTTGATCTGCCGATCATTCAGGTTATCGCCAAGGATGGAAAAGAGATAGAAAATATGGAAGAGGCTTATACAGATGCAAACGGCACCATGATCAATTCTGGTGATTGGAATGGTATGGAGTCGGCTGTCCTGAAGAAAGAAGCTCCTGAAATGATAGAGAAAAAGGGGTACGGCAAAAAAACAACGAATTATAAGCTGCGTGATTGGGTATTTTCCCGTCAGCGTTACTGGGGTGAGCCGATTCCGATCATTCATTGTCCGGATTGCGGTGCAGTACCGGTTCCGGAGGAGGAACTTCCTGTAGTACTTCCGGATGTGGAGAAATATGAGCCGACAGGAACAGGGGAATCACCGCTTGCAGCGATTGATTCATGGGTAAATACTACTTGTCCCTGTTGTGGGAAACCAGCAAAGAGAGAAACCAATACAATGCCGCAGTGGGCAGGCTCTTCATGGTATTTCCTGCGTTATGTGGATAGTAAGAATGACAAGGAGCTGGTTAATAAGAAAAAAGCGGATAAATATTTACCGGTCGATATGTATATCGGCGGAGTAGAGCATGCAGTTCTGCATTTATTGTATGCCCGTTTTTATACAAAATTCCTTCATGACATCGGAGTGGTAGATTTTGATGAACCGTTTAAGAAGCTGTTTAACCAGGGCATGGTCTGTGGTCGTGACCGTGAGACCGGAGCGGCAACCAAGATGAGTAAATCTCTGGGGAATATCGTTTCACCGGATGATATGGTAAATGATTATGGCTGTGATGCACTTAGAATGTATGAATTATTTATCGGACCACCAGAACTTGATTCTATCTGGGATGATAGAGGGATTGACGGTGTTTACCGTTTCCTTGCCCGTTTTTATAACATGGCAGTCAAAAATATTGAAAATCCGGGGAAAGAGACTCCTGAGCTGATTAAATTACGCAATAAGATGGTATATGATATTACAACCCGTCTGGAAAGCTTTTCTCTGAATACTGTTATTTCAGGATTTATGGAGTATAATAATAAATTTGTGGAACTGACAAAGAAAGACGGTGTGGATACAGAGACACTTAAGACAGTGGTACGCTTGATTGCACCGTTTGCGCCTCATATCGGAGAAGAATTATGGGAGGCACTGGGAGAAAAGACAACGGTATTTGCTGCCGGATGGCCGACCTATGAAGAAGAGGCTATGAAGGATAATGAGATTACAATTCCTGTCCAGATTAACGGCAAGACAAAGGCTACAATTGAGATTGCAGCAGAGGAAGCAAAGGATGCGGTTCTTGCAAAAGGGAAGGAAGCAATTGCAGATAAATTGGAAGGTCTTAATGTGCTCAAGGAGATTTATGTACCAGGCAGGATTGTTAATATTGTTGCAAAATAACAGACAGAATTTTAAAATGATTTCTTGTCAATTATGAAGATTGTTAAACTTGTTGTATAATGACAGAGGAGGTATTATGAGATTTAATAAACACCTATTTTGGATAATGATAGCATTTTTTGGTCTTATTTTTCTTCTTGGCAGCAGTAATACAGCGGAGGCAAAAAAATATTATTCCCTAAAGGAAATAGGGCTTTCTGGCTGTACAACAGATAATGTGGATTATGCGATTTTTTCTATCCGGGGTAATACAGTTAAGTATTCAGTATATAAGTTTTCTTCAAGGAGTCGTGAGTGGGAACGTGTCAGTGGTGTAAAAGCTGCAAAACTGACTTCTAAAACAAAGTATTATATGGGAGATTCCCAAAAAGTATCCAGTTCCTTGAAGAAATATAAAGAGGATGGAAAGAATAAAAATATAAGATCCAATAATAAAAAATATAAGACAGCGGATAACAGGAAGCATTTTGTGAAAAAAGATATCAATACGGAAAAATGGATATACAGAGTCCGGAAAGGGACGATCAAAAAGAATATATTTGGCAGGAATAATGAAATTCAGGTGAAAAATGGTAAGGTCACAAAGCTGATAGTGAGATTAGTATATTAAACAGTGACCAGGGAGTAGAAAATGGCAGATCTAAAAAAGGAGATTGAAAAAAGAAGAACGTTTGCGATTATTTCCCATCCGGATGCAGGAAAGACGACCCTGACAGAGAAATTTTTATTGTTTGGGGGAGCGATCAATACAGCGGGTTCCGTTAAGGGAAAGGCGAATTCAAAGTATGCAGTTTCAGACTGGATGGATATAGAGAAGGAGAGAGGAATTTCCGTAACTTCATCTGTGTTGCAGTTTCAGTATGACGGATATTGCATTAATATTCTGGATACCCCCGGACATCAGGACTTTTCGGAGGATACATACAGAACTTTGATGGCAGCAGACTCTGCGGTTATGGTAATTGATGCTTCAAAGGGTGTGGAGGCACAGACGATTAAATTATTTAAGGTTTGTGTGATGCGCCATATTCCTATTTTTACATTTATTAATAAGATGGACAGAGACGCAAAGGATACTTTTGAATTATTGGATGATATTGAATCTGTTCTGGGGATACAGACATGTCCGGTAAACTGGCCTATCGGTTCTGGTAAGGAATTTAAGGGTGTATATGACAGGGAAACAAAAGTGGTTTCCAAATTTCAGGCAGTCTCTACCGGTGGTGCAAAAAAGGCAGAGGAAACAGAGTATTCTATTGATGAGGAAGTCCTTAAACAGGATATTGGTGACATATTATATAACCAGCTGATGGAAGAGGTGGAGCTGTTAGATGGAGCCAGTGAGCCTTTAGATTTGGAAAAAGTGAATAAAGGGGAATTGTCTCCGGTATTTTTTGGTTCCGCATTAAATACTTTTGGAATCGAGACTTTTTTAAATCATTTTCTCAAAATGACAACTTCACCACTTCCGAGAATGTCGAATGAAGGATTGATCGATCCGATGGAAGAGACATTTTCTGCGTTTGTTTTTAAAATTCAGGCAAATATGAATAAAGCACACAGGGACAGGATTGCATTTATGAGGATATGTTCCGGTAAGTTTGATGCCACAAAGGATGTGTATCATGTGCAGAGCAAGCGGAAAATGAAATTGTCCCAGCCGCAGCAGCTAATGGCACAGGACCGAAAGGTAGTAGAAGAAGCTTATGCTGGAGATGTGATAGGTGTATTTGACCCAGGTATCTTTTCAATTGGTGATACCTTATGTGCACCGGGTAAGAAATTTGAATACGAGGGAATTCCGACCTTTGCACCGGAACATTTTTGCAGGGTCTTGCAGATGAATACCATGAAGCGGAAACAGTTTGTGCAGGGAGTGACACAGATTGCACAGGAAGGTGCGATACAGATTTTTCAGGAGTATACGGCCGGAATGTCAGAGATTATCGTAGGTGTAGTTGGTGTTTTGCAGTTTGAGGTATTAAAATACCGGTTAGAAAATGAATATGGATGTGAGATTAAATTAGAAACTCTTCCATATAATTTTATCAGGTGGATTAAAGACCCATCTACGGATGTAAATGCCCTAAAGCGTGTAAATGAAGTGAAAAAGGTAAAAGATATGAAAGGAAATCCTTTGCTGTTATTTACAAATCAATGGACTATCAATACAGTACTAGAACATAATGAAGGACTGGAACTGCTTGAATTTAGAAAAAATTAGATATCCATGGATAAGTGAGTATACAGCGGTAAAACAGGAGATACTGTAAATTGAGAAAAAGATATGCATCCTGTTAAAAAAGGAAATTTTTGTGAAGCTTTACCAATGATTGAAAGTTTAATACCTTAGTGAAAAACCAATAATAAAGATACAGTCAGATGGCTGTGTCTTTATTACTTTATAAGGAGGAAATTCTATGGGACTTGTAACGGGTGATAATTATAATCCTGCATTGGTTCCGGCAATCATGGATTTTGACCTGATGTTTCACGGAGATGAAGAGGCGTATGTAGACCGGCTGCTACAGGGAGAAGATGAGATAAACAAAACGGATATTATGTCCAGAATGGAGCAGTTTTCCTGCAAAGAAGAGTTAGAGCGTTATGTAGATCACGCAGGGAACCATCGTTTTCCAATTACGCCATAAGAAAAAAAGAGGCTGTCCGGTGTAGATTTTAATTTACCCCGGACAGCTGCTTTTGGGTTTTAACATAATTTTAGTGGTAAAAGAATCCCATCAGCATATCTACTTTCTGCCGTTCGGCAGGGGTCATATTTTCTTTCATGATATTTATTAAGAGATTTGATTCTTCTTTGGTAAAATTGAGATTTCGTTTGGTCAGCTCTTTATTGATAGACAATATTTTTGGCAGCATGGCTTCTGGGGAGGTATGCTGGTTATTTTTCACTACTTCCCTGATGATCTGTTGTTTTACCGGATGAAGCCGGTTAAATTCCGGTGTGGAAAAAAGGTCTTGTTCATTCATGCTAATCAGCCTCCTTGTTTGTAACCGATTTTACTACAATTTATAAATATTTTGTCTTTACTATACTAATATATGGATTCAGAGATATTTTGTGCTAAATCCTCTAGTGGAGCGGGGGGTGGAAACATATCAGGCGGATGTTCTTTGCTAAGTTCTTCTGCCTGTGTCAGATCATATTCTGCCAGTATGTTCTGAATATTCTGTTCGAAGTCCTCGTTTCCATATGCATCAGGCATGTTTGTATTTGCATGGCTATCGGTATGAATGGCAGAGTTTATATTGTTTTTTTCTGTATTGGAAGAAAATGACTGGAACAGGCTGGCAATATTGGACATGTCCGGTGAAGCATTTCCGGTCAGCCCGGATAAAATATCAGGTGACAGGGAATCATTAGAATTTTCCATCATGGTAAATAGCATTTTTAACATTTCCGGGGGGATGCCGGTCAGGGAAAACAGCATATCCATAGGATCTCTTGAAATACTATGTAAACCTAATCGGGTTAAATTGTCAAGGGAACGGAATGCATTTATAATCAGGCGGATTTCATTAAATTTAATGAGAAGTGCCAGTGGAAGTTTTAATGGATATTCCACAAAAGGAATCAGGGACTCTAACATAGACAGACTGTTACTGTTTGTAATTGCTTCTAAAGGATGACGGTTGTTTTGTTCCATCGGAAACAGCCCCTAATCTTTTCTATCTAGTATATGCAAAAAGTTGACGGTTATGAAACATTTCCGTATAATACTTACAGATTTTATAGAAGAAAATTATTTTATACAGATAATTTGGAAAAAAAAGATGATAAAGAAGGGCTGTTATGGATATACAGGATTTTTATAATGGGAATGAATGGAATGCACATGAATATTTCGGAGCACATGTTACGGAGGAAGGAGTATGGTTTCGCGTATACGCACCGAAAGCGAAGAAGGTTACGGTAATCGGGGAGTTCAATTTCTGGCATGATACGGAGCTTTCCTGCGGAGGAAGGGGCGGGATTTTCAGTATCTGCATTCCCGAGGCAAAAGCAGGGCAGATGTACAAATACCGTGTTTACCACTATGACGGAAGTGTGACAGATAAAGCAGATCCTTACGGGTTTGGGATGGAATTGCGTCCCTGCTCGGCTTCCATCATCAGAGAGATGGATCAATTTTCTTTTACGGATGAGCAGTGGATGGAAAAAACGGATAAAGGCTACAACCGGCCCATGCATATTTATGAAATGCATTTTGGTTCATGGAAAATGAAGAAAGATGGATGGTATCGATATGAGGAGATGGGAGAAGTCCTGATTCCCTATTTGAAGGAAATGGGCTATACCCATGTTGAAATACTGCCGTTAAATGAGCATCCGATGGATGAGTCATGGGGGTATCAGAGTACCGGTTTTTTTGCGCCTACTGCGAGATACGGCACCTGTGACGGTTTAAAGTCTTTCATTAACCAGTGCCACATGGCGGGGATTGGGGTGATACTGGATTTTGTCATGGTACACTTTGCCGTGGATGATTACGGACTTGCCATGTTTGACGGAACACCGCTTTATGAACTGCCTTATAGCGATGTGACAACAAGTGAATGGGGATCTTATAATTTTATTCATGCAAAAGGAGAAGTGGCCAGCTTTTTGAAATCTTGTGCCAATTACTGGCTTACAGAATATCATTTTGACGGTCTTAGGTTTGATGCGATTTCTAATATTATTTACTGGAGGGGAAAGCAGGAGTGCGGTGTAAACGAGAAGGCATTAGAGTTTGTACAGAGCTTAAATGAGGGGCTGCATAAGAGGCATCCCCATGCTGTCTTATTTGCGGAGGATTCTACTGATTTTTTGAAAGTGACGGCACCGGTTACTTATGGGGGTCTGGGATTCGATTATAAATGGGACCTCGGTTTTATGCATGATACCTTGCGTTTTTTTTCTTATCCACCTGAGGAGCGGAGGGAGCATTATCAGGATATTTTATTTGCCATGCACTATTTTTATAATGAGCTTTATCTGCTGGCGTTTTCCCATGATGAGGTAGTACATGGAAAGAAGACGATTTTGGATAAAATGTATGGAGAATATGAGGATAAATTCAGACAATGCCGTACATTGTTTTTGTATATGATGACGCATCCGGGAAAGAAACTGAATTTTATGGGAAATGAGATTGGTCAGTTCCGAGAATGGGCAGAGTACCGCCCCCAGGATTTTGATATTCTGGAGGAATATCCGATGCATAAGACATTCAGACGATTTTTCCATGATTTAAATTATATATACTTATTTCATCCAGCTCTTTATGACGGAGAATATAACCGAGATTGTTTTTCCTGCATAATTGGGAATAAAGCATGGGATTTGGTATATGCTTATATAAGGCAGGCAGGAGGGGAACGGATTCTTGTGGTATTTAATTTTAGTAATTCCCGATATCAGAATTATCTTATCAGGGTATCGGGGAATTGCGTATTAAAAGAACTGATACATACAGAGAGTGATATTTACGGAGGCTCTATACCATGCTGTAATGCAGAGATTCCGGTCAGGAATGGGCAGTGTATGCTGGATTTGGAACCATATTCCGGCAGAATGTTTCAAATTTTATAGTATCGTATGTGTGAAAATTGGTTACAATGGAGGAACTGGTTATGATAACAGATTGGATTGTAGAAACAGATTTCAGTATTTTAAACTGGATACAGGAATACCTGCGGTGTGGATTCCTGGATCAGATATTACCGGTCTTTACATCTCTGGGGGAAAAGGGATGGTTCTTTATTCTTGCAGCAGTTATTATGATAGGCACACCGAAATACAGGAAATGGGGGTTATCCCTGGGGCTTGCACTTTTGTTTGGCTTATTGTTTGGAAATTTATTGATCAAGAACATAGTGGCACGTACCAGACCATATGATATGGTAGAAGAGATTGTACTTTTGGTAAATCCGTTAAGTGATTATTCGTTCCCCTCCGGGCATACGATGGCGGCTTTTGAATTTTTTTCCGTGGTATGCATGATGCCCATAAAAAAGCGATATAAGATTTTGGCAGGAGTACTTGCCTTTACAATGGCTTTTTCCAGATTATATCTGTATGTGCATTTTCCGTCAGATGTACTGGTGGGAATGCTGCTTGGCACTCTGTTCGGATTGATGGGAGTATTCACCGCAAACAAAATAAAAGGTGAAAATTCTTGTTTATATTACTACTAGGGACGCTTCCATACGATGGTGGTGGCAGACGCAGGAAAGAGGGGCTTATGGTTTCCACGAGAGACTCGTTCGCACTCTGACTTCAACGTAGCGGTACATAAGAGGCTATCCTGCAAGCAGGCTACCCTCTAAGTACCGACGTTTTCAGACTGGTCTCTCTTAGGATAACCATAAGCCCCTCTTTCCTGCTGTATACTGATGCCGTCGTATGGAAGCTGTTTCTTGATAAAATGAACAAGAATTTCTGCCCTGCGGGCGGCACGGCTGGCATCACGAAAACGATTAGGTATTGGATTTTAGATACTTTTTATCACCATCCGGTAAGAAAGCAATATTTGACAAGAAGCAACCTTCCGTTTGGAACCAATATCCCCTGCCCCGCCGGAGGCATATAAATTCTTGTGTTGATTCTACCAGTAA
>CAJUFL010000043.1 GCA_910585605.1 uncultured Lachnospiraceae bacterium | reverse complement strand
TAATGATACTAGTAAAATCAGGGGAGTGTGGATAAAACTGCGGAAACTCAAGAAAATGATTCATGTTGCAAAATTACTATGGAATTTGTATAATGATAAATGGAATGTTTTTTACGAACGGAGAAAGATAAAATGAAAAATAAAAAAAAGTTTTATTATATTGGTTGTTTTTTTGCTTTATTGGGGTTTTATGTACTTTTACAAATAAAGTACATTAATGATGAATGGTTTGCAACAGATGAACTTGACATTATGGTAATTGGAAAGGGGATAGCACAGGGACAATTTTTATATAAAGATGCACCGTCTCAGCATATGCCGTTTTCATATTATATCAGTGCATTTTTTTATAAATTAGGGGCAGTATCCGTAACGGAGCAGAGGATAGCATTTTACATATTCATAGCTTTTTTTTGGACTTTGATAGCATTTTTATATTCTGATATAATGGATAAGAAAATTCTATTCCTATATCCGATTATTCATTGTTGTATGATACAAAATTATGCTATGGGAACAACAATATTGTCGGAACATTTAGCTGGTTGCGGAGCCATAATATTATTATTGGAATTTCTCCGTTTTATTAAAAAAAGAGATTTAAATATAAAAAGTTGTATTATGATATCTATTTCAATAGTTTTAACATTTGGTACAATTTTTGTTGCTATTTATCCTGTTTTTTTCATCGGAATAGGTGTTCTGGCATTAGAACTGAAATGGAAAAGAGAAAATAAATATAAAATAAAAGAATGGATAGTTCCTTTTTTTAAAAAGTATATAAAATTGATAATCATTGTTTCAGTTCCATGGTTGTTGCTGTTTGGGTATTATATAGTTACAGATACGTTTGATGATTTTATATTGGGAGCATATAAGATTAATAGAGAAGTATATCCTAAATATAACGGGGGGCTAGGAAACAATATTTTTTCTGCCTTTTTGCAGCCATTAGATCAGTTAAGCAGCTTCTTTGTAAATGGTTTTCAATTTAGCACATGGAATTATGCACTAGTTCTTCAATGGATATTTATAATATGTTGTTTGATTTTTATGGTTAAATTCTTTAAGGAAAATGGTATTGGGATTGGCTGTATTACCTTAATGTATATTTTTTCTCTGGGGTTAAGGGGTATATTTAATTTCCATGGAACAGCATGTGTTGAAGTACTGTCATTTATGGTTTCATATATTCTGATAAGTTATGGATATAAAAGCCGGGGAAAATTCAACAGATTAAAATTATCCATACAAAGTGTATGGATTATGATATTTGTAATTATATTAAGCGGATATTTCCAGAATATATCTCACTTTGCATCTCTTAATTTTAGTGAGAAAAAAACTTATCAAACTGATTTGATACAAGCTATTACAGACAGAGATGAGGCTATATGGATAACTACTTTTGATAATATAGATTCCATGCTTGCAGATCGTCCTGTAGTAGGAGCGGAGGCTGCGACTCCGTGGATGTGGGAAGGAAAAGGAAAAAAACAGTTTAAGCATTTCAAAAAATCGGCTCCTAGAGTGGCTATTTTTGTAGAAGAACATGAATGCTGGGGTCATAAACTTACTGATTATGCACCTCAGGTTATAAAGTTTATTAAGAAAAATTATACATTGATGCCTGATACGGCATATGTGTATGTAAGAAATGACTATTATGAGGAAGCATTTCAAAAAATGAATGAATCAAAAGAAGAATAGGAGAGAAATGCATATGAAAGTAGTAATTTTAGCAGGGGGATTTGGTACAAGAATTTCAGAAGAGTCAGAGTATAAGCCTAAACCTATGATTGAGATAGGAGGGAAACCTATATTATGGCATATCATGAAAGAATATTCTTATTATGGATATAATGAATTTATAATTTGTGCAGGCTACAAACAGCATGTTATAAAAGAATGGTTTGCTGACTATTTTCTGCATACATCGGATGTTACGTTTGATTTTACTCAAGGAAATAAGGTGGTGGTGCACAATCAATATTCAGAACCGTGGAAAGTTACAGTGGTAGACACAGGACTTCATACAATGACAGGTGGACGTATTAAGCGTGTGCAGCCATACATTGAGAATGAGACATTTATGATGACTTATGGAGATGGGGTTTGTGATGTAAATATAAGTGAGTTGGTTAAATTCCATAAATCTCATGGGAAAATTGCGACTTTGACTTCTGTAGTACTTCAACAGGAAAAAGGGATACTTGACATTAGTGGTGACAATGCTGTACAGTCTTTCAGGGAAAAAAGTGTATCCGATGGGGCACCGATTAATGCTGGTTATATGGTATTGGAGCCGGAAATTTTTAATTAT
The DNA here is from genome assembly GCA_910585605.1 of uncultured Lachnospiraceae bacterium. Classification (GTDB taxonomy): domain Bacteria; phylum Bacillota; class Clostridia; order Lachnospirales; family Lachnospiraceae; genus CAG-590. Next base: position 32,364 of record CAJUFL010000043.1, on the reverse strand, counting down.
GTTGATGGAGATAATACGGTTTTTGAAAAGAAACCATTGGAAAAACTTGCAAAGAAAGGAGAATTAATGTCTTATTCTCATACTGGATATTGGCAATGCATGGATACAAAAAGGGAAAAAGATATTTTAGAGCAGCTTTGGGATAAGAAGAAGGCACCATGGAAAAAGTGGGAAGATTAAAACCATATTTAGACCGGAATTATTGTTTGCATAAAACTAAATTTATAATGAATAAAGAGGAGAATAAATTATGTTTGAAAATAGAACTGAAGAACAGGCAAAAAAAGAAATACTGGATATGGTGGAAGCATACTGCAAAACCTATCATAATCGCAAGAAGGCATTTGAACCGGGAGACCGTATCACTTATGCATCCCGTGTATATGACCATGAGGAGATGTGTAATCTGGTAGATTCTGCATTAGAATTTTGGCTGACAGCCGGGAGATATACAGCAGAGTTTGAAAAGGCTTTTGCCGAGTACCTTGGAGTGAAGTATTGTTCTTTGGTAAATTCCGGATCTTCTGCAAATTTGAATGCATTTATGGCTTTGACGTCTCCATTGTTAGGTGACAGACAGGTGAAACCGGGTGATGAGATGATTACCGTTGCGGCAGGGTTTCCAACAACCGTCACACCGGCTATTCAGTATGGTGTGGTTCCGGTGTTTATTGATGTTACGATTCCACAGTATAATATGGATGTAACCCGGTTAGAGGCGGCACTGTCACCTAAGACTAAAGTGGTTATGGCAGCGCATACTTTGGGGAATCCTTTTGATTTAAAAGCAGTTAAGGAATTTTGTGATAAGCATAATCTCTGGCTGATTGAAGATAATTGTGATGCATTGGGCACAAAGTATACGATAGATGGAGAAGAGAAGTTTTCCGGTACGATTGGCGATATAGGTACATCTTCTTTTTATCCTCCGCATCATATGACTATGGGTGAAGGAGGAGCTGTCTATACCAATAATCCACTGTTAAATAAATGTATTCGTTCTTTCCGTGACTGGGGTCGGGACTGTGTGTGTGCATCAGGCCAGGACAACCTTTGTGGACACCGTTTTGATAAACAGTACGGAGAACTGCCTTTAGGCTATGATCACAAATATGTATATTCTCATTTTGGTTATAATTTAAAGGCTACCGATATGCAGGCTGCTATTGGCTGTGCGCAGATTAAGAAATTCCCAGGCTTTGTGGAGAAGAGAAGATATAACTTTGACCGTTTAAAGGCAGCACTTGCTGACTGTGAGGATAAATTAATCCTTCCAGAACCGTGTGAGAATTCCCATCCAAGCTGGTTTGGTTTTCTGATTACATGTAAAGAGGGTATTGATCGTAACAAAGTGGTTCCGTATATTGAGAGTCATGGTGTGCAGACAAGAATGTTGTTTGCAGGTAATCTTACGAAACACCCATGTTTTGACCAGATGAGAAGTGCAGGGGAAGGGTACCGCATAATCGGCAATTTAGAAAATACAGACCGTATTATGAGGGATACGTTCTGGGTAGGAGTATACCCAGGGATGACTGATGAAATGATTGATTATATGGCACAGGTAATTAAAGAGGCTGTAAATTAGCAGCGAAGCAGGTAGATCAGGAGGATGGGCATGAAACAAAGACTGGCAGATTATGTTGCAGATTTTTTAGTTGAGCATGGAGTGACAGATTGCTTTAGTGTAGTAGGCGGAGGAGCAATGCATTTAAATGATGCTCTGGGTCATAAAGAGGGTTTGAAGGTTACTTATAATCATCATGAACAGGCATGTGCAATTGCAGCAGAAGCATATGCAAGGCTGGATAATAGAATTGCAGTTGTTTGTGTGACAACTGGACCGGGAGGAACCAATGCATTAACTGGTGTGGTCGGTGGATGGTTAGATTCGATTCCGATGTTCATTGTCAGTGGACAGGTGCGATATGATACAACTTCTAGATATGCACTATCCTACACCAAGACTCCGTTGCGTGCAATGGGTGATCAGGAATATGATATTGTAAAGTCGGTAGAACATATGACAAAATATGCAACAATGATTGAGGATCCTATGCAGATTCGTTATGCTTTGGAAAAAGCATGGCATTTGGCAACTACGGGAAGACCGGGACCTGTGTGGATTGATATTCCAGTAAACTTTCAGGGAAGTTACATTGAAACGAATGATTTGCCTGGATATAATTTGCAAGAAGATGATGAAGAACTGCCTCCTGCAGTAGATAGTTCAACAATAGAAACAATTATTAACAAGATAAAAAATGCTAAGAGACCGGTATTTCATGCTGGCTATGGAATTCGTTTGTCTGGTGGTTATGATGAATTTCGTAAATCAGCACAGAAACTGAATATTCCAATTGTAACATATTGGAATGCGGTAGACCTGATTGAAGATGATAATCCGTTATATTGTGGTCGTGCAGGTAATATGGGAGACAGACCAGGAAACTGGGCAATTCAGAACGCTGATTTGATTCTCGCAGTTGGAACCCGTATTTCTATTCGGCAGGTTGGGTATAATTGGAAAACTTGGGCTCGTGCAGCGGAAGTAATTATGGTGGATATTGATCAGGCAGAGCTTAAGAAGCCAACCTTGCATGTTGAACTACCTGTCTGGGCAGATGCAAAAGATTTTTTGACTAAGATGAATGCAGCATTGAGTTGTAAGCTTCGAGCTGAGGATGCGTGGCTGGCAACATGTCAAAGATGGAAGAAAGATTATCCGGTTGTGTTGCCACGGCACTGGGAAGAAAATGGCACGACTGCAAATGTATATGTGTTTATTCGATATTTAAGTGAGCGATTACCAGAAAACAGCCTGACAGCAGTTTCAAATGGAGCCTGCTGTGTTGTCGGCAATCAAGCATATGTGATTCAGAAAGGAAGCCGAATGGCAAATAACAGTGCAATTGCAAGTATGGGGTATGGATTACCAGCTGCAATTGGAACCTGTATTGGCGGAGGAAGGAGAACAACCATCTGTTTAGAAGGAGATGGAAGCATTATGATGAATCTGCAGGAACTGCAGACGGTATTAACCAATAAGCTTCCTATCAAGATTTTTTTGATTAACAATAATGGCTACCACTCTATTCGGCTTACACAGAATAATCTATTTAGAGATCATTCAAAGGTTGGTATAGGGGAAGAGTCTGGAGATTTATCTTTCCCTGATTTTGAGAAAATCGCAAAGGCATTTGGTTATCCATATTACAGTGTGCGTAGCAATGCGGAAATGAAAAGGGTGGTGAATGAAGTATTAGGGTTAGATGGACCAGTATTTTGTGAAATCTTTACGGATACAAAGCAGGTATGGGAGCCTAAGAGTAGTACCAAACGATTAGAAGATGGTACACTTGTAAGCCCTCCACTAGAAGATTTGGCACCGTTTTTACCAAGAGAAGAATTACAGGAACAGATGTTTATACCGCTGATTGAAGAGTAGATTATGAAAGTTGGGAGTGAGTTAGTTGGGAAGAGTGTATCTATTAGATTGCACATTGCGTGATGGGGGATATGTCAATGATTGGAGATTTGGAAAAGAAACCATAAAAGGATTCGGACGGAAAATTGCTAAGACAGGAATTGAAATGTTTGAGGTAGGGTTTCTGAAGGGAGATTCTTTTGATGAAGACAGAGCAGTATTCCCGGATTTTGAATCTTTGAAAACGATGATTCATCCCAAAGATAAAAAAATGCTCTATGTAGGTATGCTGGATATGAGCGCACCTCTTCCGTTGGATAGAATTCCTCAATATGATGGCAGTTCTGTTGATATCATAAGGGTTATTTTTAAAAAGAATAAAATAGATGACGCCTATGAGTATTGCAAAGCAATACAGGAATTAGGATATCAGATTTCTGTAAATTTTGTGGGGACTGATATGTATTCAGATGTGGAATTTGTGGAAGGAATTGAAAAGTTTGGTACGTTAAACCCATATGCAATGGCAATTGTAGATAGTTTTGGATTGATTAAGAGGAAACATTTCCTTCGTCTGGTATATTTAGCAGACAATAATATGGCTCACGATATTACGTTAGGATATCATGCACATAATAATTTGCAACAGGCATTTGGTAATGCAGAGGCATTAGTAGAGATGAATTTAAAGAGGGATCTTATCATCGATGCTTGTGTATTTGGTATGGGGCGTGGAGCAGGTAATTTAAATTTAGAATTGTTTGCGGAATATATGAATGAAAATTATGATACGCATTATAAGATTGAGCCGATGCTTGAAATTATGGATGAGTATTTAAATGATATTTATCAGAAACGTTTTTGGGGATACTCATTGCCGTTTTATTTGTCAGCAAGTACTGGATGTCATCCTAATTATGCGATATATCTGGCAGAGAAAGATACACTTCCAGTTAAAGCTTTTAATGAATTATTAAGCAGTATTCCAAAAGAAAAAAAGACTAAATTTTCAAAAGAAGATGCAGAAGTTTTTTATAGACAATATCAGGAAAATTATATTGATGATAAGGAAACTTTGAATGAATTAGCTTTAGAGCTTGGGAATCATGATATTCTGGTTCTTGCACCGGGGAAATCTTTAATAGAGCAGAGAAGTCTTATTCAGAATTATATCGAGGAAAAACATCCAATCGTGATAGCACTTAATTTTACCGGGGGAGGATTTGAACCGGATTATATTTTTAGCAGTAATATGCGTAGATATGCAAGAATACAGGGCAAAACATCTGCCAAATGCATTACTACTTCAAATATGAAGGATTGTAAGGTTACCGATTATGTTGTAAATTTTTCAAGCTATGCATCAAAAGAACCAGAAATTATTGATAATTCGGGTATTATGGTATTGAAATTATTAATTGCAATTGGAATTAAGAAGGTGCATATTGCGGGAATGGATGGTTATTCGGCACAGCAAAGCATCAATTATTATGACAGTAATCTAGAGTATGATTTTTCAAATGTTACAGAAAAGAGAAATCAGTTGATATCGGCAGAGATGCAAGAAATAAGTAAAGTATTGAAACTAGAGTTTTTGACATCAACGGCATATGAAATTACTTCAATTAAGGAGAATGTATAATGGGTAAAGTTGTTACATTTGGGGAAATTATGCTTCGGTTAGCACCAAATGGATATTATCGTTTTTTTCAACAGGATCAGATGCAGGCCACATTTGGTGGAGGAGAAGCAAATGTAGCGGTTTCTCTGGCTAATTTTGGTATGGAATCTGTATATGTTACTAAATTGCCAACTCATACTATTGGTAAAGCAGCTATAGATGCTTTACGTTCTTTTGGTGTAGATACGACAAGAATTGTCCGTGGCGGTGAACGTGTCGGTATCTATTATCTTGAAAAAGGTGCAAGTCAAAGAGGAAGTGTTTGTATATATGACCGTGCACATTCTTCTATTGCAGATGCATTGCCGCAGGATTTTGACTGGAATGCAATATTTTCTGATGCAGATTGGTTTCATTTTACAGGAATTACACCGGCATTAGGAGATAATTTGATTGAAATATGCAGACAGGCATGTATTGCGGCAAAGGAGAAAAATGTTAAGATTTCTTGTGATTTAAATTATAGAGGTAAATTGTGGACAAGAGAGAAAGCCAGACAGGTAATGTCTGAATTATGTCGATATGTAGATATCTGTATTGCTAATGAAGAAGATGCTAAAGATGTATTTGGAATTGAAGCAGAGAATACGGATATATATATGGGAAAACTAGATAAAAAGGGATATCAATCGGTGGCAAGACAGTTGAAAGAACGGTTTGGTTTTGATAAGGTTGCAATTACGTTACGTACATCTATTTCTGCCAGTGATAACGATTGGGCAGGTATGTTGTATGATGGTAAGAATTTTTATTATTCAAAGGAATATCATTTGCATATCGTGGATCGTGTAGGCGGTGGAGACAGCTTTGGTGCAGGTTTGATATACGCGTTGCTTACAAATGAAAATATGCAGGCGGCAATCGAGTTTGCTGTGGCGGCATCTGCATTGAAACATTCGATTGAAGGTGATTTTAACCGGGTATCAGTTGCAGAAGTTGAGAAATTAGCTGATGGAGATGCATCTGGCAGGGTACAGAGGTAAGGGAGAAGAATTATGTTCAATAAAATAATTGAAGAAGATATGAAAGTCATATATGATAATGCAGCATTTGACTGGATGGAGTTTAGTGGAAAGACGGTTTTAATTACTGGAGCCTATGGTATGCTGGCTTCTTATATGGTATATATGTTAATTTATTTAAATGAAAAATATGATGCTGACATTAGAATTATAGCACTGGGTAGAAACAAGGATAAAATGGTTCAGAGATTTGGGGAATTTGCAAAAAAACAGTATTTTATTTATTACCAATCAGACTTAAGTACAATGCTTGATATTGAAAGTGATGTGGATTATATTGTTCATGGTGCAAGTCCTGCCAGTTCGCAGTATTATGATGTTAATCCTGTCGGTGTTTTAAACCCTAATGTAATAGGCACTTATTATACCTTGGAATTAGCACGTGCAAAGAAAGTGAAAGGATACCTTTTTTTTAGTAGTGGAGAAGTGTATGGAGATGTTAATAAAGAGTATATTTTCGAGGAAGACGGGGGAAAATTAAATCCTGCAGATGTTAGAAGTTGTTATGGAGAGGCAAAACGAGTTGGGGAGACTATGTGTAAATGTTATCAGCATCAATATGGAATCCATACTAATATGGTAAGACCATGCCATACGTATGGTCCTACTATGGATATTACTGGTGATAGTCGAGTGTTCGCTTCTTTTGTTTCGGATATAGTAAATGGACGCAATATAATTATGAAGAGTGATGGAACTGCAACCAGAATTTTTTGTTATATCGCAGATGCAGTTTTGGGATATTTTACAGTTATGCTTAAAGGAGCTCCAGGCGAACCATATAATGTTTCTAATGAACAAGGCAGGGTGTCTATAAGAGAATTAGCTACTATGTTGTGTAACATGTATTCGAACAAGAATTTAGATGTTATTATTCAAGCACCAAATGGTACTTATTTGGAAAATAAGCATAAGATACATTCAAATTATGCAACTGGGAAAATAGAAGGATTGGGATGGAAACCGCAATATACATTATCAGAAGGATTCCGCAGGACAATAGAAAGCTTTCAAAATGAATAATAAAAGTAAAATTAGAATTTCGTATGTTGATATTGTAAAATTTATTGGAATATTTCTTTTATTAATTGAACATTCAGGAAACTGGACGACATTGGACGGCAGTTATAATAACTTAAAAATATGGATATGTTCATTCCATATGCCATTATTTTTTATAGTGTCAGGATTAGTAATATCGGATAAACCTGTTAAAACAGTAAAAGAATTTGCGAACATACTTGACAAAAGAATAAAAAATCTTATAATTCCCTATATTATATGGTGTCTTATTTATCAGAATGGATTAAATCCGGGTTTTTATTTCGGCGTTCTATATGGAACAAACACATCTTTAGGAATGGCTCAAACAAATCAAGTATTGTGGTTTCTACCAGCAATGTTCGTTTCAATGATCATGTTTCAGTTGGTTGTTAATATTAATGGTACAATTAGAATAAAAAAATATATTAGAGTGATAATGTTTATAGAAGCAATTGTATTAAGTGCAATCAGTATATTTCTTAAATTATATCGTGGGAATTTAGGAATGCCATGGGGAATAGATATTGCGTTTATGGGATGTTCATTCATAATTTTAGGTTTTCTTCTTAAAGAATATATTGACAGACTTTTTTGCAAAAAATGTTTTGCATTTGTAGTTGCTGGAATGTGCTTATGCGTAGGATATTATATAGCTATTCATAATCAACCAGATGAAATGTGGGTGTCTATAATGGCTTTAGGAATGTATGGGCATAATTGGATTTTATATATCGTTGGCGCTATTTGTAATACAGTAGTAATGATTATAATAAGTTATGCGCTTGGAACAATAAATTTCTTTGCATGGTTAGGAAGGAATAGTATGACTATTATGGTGGTACATTACATACTTTTTCCTTATACTGTTAATTGGGCAGTGAAATTATTAAATGGATATGATATACTAATTGCTATTTGTAATGCAGTTTTTACAGTTATATTATGTATACCTATTATAATTTTGATTGAGCATTATGCACCAATACTAAAAGGAAAAAAATGAGGTAATGATATGAAAAAAATAAGTATAGTAGTTCCTACCTATAATGAGGAAGGAAATGTAGAGCCGATGGCAGAAGTTCTTAGTAATTTATTTCGAAGTGAATTAGTAGAATACGATTATGAAATCTTATTTATTGATAATGATTCTGTGGATGGTACGAGAGTAAAATTGAGAAAAATATGTGAACAGAATAAAAAGGTGAAAGCAATTTTTAATGCAAGTAATTTTGGCTGGATGCGCTCTCCGATACATGGACTTACGCAGGCTTCTGGTGATTGTGTAGTATTATTGTGTGCAGATTTTCAAGAGCCAGTCGAGATGATACCGAAATTTGTGAAAGAATGGGAAAATGGTTACAAGATTGTTGTAGGTATAAAGCAATCTAGTAAGGAAAGTAAAATAATGTATTTTCTTAGAAGCTGTTACTATAATATGATAGGAAAGTTTGCAACTGTGGAGCAGATTGAACATTTTACAGGCTTTGGGTTATATGATAAAAAATTTATTGAGGTATTAAGAGATTTACATGATCCTATGCCATATATTAAGGGAATTGTATCAGAACTAGGATTTAAAAGAAAAGAGTTAACTTATGAGCAGCAGGAAAGAAAATCAGGGAAAAGTAAAGGCAGTTTTTGGAATTTATATGATACAGCAATGTTGGGTATAACATCTTACACTAAAATATTTTTGCGCTTGGCGACATTATTTGGTTTTGTATGTTCAGGATTAAGTTTGATTGCAGCGATTGTTTTTTTGGCTATGAAATTAATATATTGGAATAGTTTTGCAATGGGAATGGCACCAGTATTAATTGGAGTATTTCTGATAGGAGCGATTCAGTTGTTTTTTATAGGACTAATGGGCGAGTATATTTTGAACATAAATACTAGAGTTATGGATAGGCCATTGGTAATTGAAGAAGAACGGTTGAATTTTGAAGAAAATGATAAGGAGAAAGAAAATGTTTGATATTTCATTTTATAAAGGAAAAAAAATATTAATTACAGGTCACACAGGTTTTAAGGGTTCGTGGATGTGCCAGCTTCTTATCATGGCAGGTGCAGATGTTACAGGATATGCTTTAGAAGCACCTACAAATCCCAGTCTTTTTGATATGTGCCATATCGCAGAGCACATGAATTCAGTAACTGGTGATATTCGTGATTTGAATAAACTTAGAGAAGTATTTGAAGCGACAAAGCCGGAAATTGTTATTCACATGGCCGCACAGCCTTTGGTAAGAGAATCCTATAAGGATCCGGTATATACTTACGAGACTAATGTTATGGGAACGGTGAATATATTAGAATGTGTCAGGATGACGGGCTCTGTCAAGTCTTTTATTAACGTAACAACGGATAAAGTATATCTGAACAAAGAATGGGAGTGGGGATACCGTGAAAACGAAGAATTGAATGGTTATGATCCATATTCTAACTCCAAATCCTGTTCGGAGCTGGTGACCAGCAGTTATCTGAATTCATTTTTTAATGATAAGGAGATAGCGATTTCTACAGCAAGGGCCGGAAATGTAATTGGCGGAGGAGATTTTGCTGTAGACAGAATTATTCCGGATTGTATCCGGGCAGCAGAGAAAAAAGAGGATATTGTTGTAAGGAATCCGTTTTCTACCAGACCTTATGAACATGTATTGGAACCGGTAGCTGCTTATCTGATGATTGCAAAGGCACAGTATGAAGATAAACGGTTTGCAGGAAATTATAATGTAGGACCGGATGATGCTGATTGTTGGACGACAGGAGATCTGGTGACGTTATTCTGTGATAAATGGAATGAAAAGACAGGGGATTCCATAAAATGGATTAACCAATATGATGGTGGTCCTCATGAAGCAAACTTTCTAAAGCTGGACTGTTCCAAGCTTAAGAAAACCTTTGGATGGCAGCCGAGATGGAATGTAGAAACAACGATGGAAAAAATTGTAGAATGGTCTGATATCTATCTTCAGGGTGGAGATGTGGCAGCCTGTATGAGAGAGCAGATTGAAGAATTTTGCAGGTAAAATATAAAGGATAAGATTCATTATGCAGAAAACAGGGAGTAAATTATGGCAGTGGATTGAAAAATTTGTCTACGCTGTTTTGGGTGTATTATTTAAGACTGTAAGAAAAGAGTTATCAGAGGATGCATTCCAGTCATTTATGCAGTTCGTAAAATTTGGGATTGTGGGACTGAGCAATACAGTTGTATCCTATGTCTTGTATGCAGTTAGTTTACTGCTTTTTCAACAGTACAATTTAATTCCAAAGTTTGATTATCTGGCAGCACAGATTATCGCATTTGCTCTAAGCGTATTATGGTCCTTTTATTGGAATAATAAGCTGGTCTTTGTAGTAGAAGAGGGCAGACAGCGTTCTATTTGGAAAGCATTGCTGAAAACCTATATTTCCTACTCTTTCACAGGGCTGTTTTTGAACAGTATATTATTAGTATTGTGGGTCAAACTTTTCCATATCTCGGAGTTTTTGGGACCAATCATTAATCTGGTCATTAGTGTTCCCCTAAATTTTTTGATTAATAAGTTTTGGGCATTTAAAACAAAGGATCAGCTATAGGAGAGATGATTTGCAATGAAAATGAATAAAAGAACATGTTTCCGTGCATTTACAGTAATTTATATATTTTTAATAGGAATCGTATTGTTTTGGATATGGTTTTATGGATTTTCGATTACAAAAGGCGGAGATGATATTAGACAGCATTATAATGTTTTAGTTTATCTTCATGACTGGTATAGGGAAATTTTTTCTAATCTTATATTGAAGCATAAGATATCGATACCGATGTTTGAATTTTCATTGGGGCAAGGTTCAGATATTTTAACAACATTTAGTTATTATGGGATAGGTGACCCTTTCTATCTGTTGACAGCTATTGTACCTAAAGAAGGATTGGAATATCTATTCTGGTTTTTGATGGTGGTTCGGTTATATTTATCAGGAATCAATTTTTTGACTTATTCATTATCTCATAATAATGATAAAGTTGCGGTATGTTTAGGTGCTGTAGTATATTGCTTTTGCGGTTTCGTATTAAATGCTGCTTTTCATCAACTGATGTTTATGAATGCGATGCTGTATTTGCCGCTAATCTTGTATGGGGCAGATAGATTATTTGAAAAGAAACGCGGGGCTTTATTTGCCATAGCAGTAACACTTAGTGCAATCAGTAATTTCTATTTCTTTTACATGACGGTTTTATTGGTAATACTATATTGTGTTTTGTACTTTTTAAAAAAATATCCTCTTAATGTTAAACTTGTTTTAAAGACTGTTTGGCGTTTCCTTTGGTGGGGGATGTTAGGTATTATGATGGCAGGATTCATATTATTGCCAGTGGCAGGGGAAATGATACAGTCTAGCAGATTGGAATCAAAGGTGTTTATTCCGTTATTGTATAACTGGAGATATTATATTGAATTATTTTCACATTACTTTACTACGGAACGAAATTACAGCACCTATCTAGGTTTTTCACCTGTTACGTTAATTGCTGTTTTTGTGTTATTTATAAAGAAGAATAAAAATTATTATTTAAAAATAGGATTTGTTTTACTCACTGTATTTTTGTGTATTCCTTTTGTGGGACATATTTTTAATGGGTTTGGATATGTGAGTAATCGTTGGAGTTTTGGATACGCATTTTTAATCGCATATATTTTGGTTAAAATGTATCCAGAATTTTTAAAAATATCAGATAAAGAGATGACTATATTATTTGCTTGTATCAGTGTATATGTGTTAATTGTACTTTCGAGTTCTTTTTCTCGAACAGAGTGGGCACTGTCGGCATTGGTATTAGCACTGTTATATGTGATAGCACTAAATATATTCAGACAGAAAAAGGAAAAATTTTTTCACCTCTTTTCGTTTTGCACAGTGATATTTGGAATCTGGCTGACTGCAACATACTGTTATTCTTATGAAGAGGGGGTTGATCTGGAAAATTCAAGAATGATTTTGGGCAGCACGCATAAGATGGTGACCGAGAATAATCCAACAAATCTCATGAATGAATTGACGGATTTGTCATTTCAAAGGGCGGATCATTATAATGCTATTACTGCATCGAATCAGTTCTTTATGAATAAAATCAGCAGTGCGGATTTTTATTTTAGCATGAGTAATAATAAAATAGGTGAATTTTATCGTGATTTATGGTGTAATACACCAATGGATTACTGTTACAGTTCATTGGATGGCAGGACGATTTTAGATGCAATTAGTGGAACAAAATATTTTTTGATTCGTCAGGGGGAAGAGAGATATCTTCCATATGGATTTGAAGAATGTATAGCGGAGCAGGAAATAGATGGGGTAGTATATCGGGTGTATGAAAATGCATATACTCTGCCAATAGCATATGCATACCAGTCAGTACTTGATACAGAAATATGGAATGATTTAAACGCAATACAAAAGCAAGAAATGATGCTACGGGCTGCAGTAATGGATAATAAGAACGATAGCATAGCGGTTGATAAGCTAAATTTAGTAAGTACATTTAATAAATCTAAATTGATATGTTCCGAAGGGATTTTGATTGACAAGGGAACCATTATTGTAAAAGAGCCTAACTCAACGGTTACATTGAATTTTGACGGGAAAAAAGATGCAGAGACCTACTTTGCACTTCAAAATATAGAATATAAGGCTTTTGATGTAAATTATGAGGGGAAAATGACCAAATATCAGAAGTACAAAATGAAGATTGATGAAAAAGGAAGAACAAATCCAACAATGATTTCAATTGGCGTAAGTGATAATTTGGATCACAACAAAGAAATTATTTATTTTACACCAGAGTGTGAATTTTATTGTGGAATGGATTCTTTTTTGTGTAATTTGGGTTATAATACGACTGGTGTTGAAAGTGTAATACTGACCTTTCCTACAACAGGGATTTATACTTATGGCAATATGTCAGTATATAGTCAGCCGATGGAAAGTTATAGAAATTATGTTACTGAACTGCAAAAGCATTCACTGCGTAATATTTCTGTTAAAGGCAATCATTTTTTTGCAGAAATTAATGAGCCGGAACAATCGTATGTTTGTATAGCATTGCCTTATAGCAGAGGCTGGCGTGCCGAAATAGATGGAAAAGAGGCAGAAATCAAAGCCTGTAACGGCATGTATTTAGGACTGGAAATCAACAAGGGGAGACATGAAATCCATTTATACTATCAGACGCCCGGTATAAAAGCAGGATGCATAGTCAGTCTGTTGGGAATACTGCTTTTTTGTCTAGTTGCTTTTTCGAAAAAAAGGAAAGACTGGGAAATATAAAATTATGGAGGAACACAGAGTAAGATATGAATAAAAGCAGTAAGCAGCAATACGAAAACGAAACGAAGAAAAAAGTTCTCTTAGGGGTGAATATTTTTACTGCTATTCTCTGTTATGGCTTTGCTCTTACCAATAGTGGTATTGGTATAGATGATGAGAGTATTGCCCGGGGAATAAATGAAAGGCTGCCGGAAGTAGGAAGACTAGGGATTAAATTGATTGATACAGTGTTTGATATTGGAATGTATTTACCCTGGTTTTATCTCTTTTTGTGTTTATGTATGCTGATTGCTGGGAATTATATTATCTTTAGGCTTTATCATATGATTTCTGATAAGTATGATGAATATGTGGCGGCAGTATTTTCTGCTTTTGTACTTTCGTATCCGGGATTTGCCTATAAATTTATTTTTACAATTAATCTTTTGCAAATGGGTTTAGTATATCTGACAGTAGTTGTGATTGTACTTTTGAATTGGAGATGTATTATGCAGGGAGAGAGGCGGATTATTTACACTTTGCTTCTTTCCCTGCTATATCTCTTTTTGTTTTTTAATTATGAGACATCTATTGTGTTTGTGTTTGTGCTATTTGGATATGCAATCGTTCTGTCTATGGCAGAAAAAAAATATAATTTAAATGAATTAATAAGAAAGGCAGTTTTCTTTTTTGTTCCGATTATTCTGGGTATTGTTTTATGGAAAGGGATTGAACAAGTTTATTTTTTGACAACGGGTATAATAAAAGACCGCTATGCATCCGCATATATTACTTATCAAAAAGGAGCAATGTGTGAAGGAATTTTTGGACTGTTTAAAAATTTCTTTATAGATCTACTCAATATTTCACCAGAAAAGATAATCGCTATGTTTTTGATTATTTTTTTGCTAATACACATATTTTTCAATCACAATAAGTTAGGAGTGAAAATCCTATTATGTTTATTGGAATTGGGAAGTGCATTTTTTATGCCATTACTAACCGGAAATTATTTTCAGTTGCCACGGGTAACATTATATTTATCTGTTTTCTGGGGGATTTGTGCATGTTCTTTATATATGTATTGCAGGAATACGAATTATAAAAAAATATATATTCTTGCAGTTTTATTTTTATCAGTAAATATATATTATAATGCGTTACACGTAAATAAGGTCATATATTGCGATTATATTAAAGATGAGAGAGATTTGGAGGTGGCAAATAATATTTATCGTGATTTGCAGGCAACTACAAAGAATTACAAAGAAAAACCTGTGGTCTTTGTAGGAGCAATAGATGCATATTCTTCTCCTTTCGACATTGAACTGGGGATTGACTCTATGTTCCGTCATGACATAATAGGAGAGAATTTGCTTTGTAATCGGACGCTTTATGTAAGGGTATATGCATATTTTGAGATGTTGGGGATGCAGTTAAAGGAAGGGACTGATGAGGATTTTGTAGAAGCTGCTAATATTAGTATGGGTCAGGCAGCATATCCGGCATCGGGATATATTGTAGAGAAAGATAATTTTATTGTTGTGAAGCTGGGTGATTATATTCCGATTTTGGAAATAGATAATGCTGCTGTTTTAAAGGATTCAAGTGTACATATCAACAACGACACCTTTATTGAAGATGATACAAGTGTAACAGTTGAGGGATGGGCATATATGGATCATGTCACATCGCATAGAGTAAAGAAATATATGATGCTGACTGATACAAAAAATAATCAGTCATGGATATTGAGGTGTGCTAATATTCCCAGGGAAGATGTTGTAAATTCTTTACAGTTAGGTAAAGGATATCAGTGGGCCGGATATAGACTGACGGCAGATAAGGCGATTTTTCCTAAGGGAGAATATAAAATAGAGTTGATTCTAAACAATGGCGGGATTTATTATCAGGGTTGTGATATAGGAAAAATATTGGTGCCTTAAAAATTGTAGGAGGAAAACCTTGTTAAGGAGGATGATGATTAGTTGCTTTTTTACTATCACATCCTTCATTTCTCCACAACCCCCAAGTCCCCCCTCTGGCTCAGATAGGTAATTTCTTCTCTGTTTCTCGTTGTATATAAAGTGTATTGATGCCGTCTGTTAAACACCACGGATACTTTTTTGGTATATAAACCAGTATCCGGTGTAAATTCGTCAATGAGCAGGCTGGCCTCATATTGTTTCAAAATTTCATAGGTCTGCATCATTCCAATACCACTCCCTGAATCGTCAGCGTGAGTGGTAATCTGTTTTTTTCCAAGTGACAGTAATACCTCTTTTGTAAAGGGAATTCCACTATCAAAAACGTGAATGGCATAGTTTTGGGATACAAACCCAATGTTTAAGAGGATATGCTGTCCGTTATTGTATCTGGAAGCTATGATGGCATTATCCAGTAAGTCTGCCAAAAGGGTCTTGAGTGTGGATTCTTCAATAATTTCTCCAATCAGGTTAGAAACTTCACAATCTAAAGTGACATGCAGGGAAATATCAGATGCCATTGCCTTTTGCTGCATATAATGTAACAGGCTGTCAATTCCGGTTACATTAGAGAGCGGAAGCTGTTCACATTGTTTTTCCTGTGAGAGAATCATGCCCTTGCGTTCTCCTGCAAGGCGTTTCAAATCCTCCAGCAGTGCTGCTCCAATCTGTTCGTTTCTGGCAGATAGACTGCTGTCCTTGATATATCTTTCCACTGCATATTCCATTGCAGGAATCAATTTATTATCCTTGTGAATAATTTTAGATAATCGTTGGTTATCCTGTGTCAGCATATCAATCTGCTGCTGCTTTTCTAATAAATCCGCATTCAGGGATTCGATATTCTTTTGATTCAGTTTGTCTATGTAGGTTTTTGTCAGATTATTTTTCCAATAAACGTAAATGAGGATTCCCAAAATGATAAGTAATATCATGGGAATCAGGTAAATTAAGTTATCTGTGCTGGTATTCAACAATACAGCTGTGCATAGAATGATGCTGCTGATAATGGTTCCGGGGATGGCATAAACAGATTTTCTTAAAAACGGCATTCCCTTTTTTAACCGATTGAAACGGAAGGGAATCAGCATCAGCAGTAACTGGATGATGCAGCAGAATAACTGCGGGAGGAAGTGGGGATAATTTTCAGGAAGTGCAAGACATAAAGTGCCACTTATCATTGCCGCCGCCGTAAAAAGGGTATAGCTGAGGGCAAAGGAAATTGTGGCAGATGTGACGACCACGGTAAGCTGTTCCCTTGTCTGGCAGGTGAAAAATGTTATCAAGACTAAATATAAAATGGGTATGGCGGCATAGGGACAATAGGAATCCAGAGCAATAGAAAATATCGTCAGTGCCATGGCAAAGGATGAAAATACAATAAAAGATTTTTTTGTGATTGAAAGGTGCAGTAATTTTACAAAAAAATAAATACAGCAGGTAATAATTCCAAAATTTTTGATGAAATATAGCATAGATTCTCCTTAAATAAATAAAAAGCAATAGTAAATCAATACATTATACCAATGCAAAAAAAGGTGTATTTTTCGTATCCTTCCTGATGTAAAGCAGGAAGGAGGTGGCGTTATGTTTGAAAAATGGTGGAAAATTGTGCAAAGTATATGGACTGGCCGTTAAGGTACAAGTACATTCTGGCTGGATGGATGCATCCAGCCAGCAGGTGGCTGGACTAGTTTAGTTAACAATCATTTTTTATCTTATTTGCATAGTAATACACAAATTCAGTTAAGGTTGGGACACCCCGGTCGGAATTAATTCTGGCAGAGTAGTGTTTCAATAACTCATCAATATCATTGGAACGCCAGGCGTTATTGATGGCATTCTGCATAGCCCGTTCCACGCTGGCATCTGTTTTGGAATATTTGTCTCCAATGGTAGTGCAAAGGTTATTGGTATGTCCCTCCATGACAAGGAGAATGGCATCGGTGAGATATTTGTAGCCAATTGCCTTGGGGCTTATGCCGATTTGGTTTAATTCTATATCGATCAGACGAATGAGGCGTTTTTCCTTCTGGGAGGAAGATTCATCCGGATTATAATTTGTGCGGTTTTGAGAGATATTGTTTTGGATAATATCTTTCATCATTTTCAGAAATTCTAATGCAGCCTGTTCGGAATAATCATCTTTATGTTTTGACATGATAAAATCAGCACCGTATTTGCGGGCATAATCATATGTAAGCGCACTGGAATTATTGGTTGTAACCAGGATATAAGGCTTAAATGGGAGGGAAAGCTTATGGAGATCCTGTAAAAACAATAGTCCATTTCCTTTTCCCTGATTGAGTTCCAGGTCAAGTATAATAGCGTCAGGAAGGTATTCTGTCAGCAGTTCAACTGCACGGTATGAATTGTTTGTAATTGCACTGATGGATATGTCTTTTGTTAAATCGGCATATTCAGTAAAGTGTTTACAGGTATCGATATCGTCTTCGATTAGCAAAATGTTTAATTCTCTGTTCATAAAAACTAGCTCCCTCCTGTGTTTGTAACTGTCTGTTTTTATATTATACGACACATCCCAACAATTTCCAACAAAAAATAACGATTTGGTCAAATAATATATTTTATGTATTTGGTGTATACTTTATTTAAAGTTATAGATGATGCGGTGGTGATAACTTCCAAATCAGCCCTCACTCAGGGTGTTATAACTTTCAATTTTTCAATTTTCGTCGGGCAATCCAGTCATGAAGCGGTAACGTTAATGGCTGGATTGCTAATTTTTTAGGCATAATTTAGGGGGAGAGGATTGGTATATGAAGCAAGTAAATAAAATATTATTTTTTACAACATTTCTTATAATTGGCAATTGTTGGATTTTGTATGTGGCAAAACAGGATGCCGGTAAAAATATGCAACATGTGTATGCCAAAGAGAGCAGCATACAATATTCTTATGATTTATCAGGCAGGCTTGTCAGTGCACAATATCCGGATGGAATTAAAATAACATATGTATATGATGAAACTGGTAATTTGAAGACCACTGTGGTGGAAAAGAATAAAATAGAGGAGGGAAATACCGGAAGTGGGGATTCGGAAGAGGAAAAAACGGAAGAAAAGACGGAGACCGGAGATACAAAGAAAGAAGATTTGAAGAATGAAAAAATCTGCCTTCACGGCAGAGGGTATATAAATATTAAAAAAATATATTTACAAAGGAGCAGTTCAAATTCTGAACAGTATGATTCCTTTAAGAAAAACAGGCCAGTGATCAAGTCTCTGAAGACAGAAAAGGGAAAACGCTATTTGATGATTCAGATTCGTAAACTCAGGAATAAGGAGTTGTACAGCGAAACAGGTTATCAGATTAAATATGCATCAAAGCCTGATTTTAAACAGGCGAAGACCATAACAGTCAGAAAGAAGGAAAAAGCGGCTGTTACGAATAAAAAATGGAAGGTAAAAAAGGGAAGAGTTTATTATGTGAAGGTTCGGGCTTATATAAAGACGGAGACTGGGGCATACATATATTCCCGGTATAGCAAAGTAAAGAAAATACGGGCAGGACACTGAGGTTGAAAAAGAATCTGTCAGGAGGAGACAGTTCAGTGCGGATTTGTGGAGCATAATTAGTTACAAAAGAGATGGGAGAAATTACGATGAAAAAACAGATAAAAAGATGGATTGCAGTGGGAATGGCGGCAATATTGCTACTCCAGGCAGTGCAGATAGAGAATTTTGGCTATATCAGGGAATTACATGCAGCCCAGACAGGGGACAGGGAGGGGATATTCCCAGCTTCTGAAGAGGAAATGCCGCAGGGGGAGAACATAGAGGTAGAACAAAGCCAGGCGGCAGAGACAAAAAAGGCAGAAGAATCGGCAGACACTACAGCAGGGATGGGTGAAACATCCGAGAGTACAGAGACAGAAATATCCCAGGAAATGAAGGAAGTCGAGAAAGCGGCTGCACAAACATCTTTAGATGGAGTGGATTTTCAGGAGCTGACAGCAGAAAATGGTGTGATAGAAGGAGATTATAGCATAACTATACCTTCAAGGCTGACAGGAGATCTGGTGGTCAAAGGAAATTTAAATATATATCAGCCGCTTGCATTAAATGGGCATTCCCTGGTCGTGGAGGGAGATGTGAACCAGTTCAGTGAGCTGGCTGTAACAGGGGATTTCATTGTCTATGGAAACTATCAGTGGACAGACGGCAACCTGACCTTGGACAGAGGATATATGGATATCGAGCAAAGCATGCAGATATTATATGCGAATGGCAAATTTCTTACAATGGGACACGAGGAGGATTACCTGCTTGTAAAGGGTGATATCCAGCTGGAAGCGTCCAATCAGCTGGGAACGGACATTACTGCGGGAATCCTGGAACTGCGGGGCGATTTTATTCAGAAGGTATATACAAGCGATGGAGGAATGACACCTTCCAAAGGTGATTTTCTGATGACAGGGGACAGTACTTTGCTGCTTTCCGGGGAAGACAGCCAGAATATTTATGTGTCTAAGGAAAGCTCAGGCTTTGAACATATTGCGGTATCCACTGCAAATCTGGAAATGGATGAGGAAGGGAATTATATCTTTGACAGGCATCAGATTGGTTTCAGTGGGTTTTATAACCATAAGACTTATGAAGATAATGGTTGTCCTACTACCTATGGTTGTGCGGAATATAGTGAGATTCCGGGGGATAAAAATATCATTTATGGGTCCTGTTATTATACAGGGGACCCCCTTCATTTGAAAAACCGGAATCTGACGGTTATCGGTGATTTTATTCAGGATGCAGATGTCCATCTGGAAGGCGGAGGGTTAAGTGTATACGGTGATTACCGGATTCAGTCCGTACAGGGAAAGGAGAAGTTTGGTGAAACAGCGGCTCTTATGGATTGTACGAAGGGCGGTTATGTCTATGTTTATGGGGATTTTATTACACAGTCAGTGACAGACCATACGGGATATCTGAGTGCAGGGACGTGGTATCTTTATGCAGGCCTGTATCAGATGGGAGAAAATGCAAAGAATTTTGCCACTAGCAAGGATTTTAAAATATATGGGAGATCTGTCACAGGCAATTCTAAGGAGCGCCATATTGTAATGGACAATCCGCTGGGAAATCCAATCGTTGATTTTTACAGTATTTCTGAGGAAGCTTTGTCATTTGATAATGGGGTATGTATTGATCGGTTTAACTATCCAAATCCGTATTCGGGAATTTTGTATCTGCGGACAGATCGGGTTTACGGACGGTACAGGGGAGATGTTACGGTGGTATCTGATGCTGGAGATGCAAGCTATCTGACGGTGGAAGGGAATCTGACTATACAAAGTGATATCTTCATAAGAACTACAGTTACAGTAAAAAAGAATGTGTATGTGGAATCCGGAACGGTATCTATAGAAGGTGAGCTCCGAGCAGAGGATGTTATATTCTGTGATGGAAGTGATAGTGCCCTTAAAATGGAACAGGCAGTATCTGCCATCAAATGTACCAATTTTTATTATGGAAGCAATCGTTCTTCGGAAAAACTCAGCAATGGAGAGATCGATGTAACCGGTGATTTTTATGTAAAGGATACCGGAACACCGGATAGTTTTGTATGCTCCGGGGAGCATAAGGTGGTGACCTCCGGCAGTGAAGGTATACAGAAGGTTACGGTTGAGAATAAAGAGTCCTGCCTTGAGATTCTTTATGTTTCTAATGGAAACGGAGGGATGACACGTGCTACGGAGGGAACGGTTATCCATACTATCAGGAATCAGTCCTATTCGTATATATGGGAAGGAATTGAAGGGTATACTTTAGAACAGGATATGGTGTATGACGAGGACTTGATTTTAGCCGGAGGGACTCTGGATTTGAATGGTCATACCCTTACCGTTAATGGTGACTTTTATGCGGAAGGAGGCACCCTGTGTATCAATGGGGGACATTTGATTGTAAAGGGAGACTTAAACTGTGCATATCGGGACTGGACAACGGGTGAGGTGCAGCTGGAACGCTCTAATATAGATATTATAATGGAGCAGGAGAATGACAGGATCACCATAGGCGGGGACTGGTATGCAATTTTTATCACGCATTCTTTAAAGAATATGACAAAGGGAACAGTCTCTTTATCTGGTAATATGAATATAGAAGGATCCGTAGGCTCTGTCTATTCCTCTGCTGAGGAAACGATTTTTTGCGGAACCGGTTTGTGCCTGACAGGAACAAAAAAACAGTCTGTCACGGGGGTATCTAAAAGCATCCGAATGCAGGTGGGGAATCTGGAAATTACCAATGAATCGGAGGTGGAGATTGAACTTCCCATTCAGGTTGATGGTATGCTCCTGTTACCGGAAAAGTTAAATTACCAGTTTTATAGTCTGACACTTCAGGATTTGGACAACATTTCCGGACATCATTTTAAGGGGGATTTGACTGTAAAACAGTCAACGTTGTCTGGGGATGTGACGATTGAAGGCGATCTGTCTATAAACGGAAAAACGGATCTTTGTGGATACCATATTTATGCTGGGAACATTACGGTGGATGCAGAGACAGTCCTTTCGGGTGGAGGACTGCATACAGACACATTATATATGAACCAGAAAATTGTGATGAAAAATGAGGGCGATATCATAGAAGCACAGGATATGGAGGTACAGGTTAAGACCTCGGATTCCGATTATATGACGGCAGGTAATATATATATTACAGGTAATTTTAATGACGTGTCTTCATACTATTCAACAGAAAGTCAGAAATATGCATTCCTGCCATCAGGCAGCCATACCATTACTTTTATGAAACCGGATGCGACACCGACGGACCGGGCAGGTATTACATTTTATGGGTCAGATTCCAGATTAAACAGGGCGGTTCTGGTGAATAAGCTGAACTGCTATACCCTGAACAGGGAAAAGGAAGATATCGCCAATGAACTGATCCTCGGTTATGAGGATTATGAAAAACCGACGGTGCCGCAAAACTTAACCTGTACCGGGAAAAATTGTTATTCTGTGAGTCTGAAGTGGGATGAGTCGGAAGATAACATGGAGGTGTACCGCTATAAGATATACAGAAATGGGCTGTATGTCGGTAAAACAGGAGATACCGCTTATACGGATATCATTCTGAATGAAAATGTGACCTACCGCTACAACCTGACTGCTGTGGATGGAGCTGGTAACGAATCGGACAGAAGTGAAGTGCTGGAGGTGACAACACCGGCAGATGAAAATCCCCCTGCATATAGGAGAAGTCCGGAGTTCCGCGTGGCAGGCGACGAAATCAGGATTAACTGTAACGGTGCATATCAGGATCAGGAAAGCTATGTAGATCATTACATTATTACAAAGGATGGGGAAGAGATTGCGAGTGTTCAGGAGAATGCATATGTTTCCTATCAGGATCATAACAATAATCAGATAACAAAATGTGTACATATTGGCAGACCATACTATAGCGAAACAGGGCTGGAATATGGAAGGACTTATCAATTCGGGGTTTCAGCAGTAGATGCAGCCGGAAACCGGTCAGAAGAATCTGTCAAAACCGTGATGGCAGACCTTCCGCCGGAAGCACCGGAGCAATTCAGTGTGATTTCAGAAAACGGATATAATACAATATCTTTTGAACAAAGCGGTCATGCGGGCTGTTCTTACTATGGATTATATCGTGGGGGAACTCTGATTGAAACGTTTTCTAATGATAGCAGGATGGCTGTTTGCTATGTGGATAAAGGTGTAAGTGTCGGCAGCACATACCAGTATTATATTATCCCGTACAGCCGGTATGGGACGGCAGGGGAGAAGACAGAAAAAATTTCGGTTAAGACGATAAAAGAGAGTATACCACCGACTATTGATGAGATAACCTATAGCATTCCGGGAGACATTTTTAACGAAGAAGTAGATATCAAAGTGACAGCCAGCGATAACAGCGGGCTGAGCAGTATTTATGCATATCTGACGAAGGAGGGAGAGCAGAGCGTTGAGATATACAGGGTTACCATTGGAGAATATGCCACATCCTGCACGGAGGATTTTACATTTTCTGTAGATAACAGAAAAGGCGTATATGACCTTCATATCGTCGCAGTGGACCATTGCGGCAATGAAACGGAAGCGGTTAAGACCTGCCGGATTCATGTTGCGGGAATAGAGCCGGTAAAGCTTATGTCTGCAACAGCGGATATTACTTCGGTTCACTTATCATGGGAGACAGAAGAGGATGCAGCATATTATGTTGTAGAGCAAAAGATTGGCGACAAATACCAATGGGGCGTAAGAACATATGCTGATAGTCTGACAGTGAACCGTCTGGAGAGTGAACGGGAATACAGCTTCCGAATTGCTGCATATGACAAAGAGGGGATCCGGGGACTGGCAACCGAGGATATAACGGTAAAGACCAGGCAGGATACCGTAGAACCTGTGATTAGTAAGGTATATGCGAAGAACAGAGTGCTGGGAATATCTGCACCGTTGAAAATAGAGTACTGGGATAATGAGAAAGTAGAAAAGGTAAGGGCATATTATCGGCAGACAGGTACTTCAGACTGGATAGCAATCGGGGAGAAGACCGTAAACAGACAGACAGGAGATTGTGAGCTGCCATGGGATAAAACCGGTCTGCTGTCAGGAAATTATGATGTCCTATACCAGGCGGAGGATAGGAGCGGAAACCGTAGCGAAGATTTGATTTTAACGTATATTCTTGATCTGGACGGACCAGTCATCAGTAATTTTTGTCTGATACCGGGCAACTGGACAATCCGGCTGGAATGGGATGAGGTAAAGGAGGCAGACTATGCAGGTTTTAAGATTAAGAGAATGACGAAGAGCAGGTATGAGGCTGCGTTGGAACAGGAGCAGGATCCTTTTTGGGATGCATTGACTATCAGACAGGGAAGTAAAAATCATTATTATGAGGAAGAAATCTCTCCCAAGGAGGAATATGTATATCAGCTGTTATTGTATGACCGTTATGGAAATGTTACGGCATCAGTTATCAGCGGCCAGGCGGTTGATAAAGATGTGCAAAGTCCGGAAGTGGCGGGACTGCCGCCAATGTTTGCGGCTAAGGATGTTGCGATTTCCCTTTCTGCTGGTGACTGTAAGGATAATGATGGGATTGCATCTTACCGCTGGGATATGGGCAACGGAGATGTAGTATACGGACAGAACTGCGAATATACATATATGGCGACGGGAACATACCGGATTGAACTGCTGGTGAAGGATCACAGCGGCAATGAGACCACGGCAGCTACCATGATCACAGTGGGAAAGGACAGCGGGACAGTAGATGTGACAGTGATGTCAGGCGGGAAGCCGGTTCCCAATGCGGATGTGGCACTTTGTATGAATGGACGTGCATGCCATAACAGCGTGGATCCCCAGACAGACAACCGGGGAAAGCTGACGATGCCGGTTGGTGAAGGAACTTACCAGATTGCGGCATATAAGGAAGGATACCAGCCATATAGTACTGAGGTTACTGTAAAGAAAGGAGAAAAGAGTGAGATTGTCATCGATCTTGAGAAGGGGGAATTTGTTGAGGCATCATTTACGACTAAAGAAATGACATATGAAGAGATGAAGAAGGCAGGGATTGATCCTAAAGAAAACCAGGTTGTATTTCAATATGATGTGAAACTGGACTTTGGAAAGGATAAGATAGGGACTAGTATTTCCATAAACAGCGAGAAACCGAGTACAACATATTATTACCACGATGGAGCATACATGATCCTGCCCGCGGAGACATCTGATGAAAAGTCTAAAAAATCGGAAAGTGTAACGGTTTCGAATGTTTCGGATGATCCGTCCAAACCTGTTATTATGATTACCAGAATTGTGCCGGTAACGATATCGTGGATGAAAAATATCTATGAAGTGGAGGTTACCATCTGTAACCAGGCAGGGGAGGAGTTCCGCCTGGAGGATGCAATAGCAAGCCTTAACCTTCCGGACGGTCTGGAAACAGCGGTGATGAAGAAGAAAGGGAAGAACAGTGTTGACTGGGAAATCGGAACTTTAAAGGGGGGAGAACAGAAAAGCCATACATGGTATGTGAGCGGCAGTAAGACAGGTAGTTATCCGTTAAAGGTAGAATTGAATGCAGTCATGCAGCCCTTCGATCTGCGGGTTCATAAAACAATGATTTCTGAAAGAAAGCTGGATGTTACGGTGGGAAAAGGCCTGCATTTGTACGTTTTTCCTGAAGAATCTGCGTATATTGGTGAAACATACTATGTTCAGTTCCAGCTGAAAAATGAATCGGATATGGATTATCATAATGTGACTACAAGTTTTGGAAAATATGATAATGCTAATATAAGTACAAAAAGCGTAGTGGTTTTGGACGTAGATGGTAAAGAGGATAGAATCGTTATAGAAAATGATTCAGGGATTGATTATTATGATCCAAATGATGGAAATACGGATTCCGGTTTTTCCCTACAGACAGGTGATACTTTAAATGCCTCTCTTTTTAAACCTAAGCGGGTTTTGTATGGGACATTTGCATTCACATTTAATGCACAGGGCGATTCTGACAGGGAGTATTATCCTTTATTGACAGAATATTTACATGAATTGAAGGTCAATAACACAGATATGGAGGTTACGATACAGCCAGTCAGAGGACATCTCCAGAAGTCATTTACCAGTATAACTGTGACACATGAAAATCGGGATACTGAAAACAAGAATACTGAAAATAATAGGACGCCTGCAACCGATTCCTCTTCCCAAAAAGTTAAGGATCCCATTGACCTGATGACAGGTGCCTTTACGGTGAACCATGGGGTTGCAGCAGTATCCGGTGGTACTGAACTGTTTTTTGACATGAATTACAATTCATTGTATACAGAAGCGGCAGGTGAGCTGGGAAAAGGCTGGTATCATAATTATGAGATGAAGCTGGAACGGAATGGTTCCATGGTCATTCTTCATCCTAATCCTTATGAAATGCTGTATTTTGCAGAATCGGAGGAAACAGCGGATACGGTCTGCGGAACAGTTGATGGGAATACGATTATATTAGAGGACGACTCCATGCTGGAACGTACCTACTATCAGGCGGGGAGTGATTCCAAACAGTGCTATATTGTTAAGAATGAGGATGGTTATACCCTGTTTTCGGGCCAGGAACAGTATCAATTTGACAAAAGCGGGACGTTAACAGGTTATCAGACAGAAGATGGCAGGAAAGTAGTTATACAGAAGTCGGAGGATTTACTGACAATCACGGACAAAGCAACAGGAAAAACCATTACAGCTGCCTATGATGAGGAAGAGCAGATTGTCAGTGTCACCGATGCAGCAGGACACAAGACAGTATTGGAATATGAAAATAACTGTATGACAGCCCTGACCAGTAAAAGCGGGAAAAGACTGGTCTATGAATATGACGGACAGGGACATATTATAAAAGGAAAAGAGGGAGAGGACTCTGTATATGTAGAAAATACTTATGATGAAGTTGGAAGGGTATTATCCCAGACAGTAAACGGAAACCAGGATAAGCTGACAAGATTTGCTTATACAGAGGATGCTGACAGCGGGACAACATCCGTTACCATGACCAACCCGGACGGAACGACAGAACAGGCAGTGTCTGACAGATACGGGCAGGGGCTTAGATATGTCAATGCCATCGGCGGGGTTACGGAATATGCATATAACCGTTATTATAAGATGACAGGCTGCCGGTATCCGGATGGTACAGGCAAAAGCTACAGTTATGATGAAAACGGAAATATAGTAAAAATAGAAGAGACCACGGGCAGGATAACGGATTATTCCTATGACGACAGCGGACGTGTGACCCATATGCGGTGCAATGATGGAACGGATATCCGTTATGCCTATAATGAAGGGGGACAGCTTGCGTCTGTTACCGGAGGTAACGGGCTTAAGGCTTCCTATACTTATAATGAGGATGGACAGATTTTAACGGAAACCTCAGCACTTGGGACCATTTCCTATGCATATGAAAAAGGGATGCCCCATGCCCTGACGGATTACAGCGGAAATACCCATTTCTTTGCCTATGATGCAAACGGCAATGTGGTGCAGTACACTGACGGTGCAGGGATCCGGACGGATTATAAAGTAGATGCATCCGGCAGGGTGACAGAGGAAAGTGTTGCCATGGAAGATGGCAGGAAAGCCACAGTATCCTATACCTATGATGGTTATGGGAACATGCTGACAAAGACGGATGCATTGGGAAATACTACCAGTTATATCTATGATGAGGAAGACCGGCTGGCAGAGGAAAAACATCCGGACGGGACGTCATTTACCTATACGTATGATGATAACGGCAACATAACGAAGATTACCTGTCCTGATGGGAAGACCACGGCAGAGGCAGTCTATGATGCGGCGGGAAATGCCATTTCCCTGACGGATACCCTTAAGGGCATCCAGACTGCCAGCTATAATGCGGGAAGTCAGCTTCTGTCCATGGTGCAGGGCAATGGAGGAGAGATAACGTATACCTATTATGAAAACGGACTGTTGGAGAGTCAGACGGATGCAAATGGCAATACGACGGTTCTTGCCTATGATGATGCCGGAAGGATCACCAGGGTGACAGACGGTGCAGGAGATTCCACTGTCTTTGGATATGACAAAGACGGAAATCTGGCATCCGTAGAAAATGCACTGGGAAATTCTACAAGATTAGAGTATAATGAATACAGGAAAATCGTCCGACAGACAGATTACAACGGTGGCGTGACAAAGTATGATTATGACAAAGCCCTGAACTGCACCCGTATCACAGATGCAGAGGGCGGAGTGACCGAGTTTGCCTATGATGCAGGGGGACAGATCATTTCCATGATAAGGAAGGGGGATACAGAAAAAGAGGATGTATCCCTGTCCATGGAATATGATAATCTTGGAAATGTCACCGCCCTGACAGACGGGGAGGGAAATACAAGGCAGATGGAGTATGACCTTAACTCCAGCCTGACTGCGGTCTATGATGCCAAAGGGGTGAAAACAGAAAGCTATGCCTATGACTGCCTTGGCAGATGCACAGAGGTCACGGATGCCTTTGGCAGTGTGACAAAAAACAGTTATGATGCCATGGGCAACCTGATAAAGCAGATGAATGAAGGAACAGGGAGTGCGGTCACATATTCCTACGTGGGCGGCAGGTATCTGGCATCCTCCACGGATGCCATGGGGAATACCGCTGGTGCTGCCTATGACAGCATGGGAAACATAGAGACCCTGACCAATCCAAACGGAGGGGTGACCAGTTACCAGTATGACCTCAATAATAACCTGACGGATGAGATCATCGGGGAAGACTACCATGTCAGATATACCTATAATGCAAAGGATCTGGCGGCGTCAAAGACCAACAGCCGGAACCAGAAAACAGCCTATGAATATGATGCCCTGGGGCGGCTTATAAAACAGAGCGATGAAGCAGGCGTGATCGAGTATGCATATGATGCAAATGATAATGTATTGACGGTCACGGAAACTGCCGGGGACAGGGTCAGCCGGATAACCAGAACGTATGACAGGCTGAACAGGATAACATCATATGAAGATGCGGCAGGGAATCAGATCGGGTATACCTATGACAGGCTTGGCAATCTGGTGAAGCTGACATACCCTGACGGAAAAGCAGTCACCTATACCTATGACAGGAACGGCAGTATCAAAACCGTTACGGACTGGAAAGACCGTGTGACCGTTTACAGTTATGATGAGAACGGAAGGCTGGTGAAGACAAAGCGTCCTGACGGAACCATTGAGACAAGGGCATATGACAAAGCAGGCAGGCTCATTTCCATCCTTGACAAGTGCGGGGAGACAGTGGTCAACCGGCAGGAATACAGCTATGACGCTTCGGGGAATATAACTGCGGTTAAGGTATTGGAGAGCGGTTCGTTAGATTTAGGAACAGTTGCTGGTGCTGAAATGACATATGATGCCAACAACCGTCTGCTTACGTATAACGGGGAAGAGATAAGATATGACAAAGACGGCAACATGACCTATGGACCGTTACAGGGAAAGATGGCAGAGTTTGTCTATGACTGCCGGAACCGTCTGGTAAAGGCAGGGGATACCAGCTATGAGTATGATGCCGAGAATAACCGGACAGCGGTAATAATAGGAACAAAGAGGACAGAATATGTGGTAAACAGCCAGCCGGAATTAAGCCAGATACTGCAAAGCAGGATAACGGATGGAGAAAGGGTGGAGACTACGTATTATCTCTACGGTAAGGGACTGCTGTCACAGGAAAACGTGACAGGAGGATACCTGACATACCATTTCAACAACGTGGGAAGCACCATGGCAGTGACGGACCAGGACGGAAAGGTGAAGTATTCCTATCATTACACTCCTTACGGGGAACTGCTGGAAGGAGAATACAGCGATACGGTGCCGTTCCTGTATAATGGACAGTTTGGTGTGACCACAGACGGAAATGGGCTCTATTACATGAGGGCACGTTACTATAATGTGGATATTAAAAGGTTCATCAACCAGGATGTGCTGACGGGTACGTTGGAGAGGATTAGTAGTCTGAACCGGTATGCTTATGTGGAAGGGAATCCGGTGAGTTTTCTGGATCCGTTTGGGTTGGCGAAGAGCATCTATGATGAGTGGCATGAGTTTTTAGTATTATTAGAAAAAATAAATACAATTAGTTCTTTTATTGGAGGTTTTCTTTCAAAAATTCCTGGTGTGGGAGAAGGAATAGGAATCGTAAGTATATTGACATACTGCACTGATATAGGTGTAGGAATTGGAAGAGCTTGGGAAGGTGTGTTTGAGAATGATTTTGCTAAAATAGATAGTAGCTATATTATTATTAAAGATGCATTTACAGGTTTAGTAATGACTATAGGTAATATGGCATTGGCAGACTGGATACAAGATGCTGTATTTGGTATTATTTCAGATTTTTCAGATGCAATGAATAGTATGTATGAATTCTTAGAGGAGAAAAAGGAGGAAAAATGGGAATAATTAGTGTAATATTTGTTTGTTTAATAACAGTGTTCAATGTATATATTTTTGAGGATCTAATAATAAGAAAGAACTTTTTGTGGAAGAAGTATTGTACAGAGGCAGAAATTCTTTGGTTTGATGAGTGTGCACTGTTTAGAAGAAAATGTAATATAGCAGTTGTACAATATACTAAATATGATATATCACAAAAGATAATCGTGAGAAGGGGAGTAAAAGATAAAATAGGTGATAAATTGACAATTGCCACAAATGGGAGTATTGCGGTAAGAACTAAAATATATTGGAGAAAAGATTTGGAAATACCGGGGATGATATTGTGGTTAATTGCAATAATGATACTTGGGAAAATTATTATTGATAATCTAAATAAGTATGATGTAAGGTGGATTATAATAGCATTTATCATTATAATTATGTTCTTATTGCTTTATCCATTATTTTATGAAGCAGATATGAATGATATAAAGCGTACTTTAGGGTGGCATTAAAATTATTCTGATATAGGTAGAAAACACTCGGAATGAATATGACACAGAAATAGGAAATAATGCAGGTGTTGCCTATCTATTTTGATAAGCGTAAGAATATAATTACTAATCAGCAGGAATACAGCTATGATGCATCCGGCAATATTACCGAAGTAAAATAACTCTACAGCAGGGAACTGGATTTTACAGGGACTGCCACGGCAAAGATGACATATGGATCGTTACAGGGAAAAATGGAAGAGTTTGTCTATGACTGCCGCAACCGTCTGATAAAGGCAGGGGATATCAGTTATGAGTATGATGTCGAGAATAACCGGACAGCGGTGACAACGGGAACAAAGAGGACAGAGTATGTGGTAAACAGGCAGCCGGAGCTTAGTCAGGTGTTGCAAGGCAGGATAACGGAAGGAGACTACTTATTATCTTTACGGGAAGGGACTGCTGTCACAGGAAAATGTGACTGGGGATACAGGGAATACCATTGGAGGATTAGAGATTATATGAAAAATACTAGACAGGGATTAGAAAAGTTTATATACACAGGTGTAATTATATTCATTATAATTGATTTGTATATCAAAATGTTCGCACAGCAATTTGATTATTTATATTATAAGTTAAATAAAGCAAGTTATGATGTGGTTGCTGCACAGGTTATGGAAAAAAGGGAAAAAACAATTATAATGGGAAAAACAGAACCCTTGTTGACTTATACAGAGATATTGATATCTTATAAGATAAATGGATTAGATTATGTTAATAGAATATCAAAATATCCTGAAGTAAAGCAATTTGATACAATTTATGTTGCGGTAAAAAACGGAAATAAAGAGGTAAGAAGATGTGTACCGTATGTTATTTCGGAAAGGGATAAAAAGTTACTATTTTATTATTTTTTCATTATATTTATGATTTTTGTACTTTTTAGAGTGATGAATTGGTTAGTCATATTAAGGAAAAATTTAGTTAAAACATATGATAAAAGTGAAAGGGAGCAGATAGATATTGAAAAACATGTAGATGAAAAGAAAAATGAAATAAGGAAACTTTGTACACAATTACATATTGGAAATGAAAAAAAGAATATTGTTGTCAAAGAATATGAAGATTTATTAAAATGCAAAATCCATGAGGATTTTATTTGGTGTCTTAAATATTTTATAAAGCCGGATAAAAGACTGCTTACTTTTCCGTTTAGTGGGCTTACAGAAGAAGGATTTGACTTTATTGGTAAAACATTGGAGCAAAGACAGCAAGGATTACCGGATGAGTATTATGTTATTGCAGTAAATAACAATTATTGTTTATGTGGTAAAGTGAGAGATGGGCAAATATACTCATTTTCTCGGGGGCTGGGAATTACTCATACAAAATATTTACTCAAACTTCGCACATATTTTTCGCTTATGCACCTTGAAAATTCAATAC